>CAZUGY010000054.1:0-4624 GCA_964620265.1 uncultured Alcaligenaceae bacterium
ACTCGTGAACAGCACTTTCGCGCCGCGCCGCAATCCAATGCCGGACATCCGCGAAAGAGGTTCCGGTTGGTGATGCACCACGTCTCGGCGGAGCCGCCGCCGTTCTTCCATCGCGGGCCCTCGCCGCTCGCGCGACTCGCCTTCTTCGGCCTGCTCTCGATCGCGCTGATGTTTGCCGATACGCGCTTCCGCTATCTCGAGGGCGTGCGCCAGGTCGTGGCCGTGGCCCTGTATCCCGTGCAGCGCGCCGTGCAGATCCCCGGCGAGGCGCTCGCGTGGGTGGGTGCGTACTTCGCGTCCAAGCGCGACCTCACCGACGAGAACACTCTCCTCAGGCAGGACCTCCTCGTGCAGACGGAGGCCGCGCTCGAAGTCAGCCGCCTGCGCGAGGAGAATGCCAACCTGCGCACGCTCCTCGACCTGTCCAAGGGTTACGGCGGCTCGGCGACCGCGGTGCAGGTGCTCTATACGGGCCGCGATCCCTTCAGCCAGAAGGTGTTCGTGAATCGCGGCAGCGATGCGCAGATCCAGCCGGGCTTCGCCGTGATCGACGCGCTCGGCGTGGTGGGCCAGGTCACGCGCGTGTATCCGGCGATGGCCGAGATCACGCTCGTCACCGACAAGGAACAGGCCGTGCCGGTGCAGGTGGTGCGCAGCGGCGTGCGCAGCGTGTTCTTCGGCTCGGGTGCGGGACGCCTGCCCGAGCTGCGGTTCATGGCGCCCAATGCGGACATCAAGGCAGGCGACCGTCTCGTGACCTCGGGCATCGACGGCACCTATCCGCCCGGCCTCGCGGTCGCGCAGGTGGAGGCCGTGGAGCGCGACTCGGGGCAGGTCTTCGCGCGCATCCTCGTGCGTCCGCTGGCCGGTCCGGATCGCAGCACGCACATGCTCGTGCTCGGCGCCACCGTGGCCCCGCCGCCGCGGCCGGAGGAGCCCAACGACGGCGATGCCGCCAAGAAGGGGCGCGGCAAGGGACGGCGCGGTGGCTGACCTCTTTTCCTCCGCGCGCCCCGAGGAGATCCTCAAGCAGGCGAACCCGTGGTTCATCCTGCTCACCTTCCTGCTGGGATTGCTCGCCAACCTCGTGCCGGCCACCGGGACGGCGCTCCTGTTGCGGCCCGACTTCCTGATGATCGTCGTGCTCTACTGGTGCATCCAGGAGCCGCGCTACGTGGGCGTGGGCGTGGCGTGGCTGCTCGGCGTGGTGATGGACGTTGCCGATGCCACCGTCTTCGGCCAGCATGCGCTCTCGTATGCCGTGCTCGCCTACGCCGCCGAGTACTTCCGCCGTCGCGTGCTGCGCTTTCCGCTGTGGCAGCAGGCGCCGCAGGTCGCGGTGCTGCTCACGGCGTGCTCCGCGCTCGTGCTCCTCGTCCGCTTCGTGGGCGGGGCGCCGTTCCCCGGCTGGACGTACTTCGTGCCGCCGCTCGTGGGCGCGCTCCTGTGGCCGCTGCTGTCCGTGCTGCTGCAGCGCCCGCAGCGCCCCTCGCATTCGGCCCACGAGCTGTAGCGCGCCATGAGACGCCTCTTCACGTCCCGCCGCCACGACTACGGCACGCGCTACTCGGGCCCCGAGGTGCGCAATGCCGAGCGCGAGGTGTTCTTCTTCCGGCGGCGGTTGGTGATCGCGGGCGTGCTGGCCTTGGTCGCCTTCGGCGCGCTCTTCGCGCGCTTCGTGTACCTGCAGGTGGTCCGGCACGAGCACTACCGCACGCTGGCCGAGTCCAATCGCGTGGCGATCATCCCGATCGTGCCCAACCGGGGCGTGATCACCGACCGCAACGGCATCGTGCTCGCGCAAAGCTACTCGGCCTACACGCTCGAGCTGACACCCTCGCGCATCGCCAACCTCGAGGCCACGATCGACGCGCTCGCCACGATCGTGGAGATCCAGCCGCGCGACCGCCGCCGCTTCCGCAAGCTCCTCGACGAATCGAAGAACTTCGAGAGCATGCCCTTGCGCACGCGGCTCACCGACGAGGAGGTCGCGCGCTTCGCGGTCAATCGCTATCGCTTCCCCGGTGTGGAGATCAAGGCGCGGCTCTTCCGCCAGTACCCGTACGGCGAGGTGGCCTCGCACGTGATCGGCTACATCGGCCGCATCAACGACCGCGACCTCGAGCGCATCGCCTCGTGGGAGGAGCAGCCCAACTACAAGGGCTCCGATTACATCGGCAAGGTGGGCGTGGAGCTGTCCTATGAGCGCGAGCTGCACGGCACCACGGGCGTGGAGGAGGTCGAGGTCGACGCCGGCGGACGCGCCGTACGCACGCTCTCGCGCACACCGCCCGTGTCGGGCAACCACCTGCGCCTGTCGCTCGACATCAAGCTGCAGGAGGTGGCGGAGGCGGCCTTCGGCGACCGGCGCGGTGCGCTGGTGGCGATCGACCCCACCACCGGCGACGTCCTCGCCTTCGTGAGCAAGCCGGGCTACGACCCCAACCTCTTCGTGGAGGGCATCGATACCGCGAACTGGGACCTCCTCAACAACTCGCCGGACAAGCCGCTGCTCAACCGGCCGCTGCGCGGCGCCTATCCGCCCGGGTCCACGATCAAGCCGTTCCTGGCGCTGGCCGCCCTCACCTCGGGCAGGCGCACGCCGCAGCAGGCGATATCCGATCCCGGCTATTTCCAGCTGCCGGGGTCGTCGTATCGCTTCCGCGACGACAAGCCCGGCGGCCACGGCAGCGTCGACATGTACAAGTCGATCGTGGTGTCGTGCGACACCTATTACTACGTACTCGCGAGCGAGACCGACATCGATGACACCGCGCGTTTCCTCGGCACGCTGAGCTTCGGCCGCAAGACCGACGTCGATATCGAGGGCGAGCTCGTCGGCACGCTGCCGTCGCGCGAGTGGAAGCGCACGCGCTTCGCCGGCGAGAAGTACCGCGAGGAGCATCGCAAGTGGTACCTCGGCGACTCGATCTCCGCGGGCATCGGCCAGGGCTACAACAGCTTCACGCCGATGCAGCTCGCGGTCGCCACTGCGACCGTGGCCAACGACGGCGTCGCCTTTCGGCCGCACCTCGTGAAGCAGGTCGTCAATCCCGCCACCGGCGAGGAGCGCAGCGTGGCGCCCACGCCCACGCACACGCTGGCGGTCAGGCCCGAGCACATCGCCCTTATCAAGAATGCCTTCGTGGGCGTGAACCGGGAAGGGACGGGCGCGCGCGCGTTCGCCGACGCGAAATTCACGTCGGGCGGCAAGACCGGCACCGCGCAGGTGTACTCGCTCAAGGGCGAGAAATACGTCGCGCACAAGATCGACGAGCGGCTGCGCGACCACGCGTGGTTCATCGCCTACGCACCGGCCGACAAGCCGCGCATCGCGCTGTCGGTGCTGGTCGAGAACGGCGGCTTCGGTGCGCAGGCCGCCGCCCCCATCGCGCGCAAGGTCCTCGAGTACCACCTGATGGGCAAGACCGATCCCGGTCCCGCGCCCACGGTGGTGGCGCCGCCGCACGAGGCCGAGGACGACAGCGACTAGCGCCATGAGAGCCATCACCAGCGCCCGCATGCCCGCGAGCGAGATCGTCGCCCGCCTCTGGGAGGTGCTCACGCGGCGGCTCGACACGTTCCTCTTCGCCTGCGCGCTGGCGCTGGTGGGCGTGGGCCTGTTCACGCTCTTCTCCGCGGCCGACCAGAGCGTCGCGCGGGTGACGTCGCAGGCGGGATCGCTGTGCGTGGCGATCCTCGCGATGTGGGTGGTGGCCAACGTGCCGCCGCAAACGCTCTCCCGCGTGGCGGTGCCGCTCTACATCGCGGCGGTGCTGCTGCTGGTGGGCGTGGCGCTCTTCGGGGTGGTGGTCAACGGCTCGCGACGCTGGCTCAACCTCGGGGTGGCGCGCATCCAGCCCTCCGAGCTCATGAAGGTCGCGCTGCCGATGATGCTCGCCTGGTACTTCCAGAAGTTCGAGGGACGCATCCGCTGGCCGGACTTCGTGATCGCGTCGATCCTCATCGTGGTGCCCACGTTTCTCATCAAGCGCCAGCCGGACCTCGGCACCGCGCTGCTCATCGCGGCCTCCGGGTTCTACGTGCTGTTCCTGGCGGGGCTGTCGTGGCGGGTCATCGTGGGCCTGGCGGCGACCGCGGCAGCGGCGGGGCCGTTCCTGTGGACACACGTCCTGCATGACTATCAACGAGAGCGAGTGCTCACATTCATCGACCCGAGCCGCGATCCGCTGGGCGCCGGCTACCACTCGTCGCAGGCGTCCATCGCCATCGGGTCGGGCGGCGTGATCGGCAAGGGCTGGCTCAACGGCACGCAGACGCACCTCGACTTCCTGCCCGAGCGGCACACCGATTTCATCTTCGCGGTGTTCGGCGAGGAGTTCGGGCTGATCGGCAATGGGCTCCTGCTCCTGCTCTACATCCTCATCATCGGCCGCGCGATGGTCATCACCGCCAATGCCTCCACGATGTTCTCCCGGCTGCTGTCCGGGGCCGTCACGCTCATGCTCTTCACCAAGGTATTCGTGAACATGGGCATGGTGAGCGGCATGCTGCCGGTGGTGGGCGTGCCGCTGCCGTTCGTGTCCTACGGCGGCACGGCGCTGGTGTCGATGTTCATCGGCCTGGGCATCCTCATGAGCGTGCAGGCGCATCGCAAGCTGGT
>CAZUGY010000054.1:4724-12065 GCA_964620265.1 uncultured Alcaligenaceae bacterium
TCAGTCGCCCGATTCGGCCATCGCCTCGCGCTCCACGTGGGAAAGCGTCACCGGTGCCGGGGCGTGCGCATGCTGGGTGATCCGGTAGACGGTGGCCGGCGGGAGGTTCATGTGCACCTTGCCCACGCGCGTCACGCGCAGGCCCAGCCGGTCGGCCAGACGCCGCGGCACCGGCGAGCGCAGGCCGTAGGTGAACTGGTAGAACGCGCCGCCCGGGCGCAGGCGGCGGAAGGCGCTGCGCAGGATGGTGTTGACCTTGTGCGGCGGCATCGTGAGCAGCGGCAGGCCGCTCACCACCGCGCCGAGCGGACGCGCGCCCGCCAGCGGCAGCGTGTCGAGGTGGCCCGCATCCACGGTGAGCACCTGGGCGCCCGGGAAGCGCTCGCGCAGCATGCGGGCGAAGCGCTCCTCGCACTCCACCAGCAGGAGGTCGCGCGGGGCGATGCCCTTGTCGACGAGCGCCTGCGTGAATACGCCGGTGCCGGCGCCGAGCTCCAGCACCGGGACGTCGGCGGGATCGATGCGGCTCACGATGAGATTGGCGAGCGCCGGCCCCGACGGCGCGATGGCACCGATGCGCCACGGACCGCCGGACCAGGCGCGCAGGAAGAGCCACCAGTCGGCCATCGCCATCAGCGCCACTCCTCCGCCGAGATCGTGCGGCGCGGACGGGCCGCGTGCCGCGCCATCGCTGCGCGTGCCCGCCAGCGCCGGAAGACGATCGCGTAGATCGCCACATTGATCGCCAGCACCGCGAGGCCCAGCGCGATCTGCACCCCGGACGTGAGGCCCGCGGGATAGATCACGGGCAGGACGTAGTGGTCGATGAAGCCTTCGGCGTAGCCCGCCTGTCCGGCGCGCGCGCGAAAGCCGTTCTCGAGGCCGGTCAGCGGGCAGCTGGCGCCCGTGAGCTCGAGCAGCACCACCCAGATCGCCGCCGGCAGGTGCAGCCACGCCCAGCGCGGCCGGCGCAGCACGAGAAGGCCGCCCACGACGGCAAAGACGATGAACGCGAGGTGCGCGAGCACCGTTGCGTCTGCCAGGAGGCGCCAGACCATTGCCGGTTGTCTCGCCTAGCGCGGAGGAGGAGCGGTGCGCGCGCCGCCTTCGCTGGCGCGGCACCGGCGTCGGGATGCCGCGAGCCGGGGCTCCCCTCGGGCAACGGGGAGCGAGGCGGACGTGCGGGGAGGGTGGGCTGTCATCGTGAAGGGCGGGGTCGGGAAACGCGCCGCCGCGGCAACGGTCCAAGAGTACCGGGTGCGGGGCCGGACGTGAAGCCCGGAGGTTCCCGCAGCATCCGGACGCCGATGCTAAAGTAGTCTCGACGAGTCCTTACGGTGGCCGCGCCGGGTGCCGCCGGGTGCCCCACGCCGCCCCACGAAAGTCCCGCAATGCGCTTCCTCTGGCCCCAGTACCTCTGGCTGCTCGCCATCGTTCCCTTGCTGGTGGCGGCCTACGTGGTCGTGCTGCGCCGGCGCAAGCCCAGCGCGGTGCGCTATGCAGACCTGTCGCTCGTCAAGGCCGCGATCGGTCCCGCGCAGCGCCTGCGGCGGCACCTGCCGCCCGCACTCTTCCTGCTTGCGCTCCTGGCGGTGCTGGTCGCGGTGGCGCGACCCACGGCGGTGATCACGCTGCCTTCCGATGCGCGCACGGTGCTGCTCGTGATGGACGTGTCGCTGTCGATGCGCGCGACCGACGTCGACCCCAATCGCATGGTCGCCGCGCAGGTGGCGGCCAGGCAGTTCGTGCGCGACCTGCCCTCGGACATCCGCGCCGGCATCATCACCTTCGCCGGCACGGCGCTCCTCGTGGCGCCTCCCACCAAGAACCGCGAGGAGCTGGTGGAGGCGATCAACCGCTTCGAGATGCAGCGGCACACGGCGATCGGCAGCGGGATGATCCTCGCCCTCGCCACGCTTTTCCCCGACGAGGGCATCGACCTCGAGCAGGTCGTGTTCGGCAACAACTGGGGCTCGCGCGAGAGCCCGCGCAAGGGTGCCGAGCGCGACCGGCCCCTGAAGGCGCCGGAGAAGAAGGAAGTGAAGCCGGTGCCGCCGGGGTCGTTCACGTCGGCCGCCGTGATCCTCCTCACCGACGGCCGCCGCACCATCGGCCCCGATCCCCTCGAGGCCGCGCGCATGGCGGCCAACCACGGCGTGCGCGTGTTCACCGTGGGCTTCGGCTCGGCGGCGGGCGGCAACGTGGACATCGACGGCATGTCGATCTACATGCGCTTCGACGAGGAAACGCTGAAGGGCATCGCCGCGATCACGCAGGCCGAGTACTACCAGGCGGGCAGCGGCGAGGAATTGAAGAAGATCTACGAGGGCCTCAACACCCGCTTCGCGCTCGAGCGCAAGGAGACGGAGATCGGGGCGTTCTTCGCAGCCCTCGCGGCGCTGCTCGCGGTGGCCTCCGCCGCACTCTCGCTCGCGTGGTTCAACCGGATCGTGTGAGGGGCGCCGGCGCACCCGCGCGGACGCCGGCGCGAGGCCTAGCCCTTGGACCACTTCTGCAGAAAGAGGCAAAACCCCGCGCAGCCCACCCACGCCAGTCCCATGAGGGGCATCTCCGAGACGAAGGCCCAGATCACGGCATTGGCGAGGCATAGCATCACCGCGAACAGACAGACGAAGATGTTGGCCATTGATCCGTTCGTGGGTGCCTGGGGAACTTACCGCGGCCGATTGTAGGGGCTCCCCTGCGCGGAATGCCACGACGACGCGCCGAACGGTCGCCGTGCGCGACGGGAGCGTGGCAATCGTGCCACGGCGCCTTCAGGTGAATGTCCGCTGCCAGTAGCCGACGTCGATCCACCGGTCGAACTTGAACCCCACATCGGTGAAGTGCGCCACCTTGGCGAAGCCCATGGCCTCGTGCAGGGCCACGCTCGCCGTGTTGGGCAGGGCGATGCCGCCCATGGCGCAGCGGAAGCCCTTCCGCGGAAGCTCGTCCAGCAGCGCGGCGTAGAGCGCCCGGCCCACGCCGCGGCGCAGCGCGTGCGGTGCCAGGTAGACCGAGGTTTCCACCGCGTGGCGATAGGCGGCGCGCGGCCGCCAGGGGCCGGCGTAGGCGTAGCCCAGCAGGCGTGCGTCCTCCTCGGCCACGTACCACAGGTGCTGCTCCTGGATGTCGGCGATGCGCTGCGCCATCGCCGCGGCGTCGACCGGCACTTCCTCGAAGGTGATGACGGTCGTCTCGATGTAGGGGTTGTAGATGTCGCAGATCGCCTGCGCGTCAGCCGTGGTGGCGGGTCGGATCATCCGGACGTTCCCGTGGCGAGGGGCGCGCCCTGCCGCCATTCGTGGCGCAGGAGGCCGTACATCTCGGAATCGGAGATCGCGTCGTTCACGATCCAGCGCTCGCGCAACAGGCCCTCGCGCACGAAGCCCAGGCGCCGCAGCGATCGCGCGGACGGAACATTGTCAGGGTCGATGTCGGCTTCCAGCCGATGCAGGGCGAGCTCGTCGAAGGCGTAGCCCACGAAACGCACGAGCGCCTCGTGCATGTAGCCCCGGCCCCAGTGCGCATGCGCGAGCGCATAGCCCAGCTCCGCCCGCCGGCTCGCGCCGTGGATCGCGTGCAGCGTGCAGGTGCCGATGAGCGTCCCCGTGCCCGCGAGCTCGACGCCGAGCTGCACGAGCGTGCCCTTGCGCTGGCCCGCGCGTACCGACGCGACGAGGCGCCGCGCTTCCATGACCTGCCGCATCGGCGGCCGGCTCCAGTAGCGGGTCACGACCGGATCGGAGAAGAGCGCGAAGATCGCGGGGACGTCGGCGTGCGTGATGGGGCGCAGCGTGAGGCGGGTGGTGGCCAGGGTCGGTGGCGGGCGCACGTCCGGCGCGGGGACCGGCGCGGTCATGAACGGCCCTTTGCGCTCATGTCCGCGTGAATGCGTCGCCGGCCGGCCACAGGAGCACGTGCTCGGTGCTGCCTTCGGCACGCGCGCCCGCGCGCAATGCGGCCGTGAGGCCTGCCTGCTCGAGAAAGGGGAGCACGCGCGCGAGTGTGGCGGCAGCGTCGCGCGTGGTGATCACGATGTTGCGGGCCGCGGCGCCGATCTCGTGGCCTTCCCACGCATCGCCGTTCGCCAGGAGCTCGAAGAGCGCATCCTCGATCTCGGCGATCTCGTCCTCGGTTTCCACCTGCGGGCCGCGGAACTGGAGGACGAGCTCGCCGGCGATGGGCGTGGCGGGCGCAGACGTGGGCACGGCCATGTCAGGCGAGCTCGGCGAGATCCGCCTCGCACCAGCAGCGCTCGTCCTGCGGCACCCGCTCGAACCACGCGAGCGCCTCCGCGCGCATGTCGGCGTAGTCGACGGGGCGGCGCGCCTCCCGCAGCGCACGGGCGAGCACCGCGTAGGCGAAGAAGCGCTCGAAGGCCGGCGCGTCGTGGTCGATGCAGATCTGCGCGCAGGTCTTCCCCGCCTCGATGGCCGGCACCGGGGTGCCGGCGGCGAGGAGGCTGCACGCCAGCCGGTATTGCGCACGCTCTTCCTCGAGCCACGTGCCGGCGATGCGCCAGAACGCGAGGCCGCCCTGCGCGGCGGCGATCATGCCCTCGGTCTGCGCCGGCGTGCGCGCGGACATGCGCTCGAGCTCGGTCGCGACGTTGTTGCCGCCGATGGCGAGCGCGCGCAACGCGACGGAGCCCGCGGGCAGCAGCGGGGCGAGCGCCACCGCCTCCGCATAGGCGGCAAGCGCATCGTCGGGACGGGCGCGTCCGGCCATGGCGCAGGCGGCGTTGGCGAGCACGCGCGCCCTGTCTTCCACCGCAAGCGGCGTCACCGCCGCGGTGTCCCCGGCGGCGTAGCGCAGCGTGGCGATGTCGCGCCGCAGGGCGTCGTGCGCGGCCGGGGCGTCGGCCAAGGCGGGCTTGCGGCGGAGCGATTCGAGGAGGTCGATCCCGCGCTCCCACTGCCCGAGGTGCTCGCCGGTCACGTGCGCGACGATGCGCGAATAGGGCACGACCTGCTCCGCGGCCATGACGCTCGCCAGGGCCACGGCGAGCCGGTCGGCGACCGCCTCGGGGTGATCCGCGTGATCGTTCCACGCGCACTCGATGAGCTCGTCGAAGGTCATGGGTTCTCCGGCGACGATTGTAGCGTTCCACTGCGTGCACAAGCGGACGGCGTGGAGACATAATGCGCGACTCCCACCCACTCACCGGAGGTTCCCATGGCGACGGGCGTGCGCAAGACGGGCGAGTTCTGCTGGATCAACATCCTCACGCCCGATCCCGCGGCGGCACAGGATTTCTTCGGCAGCCTGCTGGGCTGGACCTTTCCGCCCATGCCGGGCTTCGGCCACCTCGTGCGGGTCGGCAGCAGCGACATCGGCGGCTTCTTCGACCTCGACAGTCCGCAAACGCCCAAGGGCACGCCGCCGCACATCGGCGTGATGGTCAAGGTCGACGACGCCGACGCGATGGCCGCGAAGGTGACCGAGCTCGGCGGGCGCAGCCTGCCGCCCTTCGACGTCATGGCGCAGGGGCGCATGGCGGTGTGCTTCGATCCCGCCGGCGCCAACTTCGACCTGTGGCAGCCGAAGGCGGGGCCGGGCACCGACGTCGACGCCACCGCGGTCGGCGCGCCGAGCTGGTTCGAGAACATGACCACCGACGTTGCGAGCTGCCGCGCGTTCTACGTGTCGCTCTTCGGCTGGACACCCGACGTCATGAACATGGGCACGTTCGAGTACACCACGTTCAAGCAGGGCGACGGCTACGTGGCCGGGATGATGGGCATCACGCCCGACATGGGGCCGGTGCCCCCGCACTGGGGCGTGTACTTCAACGTGACGGACGTGGACGCGACCGCGCAGCAGGCGACGTCGCTCGGCGCGGCGGTGATGGTGCCACCGCAGGACATCCCCGAGGTGGGCCGCTTCAGCGTGATCCGCTCGCCGCAGGGCGTGGTGTTCTGCGTGATCCGCTACCAGGAGATGTGACGCGAGGGCCGGGTCAGCGCTCACGGCTCCGGCTTGTGGCACACGGCCTCGACGTTGTGGCCGTCGGGGCCGATCACGAACGCGCCGTAATAGTTCGCGTGATAGTGCGGGCGCAGGCCCGGCGCGCCGTTGTCCTTGCCGCCGGCGGCGAGTGCAGCGCGATGGAACGCGTCGACGTCCTTGCGCGTGGCGGCGGTCAAGGCGAGGTGGATGGGGCCGCCCGCTTGCGCATCCGGGGCGAGCCAGATGAGCGGATGGCCGTGGGCGCCGATGCCCACACCACCGTCGCCTTCCATCACGATGGAAAAGCCGAGCGGGGCCAGGGCCTTGACGAAGAAGTCCTTGCTGCGCTCGTAGTCGGATACGCCGAAGCCGATGTGATCGATCATGGAAGCAATCCCGAGAGAGTGCCATGCGGCGGCACGAGGGAAGATTATGCCGGGCGCGTGGCGCACTCCCGGCACAGGCATGCACGTCCGAGCTCCGCTGCGGGCAATGCCGCGAGCGCCTCCGGTGCGAACGTCACGGTCGTGCACCAGCACGGCGTGTCGAACGTGCCACTTTGCGCCGGCGCGCAGCCGTTGGGCTTCCCGCACAGCGGACAGGTCGGCTCGGGGGAGGGGACCGAAGCGCTCATGTGCGTGCCGGGTCTGTGCGCGCCTTCCCTTCGGCTTCGGGACGATCGCGCGCGCTCACGGCTCGGGCGCCAGCGTGGCCTGCATCGCATCGGCGATGGCGTCTTCCCCGCGCTCGCGCAAGCCCTGCACGGCGCCCAGGCGATCGCGCGCTTCCTTGTTCTGGCCGAGCTTCCACTTGCCGACGATGCGGGCGATGGTCACCTCGAGGCCCACGATCTTGCCGAGCATCTCGTCGATGTACTCGGGCGTGGAGTCGCCCATCTTCCACGGCCGCGCCGCACCGGTCGCGGCCTCGTGCTCGCGCGTGAGGCGCGCGACCACGCCGCGCACGAAGCGCGCGTCGTCGTGCACGGTGAGCGTGCCGTGCACGTGCACGACCTGGTAATTCCAGGTCGGCACCTGCCGATGCGTCTCGTGCTTGCTCGGATACCAGTTGGGGGAGATGTACGCCTGCGCGGCGCGGAAGATCACCAGCACCTGCTCGCCGTTGCGCATCTCCTGCCACAGCGGATTGGCGCGCGCCACGTGCGCGATGAGACTGCCGTGGACGCTGCCGTAGGGCTCGAGGTGGAAGGGGACGTGATCGGCGTCGAGCCCCGCCGGTCCGTTGCGCACGAGCGCGCCCAGCGGATGGGCCGCGATCAGCGCGTGGAGGATCTCCGGACGCGTCTCTTCGAAATGGGCGGGCATGTACATGGCGGTCGTCTCACGCTTCCTCGTCGCACTTCCTGCATTCGAGCATGGTACCGATCGC
>CAZUGY010000054.1:12165-20502 GCA_964620265.1 uncultured Alcaligenaceae bacterium
GCGGTCCGGCGTCACGCGCACGCTGAAGCGCCAGCGCTCCGGCTCGCTCGTCTTGAAGTAGGCGAACTTCTTCTCGCCGACCGTGTAGACGAGGAAGTTCCAGGGCTCGCCGTGCGCCGTCTCACGGGCGCCGCGATAGCCGCGGCAATGACGCTTGAGATCGGTGACGTTCATGCGATGGCGCTCATACGACAGGCACGTTTCGACGGTAGTATGCGCGCATTGTTCGATGCACGAGGAGCCTCGCATGCGTCCCACGATTGCCTGTCTTGCGATGGCCGCGATGGGCGCGGCCCTGCCCTGCTTCGCCCAGGCGCCGACCGCGGCCGCGCAGCCCGCCTTCGACGAGGCGCTCGCGAAATCGGTCGGCGCCGACGAGCGCGGCATGCGCCAGTACGTGCTCGTGATCCTCAGGACGGGACCCAATCGCATTCCGACAGGCGCCGAGCGCGACGAGATGTTCAAGGGCCACTTCGCCAACATCAAGCGGCTCGCCGGCGAGGGCAAGCTGGCCCTGGCCGGTCCTCTCGACGGCGCGGACGGCTGGCGCGGCCTCTATGTCTTTGCAGTGCCCGAGATCGAGGAGGCGCGCAAGCTCGTGGCCACGGACCCGGTCGTGATCAAGGGCGAGATGGTGCCGGAGTTCCACACGTTCTACGGTGCGGCGGCGCTCATGCTGGTGAACGAGGCCTACGCGAAGGTGGCCAAGAACCCGATGTAGACGCGCGCGGCTTCAGGAACAAGCCGAAGGGACGCCGGACGCTACGCCCCCGCCAATGCCGCCAGGTGCTTTACGGGCCGGGCACGCGATCGAGCCCGGCGCCGGGCCGTCCGGTGGCGCGGGCGAGACACACGCGGATCACGACGCCGCCTCCGACATGGGTCCACGATACGTGCCATCGCCGTGCGGCACGGCTGCGAACTCCGGCAAGGCTTCGGCTGCCGCGGAAAAGGCCGACAGCCGCGGATAGCGGCTTGCCGGCACGACCTCCGGCAGCATCTCCTGCGTGAATTTCCACGCGATGCCCACGGTCACACCCGCCTGGCCGATCGTGGCGCTGGTCGTGCCGAGCGCCTTGCGCTCGATCCCGGTTTCGAGCGCGTCGCAAGCGGCGAGCAGCTGCGCGGTCACGCGTTCCACCCACGGCAGGTGCATCTTCTCCGCGGGGCGCAGGCTGCGCTCGTAGTAGATCTGGACGCTCTTCTCGCAGGCCGCGAGCGCGAGGCCGACGACACGCAGGTCGTGCTGCAAGGCCCGGGCGTCCACGGGCCACAGCGTGTGCGGACGGGCGAGGGCCTCCGCGTATTGCAGGATGAGGGTGGAGTCCATGAGCACCTCGCCGTCGTCGCATACGAGCGTGGGTGCCTTCACGACCGGATTGATCGCACGGAATTCGTCGTAGGTGCGGAACACCGACAGCGACTGGTGCGTGAAGCGCAGGCCGAGCAGCTGCAGCGAGATGGCCACGCGCCGCACGTAGGGCGAATCGAGCATGCCGATGAGTTTCATCGAGGGTCTCCGGTAGCGCGACGGATCAGGCGGGATCGTCTTCGGCAAAGAGCTTAGCAAGCATGCGCCCGGGATGCGCGAGGCCACGAGCGCCGGCCTGGAAGAGCTCACTTGCCCCTGGGCCGTTTGCCCTGCTGCTTCGCTTCGGGCACTCCGACACGCGCCGTCTTCGCCTCCCACAGCACCTCCAGCGCATCGGCCAGCGTGGTCGGCACCCGCATGCCGGACGACCGCACGCCCCAGCGAAAGCGCCCGAACGGCGGCACCGCGAGGTCGGCATAGGTCACGGGCGGCAGTTCGAAGAGCTGGTCGAGACGGAGCTCGAGGTACTGCGTCGTCATGCCGAGCGCAGCCTTCTCCGGCCGCCAGTGCAGGCGCGCCTCGGGCGCCGTCAGCACGTAGCCGGCGCCGAAGAGTCCCTTCGGCTCGACCCCCACGCGCACGAGGAAGGCGCGGCTGCCGACTTCTATCGCGCGCGTGCGGCCGCAGTTCCAGCCGGTGTCCAGATGGCCGCGGCGCGCCACCTTGCGCACGTCCTTCGCGAGCTCGGGCCACTTGAAGGTGAGCGAGGGATTCCAGGCGAACAGATAGGTCGACACGATGAATGAGGTGGGCAGGAAGATGTCGCAATGGTAGATTGCACCTCCAGCATGCATCGCTTTCCCGTTTCCGCGTTCGCCGCTGCCGTGGTGCGCACGGTGGCCCTGCTGGTGGCTGCCGCGCTCGTCGCCTGCGGCTCGTCCCCTTCACGCTCGCCGGCGACCTCGGCTGCGACGTCACCCGGCTCCGCCACCCGGCCCGCGCCCGCCGCCACGCCTTCGTCGAAGTACTACAAGGACGATGGCCCCGCGGCCGACACGCCGGCCAACCTCGACCAGATCCCCGACGCCGTTCCCCGGAACGAGCCGCTGCACCGCTTCGCCAACCGCCCGTACACGGTGCTCGGCCAGAGCTACGTCCCGGCCACGTCGCTGCGTCCGTATCGCGAGCAGGGCATCGCCTCGTGGTACGGCCGCAAGTTCCACGGCCAGAAGACCTCCATCGGCGAGACCTACGACATGTTCGCCATGACCGCCGCGCATCCCACGCTGCCGCTGCCCTCGTATGCGCGCGTGACCAACGTGGCCACCGGCAAGAGCGTGGTCGTGCGCGTGAACGATCGCGGGCCCTTCCTGCATGGCCGGGTGATCGACCTTTCCTATGCGGCCGCCCATCGCCTCGGAACGGCCGCGCGCGGCAGCGGCGAGGTGATCGTGGAGTCGATCATCCCCGGCGACAGTCCGGCGCTCACCGCCGCGGCGCCCTTGCCGCCGGTGGCCAACGTCCCGGAGACGGTGGCGATCGTCACGCCGGCACCGCCGGCTACGGCGATCGCCCCGGCGCCACCTGCCGCCGGCTTTGCCGTGCAGCTCGGCGCCTTCCAGAACCACGCCAACGCGCAGAACTTCCTTGCCCACGTGCAGGGGCAGCTCGCGAGCGCGCAGGTGGAGCCCAAGGTGCGCGAGGTGCGGGGCATCTATCGCGTGTATGTGGGCCCCTACGCCGACCGCGACGAGGCGCGTCGCGTGGCCGATCGCATCACGAGCGCCTTCGGGATAGACGCGGCGATCGCCCCGCACTGAAATCCTGAAAGTGTGGCCACGGCCTGCCACTCGCGCGCAAGCCACGGCATGTCGCGTTTCGCGTCACGCGGAACTCCGTCCGCGCCACGTGGTCAACCGGGGCGGTCAAACCCGATCGCCGCACCCCGTTCGTTATAATTCGCGAGGTCTTCGCCGCAGGTGACTGCGGGTAACAAACGCGGCCGCCGGCAACGCGTCGGAGCCACCGCCCGCAGCTCGCGCCCACCCTGACCACGCCCGGCATGCATCGATCCCTCCGTTACCTCGTCACACTCGCAGCCTTCGCCCTCCTGCCGTTCGCGGCACGCGCGCAGCTCACCATCGAGATCGTGGGCGGCGCGGGCACCGCGATTCCCATCGCGATCGTGCCCTTCGCGGGCGAATCCAATTTTCCCCTCGGCATCTCGGGCGTGGTGGGCGCCGATCTCGTGCGCTCGGGCATGTTCCGGCTCGTGAATGCCGACGGCGTGGTGCCGCGTCCGTCGCGCGCGGAGGACATCGACGTCGGCATGTGGAAGGGCCGCGGCGCCGACGCCGTGGTCGTGGGCTCGATGACCCCGCTCGCCGATGGCCGCATCGAGGTCCGCTTCGCGCTCATGGACGTGGTGAAGAGAGAGCTCCTCACCGCCATGACCTACTCGGTCACGCAGGCGCAGTTCCGCGCCACCGCGCACAAGATCGCCGACGTGATTTTCGAGAAGCTCACCGGCATCCCCGGCGTGTTCTCCACGCGCATCGCCTACATCACCAAGGCCGGCGCGCGCTACCAGCTCCTCGTGGCCGACGCCGACGGCGCCGATCCGCAAACAGTGGTCACGTCCAACGAGCCCTTGCTCTCGCCGCGCTGGGCGCCCGACGGCAACCGCCTCGCCTACGTGTCCTTCGAGCAGAAGAAGCCGGTGGTGTACGTGCAGAACCTCGGCACCGGCGCGCGCCAGGCGGTGGCCAACTTCCGCGGCAGCAACAGCTCGCCCGCGTGGTCGCCCGACGGCCGCAAGCTCGCGGTGACGCTCACCAAGGACGGTGGCTCGCAGCTGTACGTGATGAATGCCGACGGCAGCGGCGCACAGCGCGTGATGTCGTCGGGCGCCATCGATACCGAGGCGTCGTTCACGCCCGACGGCAATGCGCTCATCTTCACGTCCGATCGCGGCGGCAGTCCGCAGATCTATCGCCTGAGCTTGGGCGGTGGCTCGGTGGAGCGCCTGACATTCGACGGCTCCTACAACGTATCGGCGCGGCCGCTGCCCGACGGCAAGGGCTTCGTGTTCGTGCGCCGCGACGGCGGACGTTTCCAGATCGCGATCCAGGATTACGCGACGCGCCAGGTGCAGGTGCTGACCTCTGGGCCCGTCGACGAGAGCCCGAGCATCGCCCCCAATGGCAAGATGGTCCTTTACGCGAACCAGTCCGGGGGCCGTGGTACATTGGCTGCGGTCAGCAGCGATGGTCGCGTGAAGCAACGATTGATCTCCGCCGGCACCGATGTTCGCGAGCCCGCGTGGGGTCCCTATGCGCGGTAAGTCCTCGCTGCGCTTCCGCGCACTCCATCGCATCGCTCACGTCCCCTTCTTTTTCGCGCGCCCGCGACTGCCGGGCGCATCTGTTTTTCCGCAAAGGAGTCGCTCATGAAGAAGATCGTTCTCGCCGCGCTCGTCGCCCTTGCCGTCGCCGGTTGCCAGACGACCCCCACGCCCGCCCCGGTCGAAGACAAGTCCGGCACCACGCCGCCGCCTGCCACGAGCGCGCCGTCGGGCACGTCCACGACGGGCACCACTGCGGGTGGCGTGACCGGCACGACCACTGCCGTGAATCCGTTGCGCGACCCCAACAACGTGCTGTCCAAGCGCAGTATCTTCTTCGAGTTCGACAGCTTCACCGTGTCGGACCAGTTCAAGCCGCTGGTGGAAGCGCACGCGCGCTACCTCAATGCGAATCGCAGCGCCCGCGTCACGCTGCAGGGCCACGGTGACGAACGTGGTGCGCGCGAGTACAACATCGCGCTCGGCCAGAAGCGCGCCGAAGCGGTCAAGCGGATGATGACGCTCCTCGGCGTGCAGGAGATGCAGATCGAGACGGTGAGCTTCGGCGAGGAAAAGCCGCAGAATCCGGGCCACGACGAGGCCGCGTGGGCGGAGAACCGCCGCGTCGACATCGTCTACGCCGGGGAGTAAGCCGGTGCGCGCACGCCTTCTCCTCTCGATCATCGCGTTGGCGGCGTGCGCGGGCACGGCGCACGCCGGGCTCTTCGACGACGAGGAGGCGCGCAAGCAGATCGCCGCCACCAGCGCGCGCCTCGATGCCGTGCAGAAGAATCTCGAGACGCGCCTGGCGGACATCGAGCAGCAGACCAAGGGGCAGAGCCTCGACCTCCTGCGCGACCTCGAAGGCATCAAATCGGACCTGGCCAAGATCCGCGGCCAGATCGAGGTGCTGACCTACGAGCTCACCGAGGCGCAGAAGCGGCAGAAGGACCTGTACGTCGACCTCGACTCGCGCATGCGCAAGATGGAGACGGCCGCGGCGGCTCCGGCAGCCGCGGAGGCGGCGGCTGCTCCGGCGGATGCGCCGGCGGCGACCGGCGCACCGCCCACGATGGTGGCAAGCGCCGGACCCACCGCGGGCACGCTCGCGCCCCAGCCTGCCGCGCCCGCCGCGCCCATCGTGCCGGTGACGGCCGCCGAGCAGCGTGCCTACGACGCGGCGCTCGACCAGTTCAAGCGCGGCGACTACCAGGGCGCGATCGGCGGCTTCTCCGGCTTCGTGAAGACGTATCCCAGGAGCCTCCTCGCGCCGTCGGCGCAATACTGGGTGGGCAATGCGCAATATGCGCGCCGCGACTATCGCGGCGCCATCGCGTCGCAGCGCGCGCTGATCCAGGGCTATCCGGACAGTCCCAAGGTGCCCGATGCGCTCCTCAACATCGCGTCCGCGCAATCCGAGATGGGCGACAACGCATCTGCGCGCCGCACGCTCGAGGAGCTGATGGGGAAGTATCCGCAGTCGGAGGCGGCGGGGAAGGCGAAGCAGAGGCTGGGGTCCAGGTAGCAGAAGTCAGAAGTCAGAGGACAGAAGTCAGAGCTGGTCAGGGGTGCGTGGGTGAGGAGCGAGCGTTCCTGTCGAGAGCGTTCGTCGCGGGCGGCGGGATCTGCGGGGGGCGGGAGATGGGGGACTTCGCTTCGCGCGTGATCGGGTGGCAGCGCGTGCATGGGCGGCACGACATGCCGTGGCAGAACACGCGCGATCCGTATCGCATCTGGCTCTCCGAGATCATGCTGCAGCAGACGCAGGTGTCGACCGTGCTGCCGTATTACCTGCGCTTCCTCGATTCCTTTCCCGATGTCGCGGCGCTGGCCCGCGCGCCCATCGATGCCGTGCTCGCGCACTGGAGCGGGCTGGGCTACTACCGTCGCGCGCATCATCTGCATGCGGCGGCACGTGCGGTGCTGGACGCGCATGGCGGCGTGTTTCCGCGCGATGCGGCTTCACTCGAGTCGTTGCCGGGGATCGGGCGCTCGACGGCGGCGGCGATTTCCTCGTTTTCTTCCGGCGCGTGTGTCGCCATCCTCGACGGCAATGTGAAGCGTGTGCTCGCGCGTCATGCGGGCATCGAGGGGTATCCGGGTGCGCCGAAGGTCGAGGCCGCGTTGTGGGGTGCGGCCGGGAGGCGCTTGCCGCGCGATCCGCGCGAGGGAGACAGCGAGGCCTATACGCAGGGGATGATGGACCTCGGTGCCACGGTGTGCACGCGCACGCGTCCGCAGTGCGAGGTGTGTCCGGTCAACGAGGATTGCGTCGCGCGCATCGAGGGACGCACGGACACGTTGCCTTCGCCGCGTCCCGCCAAGGCCGTGCCGCAACGTGCCGTGCGCCTGCTCGTGATCGCGCACGAGGCCCGGGTGCTCTTCGAGCGACGTCCGGCACAAGGGATCTGGGGCGGGCTATGGAGCCTGCCCGAATGCGCGATGGACGAGGATCCGCAGGCCGTCGCAGGAGCGCGCTTCGGCGTCGCGGTGCACGAGATGCACGCGTTGCCGCCGCTGGAGCACGCGTTCACGCACTTCCGGTTGACGATGCATCCGGTGCGGATCGGCGCGGAGGCTGCCTCGCAGTGCGTGGCCGAGCGCGACGAGCTCGCATGGCTGTCGCACGAAGCGGCGGACGCCGCGGGCCTCCCCGCGCCGATCAGGCGTCTCGTGCGCTCGCTGGATCTTTCGGGCTTCCGGCTCCAGCCGCTTTACGCCTAGCCTCGACCTCGCGGCACGCGCGCTTCCACTCGGCGATCGCGTCGTGGTAGCGGTCGAAGACGCAGGGATCGCAGCCGCTGTCGCAGCATTCGTCGAGGTCGGGCTTGCGCGGTTTGGGCGGCAGCTCGAGGTCCGGGTCGTGATCGCTCATGCGGCGCTCACTTCGAGCCCTGGCGTTCCATGAAGCGCCGCAGCTCCGCCGGCATGCGCTGCTGTGCGTCGGGCACAAGCGCGTCGAACTCGCGTAGCTCGGCCGTGGCCTCGTCGACGCGGCCACCGTCGCGCAGCTTGCGGATGCGCACGATCCACGCGTCCGGATCCTTGGCGAGCTCGAGCGCGTCTGCGCGCGCCAGGTTGCTGCGCTGCCTGGAGAGCTGCGCGAGATTGCCGGCGGATGTGGCGCGCGCCCGGTCGACCGACGTCGCCGGCTCGGGCGCGCCCGCGGCCATCGGCGCCGGGCGGGCCTGCGGTGTGGGCGGCGGTGCCGATCCCGACGGGGCTGCGAGTGATGGCGCGGCCACGGGTGGCCGTGCGGCCGAGGGCGCCGGCGGTGGGGCGGGCGGTGGGGGCGATACGCTCGCGCCGCGTCCTTGCGCCTCGTCCCGCGCGAATCCGGCCTCGGCGTCGGTCGCGTGGTCCTGCGCGGTGAGGTCCTTGCGCGCGTCCTTGCTCTCGAGCTTGGCCGCCGGAGGGGCTGCAGGAAAGGGTGTGGGCTCGGCCTGTCGCTGCTCTCGCGGCGCGGCGGGGGCTGGCATCGGGGCGGGCGCAGGTGCGGCTCGCGACACGGCCGGAGCAGCAGCACGTGCAGGTGCTGCTTGCTGCACCGGTCGCGCTTCCTCCACGGCCGCCACCCTGGAAGACGCTGCATCGGGCTTGGCGGATTCTGCAGCGAGCTGCGGGGCCGCCTGAGGCGAGGGCTGCGCCGGTGTCGCGGATTGCGCGGGTTCGGCGGATTGCG
>CAZUGY010000054.1:20602-24360 GCA_964620265.1 uncultured Alcaligenaceae bacterium
GCGGATTGCGCGGGTTCGGCGGATTGCGGCTTTGCCGGGGCGCTCGGCGGTGCCTGCGGCGCCATCGCCGTCATCCCCGCCGCGGGCGGCCGCGCGCCATCGCCACTGGAAAGATCGATCGCCGTATCGTGCGGCGCCAACTGCACCACGCCCACCGCCACCACGCCCACCACCGCCGCTGCCGCGAACGGCAGCCACCACTTCGGAGGACGCAACGCCTCCGCACCGGCCTCGCGCGGCGCGCTGCCCACCGCGCGATGCGCGGCGGCGAGGATCGCGGCATCCAGCGCAGGCGGCGGCGCCTCGCGCGACGACGCCCGCCACGCTGCATGCAGCGCGTCGTCTTCGCGATCGTCGGGGAGGTCGTTTTCGGTCGTCATCTCGTCAAGTGTCGCGCAAAGGGCGCAGCACGCTGCGTAGTTTCGCGGTGGCGTAGCGCAGGCGGCTCTTCACCGTCTCCTGGCCCACGCCGGTGGCCTCCGCGATCTGCGCGAGCGAGAGGCCGCCTTCGTATTGCAGCAGGAAGGCGTCGCGTTGCTCCGCGGGCAGTGCCTCGAGTGCCGCTCGCAGATGCGCGCCGAGCTCGCTGGCCGCCACGCGCGTCTCCGGCTCGTCGAGCGAGGACCCCGGGAGCGAGTCCACGATGTCGCGCGCCTCGCCGTCCTCGTCGTCGTCGATCGAGGCGAACTTCGCCTGTCCCTTCGCGCGCCAGTGGTCCACCACCTTGTTGTGCGCGAGCGTGTAGATCCACGTCGTGAACTTCGCGGTGGGCACGTAGCTCGCGCGCACGCGGATCGCGTTCATCCATACGTCCTGGAAGAGCTCGTCGGCCGCGGCGGCATCGCGGATGTGCCGCAGGATGTAGCGATACACGCCGCCCTTGTGCCGCGCGTAGAGCGTGTCGAACGAGCCCGCGTGGCCCGCGGCGTAGGCGAGCATGAGCGCCTCGTCGGAGTCGTTGGCAAGCCCGGCGCCGGGAGCTGCGGCAGGAGAGGAGGCGGGGTGCGGACCGCGCATGCCCCGGAGTATAGGCAAGCGCCCGGCGGGTGCACATCGCCGGGCGCCTCGTGGCGTTTCATCATCGCGAGCCTCGCGCTCGCGCCGCGATCGTCAGCGCGGATCGGGCGCGAAGCGCACGCCGGGGAACGGATTCGGCTCGCGGCGCGCGATGTGCGGCGCCGGCTGCGGCAACACGCCCATCGCGATCAGGTTCTCGCGACGGTCGTATTGCACGGTGAGCGTTTCCGCGGGATAGCTCGTGGCGCGCTCGAAGCTGGTCATCGTGACACGCGACTCCTCGTTGCGTCCGTGTCCCGTACCGAGCTTGGACAGGGGCTTGGCGGCCTCGACCGGAGGAGGGCGCTGGAAATTGCCCTGTGCGACCGCATCGTTGCGTGCGGGCGTGTCACCGGAGGGCTTGGCTTCGGGCGCGGCCGGCGCGGGTTGCGCCAGCGGAGGCGGTGCTGCCGCCGCGTCGCTTTCGGCACGCTCCACCGCATCGGCGGCGCGTTGCGCGCGCGACTCGGCCTCGGCCATCGGGCCCGCCTCGTCCTTGCGCTGGGCAGGACGGTTGCGCCAATCCCACGGGCTGCCGGTGATCCTCGGCCGCGCCTTCTCCTGGAACACCGCCACGCCGATCACGCCCACGTTCTGCGGACGTCCCGTGCGCGCGGCATACGAGTCGCCGAGGTCGGTGAAGTAGAACGCTGCCGTGCGCGACATGCTCTTGCGCCAGCCCTGGATCTCGACCGAGCCGTAGGGCTCGAGCACGTAGCCCGATTGCGACGGTGCGGCCGTGTCGCCGGAGATCACGTTCACGCCGTCCACACTCGTGACCACCAGCACCCGGGCGCCCGTGGTGTTGCGGATGCGTACGGCGTATTCGTGGCCGGGGACGCCTTCGATCCAGTTGCGGTTGCTGCTGGGGTAGATCGGCAACGGCGCGCCGGTGGTGCGGTTGTAGACGTCCACCTGGACGAGGTTGGACTTGAGGTACGGCATGGAGGGCGGGTATGCCGGCTTGTAGGCGTGGGCGGCAGGGACGGTGATCGCGAGGCCGGCGGCCATGAGGGCGGCGGCGAACGTGCGTGAGAGCAAGTGTGTCGAGGAGCGCATGGAGGGGTCCTTTCTTCGCCGGGAGCGAGGAAGGGCCCCGGGATGCGCTTATCAACGGCGGGTGCCGGGGAACGGGGTTATGGCCTCCCATCCAGCCCCGGGAGGGAATACTGGGGCGACGGCTCCGCAACCCCGGTACGCACCCGACTGATCATGCGCTCGACTTCTGCATTGGCGTTGATCCAGGTGAGCTCGACACCAGCATGTTCCGCCGCAAATACCCGGAAGATCTCGTCGGCAAAGGCCGGGCCGATCGTCGCAACGCCCGAGAAATCCATGATCACGGTCTTGAACAGCTCAACGCGCGACAGGAGGCGTTTGGCCTGCGATCGGGACACGAGCTTGTCGTCACCGTATTGCGCAAGCTCCACCGGTACGACCGTTTTGTCGAACCGGTAGCTGTCGTCGGACGTGTACTGGTCGAAGATCTTCCGCAGGGTGCGCGCCGTATGGTTGTGCATGCGCATGAACACGAGCGTGCTTGCACCCTGCGATGCCTCGAGGATCCACTCTTCCTCCGAGCCGAAGTCATGGGAGTAGAACACGCCCCCCGAAAGGATCTGAAAGGCGTCGAATACGCGCGATGTGAAGAAGATTCCTTCGCCGGAATGGCGCTGGGGATCCGTCGTGACTTTGCCCTTGGCGAGCTCGAGAACGGAATGACGCTCGTCCAGCAGCCCCAAGGCCGCCTGGATCTTCTTGAATATACCCACTCCATCGTCGACGATCGTCATTTGCGTGTAGGCGGCGGTCTTCTCGATCTGCACCGTGATCCGGTGCCCGCCCGCGTGCTCGATCGCGTTGTTGAACATCTCGGTGAAGCCGTAGTGCCAGATATCCGCGAGGTTCTCCGGCATTTCGCCCAGCACGGGCGCCACGTCGGTGCGCCAGACGTCGCCCTCCGAGAGCCGTGGATCGACTGTCCAGCTCTTCTTCCACTCGGTCGTGGCACAGAGGCGGTAGATCCTGCCGCGCGTGTTGCCGGTCTGCGTCACGACACCCTCGGCGACCAGGTTCTGCAGATGCTTGTGGATCGCTTGCCGGGTGATTCCGAAGTGCGTCGCGGCGTTGCGGGCAATGTCGGAGGGGTGTGTATCCAGGTTGTCGACGAGATAGCGGCGGACGTCCTCTCCGCGGGGTCGGATTCGCGTCATGAGGTGGCGTATGTCCAGAGCATTGACAATGAATAGGTCTATTATTGTCAATTTACGAGAAGCGATTGTCAACCACCTCCGCGGGGGCGACGGAGCCGCCGCCATGCCATAATTCCTTGTTATGGAAGCAAAAGCCGCCGCCAGCCTCCCCCTCCTCGTTGCCGGCCTCTCCTTCGCCCTCGCCTTCGTTTTCGGCGCCGTGGCCAACCGCGTGAACTTCTGCACGATGGGCGCGGTGACAGACGTCGTGAACTTCGGCGACTGGCGACGCATGCGTATGTGGGTGCTCGCTATCGCCGTAGCCATTGTCGGTAGCGGCCTCCTGCACGCCACCGGCGCCATCAACCTCGCCAAGTCGATCTACACCGCCCCCACCGTGATGTGGGTGTCGATGCTCTTGGGCGGCTTCCTCTTCGGCTTCGGCATGACACTTTCCTCCGGCTGCGGCAGCAAGACGCTGATCCGCGCCGGCGCGGGGAATCTGAAGTC
>CAZUGY010000055.1:0-24243 GCA_964620265.1 uncultured Alcaligenaceae bacterium
GCGCCCGTTGCCGGCGGGGGCGGAGGTGAAGCTCGTGTGGGGCAAGGGCATCGCCGCGACTACGGGGATCGTCACGAGTGCCGCGCAGGCGCTCGCATTCCAGGTGCGTCCGGCGTTCCGCGCGTCGTTCTCGTGCGAGCGCGTGAATGCGAAGGCGCAATGCATCCCGATCCTGCCGCTCACGCTGTCGTTCACCGCGCCGGTCGCGCGCGCCGACGCGCAGAAGATCCGCATCGTCGACGTGGCGTCCGGAGGCAAGTCGTGGCCGGCGATCGTACCCAAGGATGCGAGCGACGGCGTCACGACCGTCACCTTCGGCCCCGGGCTGCCCGAGCAGTCGCAGTTCCGCATCGAGCTTCCCGACGGCCTCAGGGACGACGCGGGACGTGCGCTCGTCAATGCGCGCTCGTTTCCGCTGCGCGTGCGCACCGACGAGAATCCGCCGCTCGTGAAGTTCGCCGCGGACTTCGGGATCCTCGAGCGCGTGCTGCCCAACGACGAGAAGCCGCTGTTGCCGGTGACGGTGCGCAACGTGGAGCCGGTGCTGCCGGGACGCATGGCGGCCGTGCGCGGTAGTGGCCCCGCGGGTGCCGCCTCGAGCTCCGGCGCCGCATCGTCCACCGGTCCGGGCGCCGCGGCCAAAGGCGACGAACCCATTCCGGGCCGCGTGCTGCACATCCCGCGCGGCGAGGAGATGCAGATCGTGACGTGGCTGCGCCGCCTCGCCCGCGCCAACAGGATCGAGCGCGAGTACGACGACAAGGCCGACAAGTGGATCGTGAAGCGCAACGGCTTCGCCTCGTCGATCTTTGCCAAAGGCGATCGCACGACCAGCCTCTCGGTGCCCAAGCCGGGCGGCACGAAGTCCTTCGAGGTCGTGGGCATCCCGTTGCCGCAAGCGGGTTTCTACGTCGTGGAGCTCGCGAGCCCCAAGCTCGGTGCGGCGTTGCTGGCGCAGCCCAAGCCCTTCTACGTGCGTGCCGCCACGCTCGTGACCAACCTCGGCGTGCATGTGAAATTGGGACGCGAATCCTCGCTCGTGTGGGTCACGCAGCTGCACGATGCGCAGCCCGTGGCGGGTGCTGAGGTGGCAGTGCGCGATTGCAGCGGCAAGGTCCACTTCGAGGGCAGCACCGATGGGTCCGGCATCCTGCGCATTCCGCGCGCATTGCCGCAGCGCGAGACGCTGCCCGCCTGCGGATCGGGCGACGAGCAGCGTGAATACTTCGTCACCGCGCGCAGCGCCGACGATTTCGCCTACGCCTTCACCGACTGGGGCGAGGGCATCGCGTCGTGGCGCTTCAATGTTCCCACCGGGAACTGGCAGGGCCCGTACGTCGCGCACGCGGTGCTCGACCGCTCGCTCGTGCGCAACGGCGAGACGGTGTCGATGAAGGTCTTCGTGCGCCAGCAGACGGGCAGCGGCTTCGCATTGCCGCCGCGGCAGGCACTGGGCGAGACGCTGCTCATCCGTCACACCGGCTCACAGAAGGAATACACGGTACCGGTCACCTGGAACGGCAACGGCCCGGTGTCCGCGGGCGAGGCTGCGTTCGCCGTGCCGCCGGATGCCTACACCGGCACGTACGACGTCTTCGTCCGCGACACGCTTGCCTCGACCGGCAACGACCTGCAGGAGCGCGCGGCGGGGAGCTTTCGCGTGGAGGCCTTCCGCGTGCCGCTGCTGCGCGCGAAGTTGCAGGCCGTGGGCACGCCGCTCGTGGCACCGAGCGAAGTGGGCATGGACGTGCAGGTCAGCTATCTCGCGGGCGGCGGCGCCGGGGGCTTGCCCGTCGTGCTCCGCTCGCAGGTGGAGAGCAAGACGGTGACCTTCCCCGATTACGCCGACTATGCCTTCGCCGGCGGCGACGTGAAGGCGGGTCGCGAGGAGCAAGGCGACGCCGCCGCGCGTTACGAGGGCTTCTCGTTCTCCGATCCCGACCTGGACGAGCCTGCCGCTGCGCCGCGCACGCGCCGCGGCACCGACTTGCCGCTCGAGCTCGACGCCAGCGGCGGCGCGCGCGCGACGATCCCCGGCATCGAGCCCTCCGACCGTCCGCGCGATCTCGTGGCCGAGCTCGAGTACCGCGATCCCAACGGGCAGACGCTCACCAGTGCCACCCGAGTGCCGCTGTGGCCGTCGCGCGTGGTGCTCGGCATCAAGCCCGACGGCTGGGTGGCGAGCCGCGAGCGCCTGCGCTTCACCGTGGTCGCGCTCGACGTGACCGGCAAGCCGTTGCCGAACGTGAGGGTCGGTACCGAAGCATTCAGGCGCGAATTCTTCTCGCATCGCCGGCGTCTCATCGGCGGCTTCTATGCCTACGAGCACGGGCAGGAGACCACGCGGGTGGGGCCGTTGTGCGAGGGCACCACCGATGCGCAGGGACTCCTCTTCTGCGACATGGCCCCGCCGGCGTCCGGCAATCTCATCGTGCGCGCGCAGGCCGCCGATGCGCAGGGCCGCGCGGCGCTCGCGCGCACCGATATCTGGGTCCCCGCCGAGGACGACCAGTGGCTCGCCGCGAGCGACAACGACCGCATCGACCTCATCCCCGAGAAGAGGCGCTACGAGCCCGGCAACAGCGCGCGTTTCCAGGTGCGCATGCCGTTCAAGGAAGCCACGATGCTCGTCACGGTCGAGCGCGAGGGCGTGCTCGATGCGTACGTGAAGACGATCGCGCGTGCCGATCCCGTGCTCGAGCTGCCGATCGAGGGCCGCTACGCGCCGAACGTCTTCGTCTCGGCGCTCCTCGTGCGCGGGCGCGTGGACGGCGTCGCCCCCACCGCGCTCGTGGATCTCGGCAAGCCGTCGTTCCGGATGGGCCTCGCCGACATTCGCGTAGGCTGGGCGGCGCACGAGCTCGCCGTGAAGGTCACGCCGTCGCGCGAGGTGTTCAAGGTGCGCGAGAAGGCCACCACCACGATCAGCGTGCGTCGTCCCGACGGCAGCGCGCCGCCCGCGGGGAGCGAAGTCGCGCTCGCGGCGGTGGACGAGGGCCTGCTCGAGCTCCTGCCCAACGACTCGTGGAAGCTCCTCGACGCGATGATGACGCCGCGCGGTCTCGAGGTGGAGACGTCCACCGCGCAGATGCAGGTGATCGGCAAGCGCCACTTCGGGCGCAAGGCCGTGGCGCCCGGTGGCGGCGGCGGTCGCGGCAGCGCGCGCGAGCTCTTCGACACGCTGCTCCTGTGGCGCGCCCGCGTGCCGCTCGATGCGAACGGCAATGCGACCGTCGAGATTCCGTTGAACGACTCGCTCACGAGCTTCCGCATCGTGGCCGTGGCCTCCGCCGAGGTGGGGCTTTTCGGGACGGGGCAAGCATCGATCCGTGCGACGCAGGACCTCATGGTGCTGCCGGGCCTGCCACCGGTGGTGCGCGAAGGCGATGCCTTCCGCGCGACATTCACCGTGCGCAATGCGGGCACGCGCGCGCTGGCGATCGCGCTCACGCCGCGTGCGGGGAGCAATGCGCTCACCGCGCAGGACGCGCAACTCGCACCGGGCGAGGCCCGCGAGCTCGGCTGGGACGTGACGGTGCCCGCCGCGGCCACGACGCTCGACTGGCAGGTCGATGCGGTGGAGCGAGACGCGCCCGCCGGAATCACGCCCGTGCGCGATGCCTTGAAGGTCACGCAGAAGGTCGTGCCCGCGGTCCCCGAGCGCACCTACCAGGCGACGATCCTGCAACTCACCTCGCCGCAGGACGTGGCGGTGCAGCGCCCGCAGGACGCGCTGCCCGGCCGCGGCGGCCTCGTCGTGCAGATGCAGGCGAGCCTCGCAGGCGAGCTGCCGGGCGTGCGCGACTGGCTCGTCGCCTATCCCTTCTCGTGCTTCGAGCAGCGGGCCTCGGTGGCGATCGGCCTGCAGGATCGCGCGCGCTGGACGCAGCTCATGGCGGTGTTGCCCGACTACCTCGATCGCGACGGCTTCGTGAAGTACTGGCCGGTGCTGCGCGAAGGCGACGACATCCTGACCGCATATCTGCTGTCCATCGCCGCGGAGGCGGGCTTCGCGATCCCCGACCGCGAGCGCGAGCGCATGGAGCGTGCGCTCGTGGCCTTCGTGGAGGGACGCGTGCTGCGCACGTCGCCGCTGCCCACCGCGGACCTCGCGATCCGCAAGGTGGCAGCCCTCGAGGCGCTGTCGCGCCGCGCGGATCCGCTCGAGGCGAAGTGGCTCGACAGCTTCGCCATCGAGCCGAATCTCTGGCCCACGTCGGCGGTGATCGACTGGTTCCTCGTGCAGAAGCGCCAGCCCAGGCTGCCGAAGCGCGCGGAGCGCCTCGCCGAAGCCGAGCAGATCCTGCGCTCGCGCCTGAGTTTCCAGGGCACCACGATGGGCTTTTCCACCGAGCGCCGCGATGTGCTGTGGTGGCTCATGATCTCGGCCGATGCCAATGCCAACAAGCTCCTCGTGGCGTTCAACGACGTCCCCGCCTGGAAGGACGACATGCCACGCCTCGTGCGCGGCGCGCTCGGGCGCATGGAGCGCGGGCGGTGGAACACGACCGTGGCCAATGCCTGGGGCGTGGTGGCCCTGCGCAAGTTCTCCGCGCGCTTCGAGAGCACACCGGTCACGGGCGTCACCGCCGCGACACTGGGCGAGCAGGTCGTCACCCACGCGTGGCAACCTGACGAGGGCAACAAGGTATTCGCGCAACGCCTCGCCTGGCCGGAGGCGAAGCAGAACGTGGGGCTTGCGCAGAACGGCACCGGTGCACCGTGGATCACCCTGCAAAGCGTCGCGGCGATTCCATTGAAGGAACCGTTGTCCTCGGGCTATCGCATCACGCGCAGCGTGGCGCCCGTGCAGCAGCAGGTGCCGGGACAGTGGCGGCGTGGCGACCTCGCGCGCGTGACGCTCGAGGTCGAGGCGCAGTCCGACATGACCTGGGTGGTGGTCGACGATGCATTGCCCGCCGGTGCCACCGCCCTGGGCACGGGACTCGGTGGCGACTCCGCGCTCGGCACGCAAGGCGAGCGCCGCCAGGGCACCGTGTGGCCCGCCTTCGAAGAGCGCACGTTCACCGCGTATCGCGCGTATTACCGCTACGTGCCCAAGGGCCGGTTCGTCACGTCGTACACGGTGCGCCTCGACAATCCGGGCACCTTCAACCTGCCGCCCACGCGCGTGGAAGCGATGTACGCGCCGGAGATGTTCGGCGAGCTGCCGGTGGGCCCGTGGAGCGTGCAGTGACGACGCGTCGAAGTCTCTCCTGCATCCTGCCATTCCTTGCGCTGGCGGCAGTGACCGCGCATGCCGGCCCACCGGACGCGTCGCCGCGCGTCGGCACGCCCGTGGTGGCCGTGGCGGACGCACCCGCACCCCAGCGCGTGCCGGGCGCCGATCCGCTGCCCTCCTTCGACGCCGTCAAGGCGCGCACGCCCACGTCGCAGGCACGCCTCGTCGACCGCCATGGCGTGGAACTCGCCGGCGTGCGCATCGATGGCAACACACGTCGCCTCGCGTGGACGCTGCTCGACGACATCTCGCCTGCGCTGCAGGCCGCGCTCGTGGCGGGCGAGGACAAGCGCTTCCACGAGCACGCCGGCGTCGACTGGGCGGGCCTCGCGGTCGCCGCGTGGGACAGCATGTGGCGTGCCGCCGACGGGCGTCGCGCGCGCGGCGGGTCCACGCTCACGATGCAGCTCGCGGCGCTGCTCGATCCATCGCTCGAGCCCGCACCCAGGCAGGCGCGCACGCTCGTCCAGAAGTGGGACCAGATGGAGGCCGCGCGCTCGATCGAGCGCACGTGGACCAAGGCGCAGATCCTCGAGGCGTATCTCAACCTCGTGACGTATCGCGGCGAGCTCGTGGGCATCGGCGCCGCGGCACACGGTCTCTTCGGCAAGGCGCCGTCGGGGCTCGATGCGCGCGAATCGGCGATCCTCGTGGCCCTGGTACGCGCGCCGGGGGCGAGCGCGGCGGTGGTCGCGCAGCGCGCCTGCGCCGTCGCGCTCGCGGCGGAGTCGGGCGCGCCCTGCGAGGCGATCCGCGCGCGCGCCTCGGTCGCGCTTGCCGGGGGCTATCGCCCGGTCCCGCGTCCCGGCGCTGCGCCGCATCTCGCCGTGAAGCTGCTGCGCGCCGGCGCGCCGGTGGTCGCCACCACGCTCGACGCCACGCTCCAGGCCTTCGCCGCGCGCACCTTGCGCGATCACCTCGCCGACCTCGCGCAACGCAACGTCGAGGACGGTGCGGTCGTGGTGCTCGACAATGCCACCGGCGATGTCCTCGCCTGGGTGGGCAGCAGCGGCGCGCTGTCGCGCGCGCCGGAGGTCGACGGCGTCACGGCGCCGCGCCAGGCGGGCTCCACGTTGAAGCCCTTCCTCTATGCACGTGCGCTCGACGAGCGTCTTCTCACCGCCGCCTCGCTCGTCGACGACAGCCCGCTTGCCATCGCCACCGCACGCGGCGTGTACGCGCCGCAGAACTACGACCGCGACTTCCACGGCAGCGTGAGCGTGCGCACCGCGCTCGCGGGCTCGCTCAACGTGCCGGCGGTGCGCACGGCCGAGCTCGTGGGCATCGCGCGCGTGCACGAGGACCTGCGCGCCCTGGGGCTTACCACGCTCACCGAGGATGCCGAGCACTATGGCGCGGCGCTTGCGCTGGGCGGCGCCGACGTCACGCTGCTCGCGCTTGCGAACGCGTACCGCGCGCTCGCCAACGGCGGCGCGTGGACCCCGTCGCGCGTACGTCAGGACGATGCCGCGGGCGCGTCGCCACGTCGCGTGTTCCGCGCCGAAGCCGCCTTCATCGTCACCGACATCATCGCCGATCGTGGCGCGCGCGCCGGTACCTTCGGCCTCGACAATCCGCTCGCCACCCGCGTGTGGAGCGCGGCCAAGACGGGTACGTCGAAGGACATGCGCGACAACTGGTGCGTGGGCTTCACGCAGCGCTACACCATCGGCGTGTGGGTGGGCAACTTCTCCGGCGCGCCGATGCACGACGTGTCGGGCATCGCGGGTGCCGCCCCCGTGTTCCGCGACCTCGTGCACTTCCTGCATCGCGACATGCCCTCCACGCCGCCGCGCGCGCCCGCCGGCGTGACGGCGCAACAGGTGAGCTTCGATCCCGCGGTCGAGGCCACGCGGCGCGAATGGTTCGTGCGCGGCACCGCCATGGCCAGCGTGCGTGCCGTCGCGCGCGCCGATGCCGATGTCGCCACGCTCGCCCCGCGCATCCGCTATCCCGCGAGCGACACGCTCATCGCGCTGGATCCGGACATTCCCGCAGGCCATCAGCGCGTGGTGTTCGCCGCCGCGCCCGGCACGTCGGGCCTGCGCTGGCGCATTGGCGGCGACCTGCTGGACGGCCAGGGCGCGCGCGTTTCGTGGACGCCGGTACCGGGGCGCCACCGCCTCGTCCTCGAAGACGGCGCGGGCACCGCGCTCGCGAGCGTCGACTTCGAGGTGCGCGGGTCGCGTGCCGCACCCGGGGTGGCCGCGCAGTAGAGGTAAACTGCCCGCCTCATGCCGTTTCCCCGCTCCTGGTCGCGCGCGCTTGCGGCGGCACTCGCAATCGTGTCCTTCGGCGCGCAGGCGCGCGTGGACACGGCGCCTGCGCTTGCGGCCGATTCCGCACCGCGCCTCGTGGTCAAGCTGCGTGCGGACGGTGCGCCGCTCACGCCCGCTGCGCGCATCACGAGGACGGCGCTGGGCGCCGGTGTGTCGCTCACCTGGCAGCGCACGCTCGCCACGGGCGCGCACGTGGTGTCCTCGCCCGCGATCCACGATGCGGGCAGCGCGCAGGCGCTCGCCACCCGGCTGGCCGCGCATCCGGACGTGATCTACGCCGAGCCGACCCACCGGCTGCGTGCGCAGGCCCTGCCCAACGATCCGTTCCTTGCGCAGCAGTTCTACCTGCAGTCCACCGCGGCCGCGATCCGCGCCCCCGAGGCGTGGGACGTCACCACCGGCGCCGCGGCCATCGTGGTGGCCGTCCTCGACACGGGCTACACGCCGCACGCCGATCTCGCCGGACGCCTCCTGCATGGCTACGACTTCGTGGCATCGGCAGCCTTGAGCAACGACGGCACGCCTCCCGATGCGCAGGGCAGCTACCGCGACGACGATGCGCGCGACCCCGGCGACTGGGTGAGTCTCGAGGATATCGTGGGATCGTTCGCCGACGCCGGGTGCCAGGTGCGCGGAAGCTCGTGGCACGGCACCTCGGTGATCGGCACCATCGCCGCCGCCACCGACAACGGCAACTACGTCGCCGGCGTGGACTGGAAGGCGCGCGTGCTGCCGGTGCGTGTGCTCGGCAAGTGTTACGGCGACGATCCCGACACCGCCGACGCGATCATGTGGGCCGCGGGCCTGCCCGTGCCCGGCGTGCCGCCGAACACCACGCCGGCGCACGTGATCAACCTCTCGCTGGGCGACCCCGGCGGCTGCCCGCGCTTCATGCAGGAGGCCGTCGACGCGGCGCTCGCGCATGGCATCACGCGCGCGATCGTGGCCGCGGCCGGCAACCAGAACAGCGCCGACGGGCACTTCCCGTCGGGTTGCCACGGCGTGATCTCGGTGGCGGCGACGCTCGCCACCGGCAGTCGCGCGACCTACTCCAACTACGGTGCGCGCATCGACGTCGCGGCCCCGGGCGGCGGCGGCGCCAACGGCTTCCTCACGCTCTTCGACACCGGCGCAACCGCGCCGCAGGGCGACACGATCGCCTATCGCAGCGGCACGAGCTTCGCGGCGCCGCTGGTGAGCGGCGTGGTATCGCTGATGCTCGCGGTGGCGCCGGGCCTGTCCGCGGCGCAGGTGCGCACGATCGTGAAGGCCTCGGCCCAGCCCTTCCCGCCCGGCAGCACGTGCAGCACCGTCACCTGCGGGACCGGCATCCTCGATGCCGCCGCTGCGGTGCGTGCCGCGCAGGCGGTGACCGAAGGCCGCGCGCGCGTGCTGCTCGTGGAGTATTACCACCCTGCGCTCGATCACTATTTCGTCACCTGGAAGGACGAGGAGATCGTGCTGCTGGACGAAGGCGTGGTGGTACGCGGCTGGCAGCGCACCGGGCTCGCCATCGAGGCCCTGCGCGACGACACGCCCGGAGCGGCGGCGGTGTGCCGCATCTACCTCGCACCGCCGGCCGGGGGCGGCCACTTCTACGGCCGGGATCCCGCCGAGTGCGAGGGATCGCTCACGACGCATCCGACGTTCGTGCTCGAGGAGCAGGCCTTCTTCCGCCTGTACAGGGCGAGCGCGGGGACGTGCGCCGCAGGCACCGTTCCCGTGTATCGCGTGTTCTCCAATCGCGGCGATGCCAACCATCGCTACACCACCGACCGCGCGGTGCGCGATGCGATGGTGGCGCAGGGGTGGCTGGCCGAAGGCGACGGTCCGGATCGCGTGACGATGTGCGCGCCCGCGCCGGGCGTGTAGCGCGCGTCCCTTATGCGATGCCGCGTGCGCGCGGATCGCCCACGCGGGTGAAGTAGGGCCGCTCGGCGAGCCACCACGAGGCCGTCGAGCGTGGCGGCGAGGCACGCACACGCCCAGCGCGCCCGCCGCAAGCGGCGACCCCATCGCCCGCGCGCCGAGCACGAGCGGGAACAGAAGAAAACAGAAGAAGGCGGTCGAGCGCGGCGAAGCGGGGCGCCGCGGTCAAGACGTCTTGCGCGTACCGGTGGTCTTGCGCGCGGCCGGCTTGGCCGCGGGGGTCTTGGCGCCCGCGCGCGTGGTGGGGGTCTTGCGGGCGCCCGCGGCCTTCGTCGTGGATTTGGCCGCGGTCTTGGTCTTGGTCGTGGAAGTGGACGTGGCCGCGGCCTTGGTCGCGGTCTTCGCGGCGGTCTTGCGCGCGGCGCGCGCCGGCACTGCCTTGGCCACCGCGCCGCGCGCCGTCGTGCCGCCGCGCCCCGCCTTGGCCGCGAGCAGCTTCACGGCCTCGTCGAGCGTGAGTCCTTCCACGTTCTCGCTGTCGGGCAGCGTGGCGTTCACGCTGCCGTGCTTCACATAGGGACCGTAGCGGCCCGAGAAGAGCTCCACCGGCTGCTTGTCGCGCGGATGCGGCCCCAGCACGCGCAGCGCCGCCGACGTGCGCGCGCCCCGCGCGCGCGACGGATCGCGCGGCTCGAACTCGAAGCCCACCTTGCCGTCGGGCTGCACCACGAGGAAGGCGGAGAACGGCCGCCGCGTACGCGTGGACACGAATTGCAGGAGGTCCGTCTTGCGGTGCGCGAGGAGCTTTCGCATCTGCTCGGGCTCGATCGCGCGCATGAGGATCGTGCGGCCGCTCCTGAAGTCACAGGTCTTGTCCGGACCCACGGCCTTCTCGCACACGTAGGAATTGCCGTGCTCGTAGACGTTGTGCTCGCACTTGGGGCACTTGCCGAGCGCTTCCTGGCCCGAGAAGTCGGGGGCCTCGCCGTCGTCGGCGTCGTCGTTGCCGAAGTCGAACACGACCTCGTTGGCGTCGTTGAGCTTCAAGCTCGCCGAGAACGGCCGCCCCATCTTGCTGCGGAAGCCTTCGAGGGGGCCGACCGCGCGCTCCTTGAGCAGCGTGTCGGCTTCCTGTGCCTCGATCTGGCGGCCGCCCATGATCTTCCAGAAGGCGAAGTCGCACTTGATGCACTGGAATTTCTTGTACTTCTCGTGCACCTCGCCGCCGCACTTGGGACACGGCACCGTGAGCGTGGCGAAGTCGCCGGGGATCGTATCGCTCTCGTAGCCCTTGGCCTGCCCGACGATGTGCTCGGTCATGGCCACGATCTCGTCCATGAAGACGGGACGCGCGAGCTTGCCGTGCTCCATCTGCGCGAGCTTGAACTCCCACTCCGCCGTGAGCTCGGGCGAGAAGAGCTCGGGCACGCCCAGGCCGTGCAGGAGCGTCATCAGCGAGAATGCCTTCGCGGTGGGTGTGAGCTCCTTCCCCTCGCGATGGATGTAGCGCTCGGCGATGAGTCCCTCGATGATCGAGGCGCGCGTGGCCGGCGTGCCGAGGCCCTTCTCACGCATCGCATCGCGGAGCTCCTCGTCCTCGATCGTCTTGCCCGCCCCTTCCATCGCGGAGAGCAGCGTGCCTTCGTTGTACCGCGGCGGCGGACGCGTGACGAGCTCGTTGGCCTCCACGCGCTCGGTGGCGACCTTTTCCTCGCCGACGAAGGCGCGCTTGCCCGAGGCCTCCGCGCGCGCGCTGTCCACGGCGACCTCGCGCACGCGCACCGGCACAAGCGTGGCTTCCTCGCCCTGCGCTTCCTTGCCGTACACCGCGAGCCAGCCCGGATTGACGAGCACCTTGCCCTCGGTCTTGAACGGCTCGCCGTCCACGCGCGTGATGCGCGTGGTGACGAGATGCTCCGCCGCGGGATAGAAGACCGCGAGGAAACGCCGCACGACGAAGTCGTAGAGCTTGGCCTCGACCTCGTTCAAGTGCTTGGGCGTGACCTGCGTGGGGATGATCGCGAAGTGATCGGATACCTGCGCATTGTTGAAGATGCGCTTGTTGGGCACGACCCACTTGCGCTTGACCACCTCGCGCGCGAAGCCGCCGTAGGCGTTGGTCTGCCCCAGTTCCTCGAGCGTGGCCTTGACCGTGGCGATGTAGTCCTCCGGCAGGGCGCGCGAATCGGTGCGCGGGTAGGTCAGCACCTTGTGCTTCTCATACAACGCCTGCGCGATCGACAGCGTGGTGCGTGCGGAGAAGCCGAAGCGGCCGTTGGCCTCGCGCTGCAGCGTGGTGAGGTCGTAGAGCTGCGGCGGATTCTGGGTCGACGGCCGCGATTCCTCGGTCACCTCGCCGGGCTTGCCGGCGCACTTGGCCACGATCGCCTGCGCCCGTGCGACGTCGAACAGACGATCGGCGCGCACGTCGGGATCGTCGTCGGTCTTCTTCCACTTCTCGTCGAACCAGCGGCCGGCGTATTCGCCCGCCTGCGCCTTGAACGTGCCGATCACTTCCCAATAATTGCGCGGCACGAAGGCGCGGATCTTGGCCTCGCGCTCCACGAGGATCGCGAGCGTGGGCGTTTGCACGCGGCCCACCGTGGTGAGCTGGAAGCCGCCCGACTTCGAGTTGAAGGCGGTCATGGCGCGCGTGCCGTTGATGCCCACCAGCCAGTCGGCCTCGGAGCGGCACTTGGCGGCGTCGGCCAGGGGCAGCATCTCGTTGTCGGTGCGCAGCTTGGCGAAGCCATCGCGGATCGCGGCGGGCGTCATCGACTGCAGCCACAGGCGCTTGATGGGCTTGCCGGTTTTCGCGTACTGCACGATGTAGCGGAAGATCAGCTCGCCCTCGCGCCCCGCGTCGCAGGCATTCACGAGCGCGGTCACGTCCTTGCGCTTGATGAGCTTCAGCAGCGTGCGCAGCCGGTTCTCGTTCTTCTCGATGGGCTTCAGCGCGAAGTGCGACGGCAGCGCCGGCAGCTGGGCGAACGTCCACTTGCCGCGCTTGACCTCCTCCTCCTCGGGCATCCCGATCTCGAGGAGGTGCCCCACGGCCGACGAGATCACCGCGGAATCGCTCTCGAAGTAGTCGTCGTGGCGCGCGAAGCCACCCAGCGCCTTGGCGATATCCGCGGCGACGGAGGGTTTCTCGGCAATGATCAAGGACTTGGACACGGGGATCTCGAAGACTCCGCTGGCGTGCTGCAAACGCGATCGACGGCTGGCGGGACGGTGCAACGACCGCAAAGGGACCGGAATACTACCCTACCGTCCCGGGGGCAGGGTTGATCCGCCCCCGACAAGGCCGTGGCGCCCTACCCCTGGCGCCGCTGCCAGCGGCCTCCGGGAACGGCGCCGATGGTGCCGGCGATCTCGAGCTCGCCCAGCTCCGCCGCCACCGCGGCCGGCGTGAGCCCGGTCCGGGCGATGAGGGTGTCCAGGTCGACCGGATCGTAGCCCAGGGCCTCGAGCACCGCGTTGGGGGACATGGGCGCGCCGGCGTCCGATTGCAACCCGCCGGCATCGGCGCCGGCGTCGCTTGCGCCGTTGCCCAGGTGGAGCTCTTCCAGGATGTCCTGCGCGGTCTCCACGAGCTTGGCGCCTTCGCGGATCAGCCGGTGGCAGCCCTTGGACAGCGGCGAATGGATCGATCCGGGGATCGCGAAGACCTCGCGTCCCTGTTCCCCGGCGAGCCGCGCCGTGATGAGGGAGCCGGACGGCAGCGCGGCCTCCACCACCAGCACGCCGCGCGCGAGCCCGCTGATGAGCCGGTTGCGCCGGGGGAAATGGAAGTCGCGAACCGGCGTGCCGGGCGGGAACTCGGAGAGGAGGAGGCCGCGCGCGGCGATGGCGTGCGCCAGGGCGCGGTGCTTGGCCGGATACACGCGATCGGGACCGGTGCCCAGCACGGCGATCGTGGACCCGGCGCCGGCGAGCGCGCCTTCGTGGGCGGCGCCGTCGATGCCGGCCGCGAGCCCCGAGACCACGCACACGCCCGCCTCGGCGATCGCCCGCCCGAAGGCACGTGCATTGTCGAGCCCCTGGGGCGTGGCGCTGCGGCTGCCCACGATGGCGAGCGCCGGCCGCTCGAGCAGCGCGATGTTTCCGACCGCATACAGCAGCGGCGGCGCATGGCCGAGCTCGATCAGCGCCGCGGGATAGCGGGGATCACCCCAGGTGAGGAGGTCGTGCCCGGGTTCCGCGAGCCACGCGAGGGCGGCGTCGAGACCGGCGGGCTCGGGTGCCGCGAAGGCGGCTACCGCGCGGCCGGCCACTGCGGCGCGCTGGGCATGGGTGGCGTGGAGCACGGCCGCCGCGCTGCCGAAGGCCTGGAGCAGCGCCAGCAGCGCCGCCGGCGGCACGCCGCGCAGCGACAGCTCGACCCACGCGCGGCGGTTGGCCTCGTCCATGGGCCGAGTATGCCGCGCCGCCTGCGACGGCGGCATCGGTCCTACGGATGAGCGGGGTCTGCGGCTTCCGGCCTACGGGGTGCGCGCGTGATCGCCCGCACGCACGGGCTCGGTCGTGTTGAGCACCACCGCGAAGGCCACGCGCTCGAAGGTGCGGAACACGAAGAGCAGTCCCGTGCGCTCGTCGGCGGCCTGCACGTATTCGCGCGGCGTGAACACCGTGGTGGGATCGAGATAGCGCAGGATGATCGTCTGCTGCCGCGACGGACGCGGATCCACGATCGGCCGCAGCACGCGGTACACCGCGAGCACGTTGCCCACCTCGATGCCGTCGGCGGTGCCCTTGTCGAGCGTGACGATGCCGCCGCGCGCCGTTTCCAGCCCGCCGAAGGGCACGCGCAGGATGCGCGCATCGATCTGCGCGGTGGGCGCGTGCGGCACGTAGTTGACGAGCGTGTCGCGCGGCGCAGGCAGCATGAGATCGCCGATCAGGATCTCTTCCACCGCCGACTCGATGCGCACGGTGGCCAGGTCGCCGAATTTCTCCACCCGCGCGGTGCCCAGGAACTTGTTCTCGTAGCCCAGCACGTCGGTGCCGTCGAGGTTCACGATCGCCCCCGCGGGCCGGTAGATGTGCCAGAGGTCCCCTGCCTTCTCGTCGATGCCGAGCACGTACACGATGTCGCCGGCGCCGCGCACCACGCGCGCGTTCTCGCGGCCCTGCAGGATCTCGGCCGCGCCCGGCAGTCCGCGCCTGTCGGTCACGAGCGGACGCGTGAGGTACGGCTCGAGGTCGTTGGGCGGAATCGAGGGAATGGCGCGATCGGCGAGCGGGCTCACGCGCACGGTGGGCTCGAGCACCACCGTATCGCCGCGGGACACCGACAGCTGCGGCTCCCCGTTCATGTAGGTGAGCTTGATGACGTCGCCCGGATAGATGAGGTGCGGATTGCGGATGTCGTCGCGATTCATCCGCCACAGGTCCGGCCAGCGCCAGGGCTCCTTCAGGTACTTGCCCGAAATGCCCCACAGCGTATCGCCCTTGACGACCGTATAGGTCTCGGGAGGGCGATCCACGAGCTGCAGGTTCTGCGCCTGCGCCGAGGCCATCGCGAAGAGGGCCACCGCGGCGACGCGTAGAGCCATGGTAAACTGTTGAAGCATAAAGCCTCTTCCCATGGCGCCCCTTTCGAGGCGCGTTCTGGCGAGGGCACGATCGGCGCCGGATGCGGTCCGAAGACCCACCCGCCGGTGCCACGCCGGGGTACTTGCCATCGTCCTAAACCGCCACAAAATAAGGACTTAACACGGATTCTGCATCCGGCCTATCCAATTTGGCAAGCAATGGCACTCCTTCCCATCCTCGAATACCCCGATCCGCGTCTTAGAAAAGTCGCAAAGCCGGTCACGCAGTTCACGCCCGAGCTGGTGAAGCTCGTGCGCGACATGGCGGAGACGATGTACACCGCCCCCGGGGTGGGCCTCGCGGCCACCCAGGTGGACGTCCACAAGCGGGTCATCGTCATCGACACCTCCGATACCAAGGATGATCTGCTGGTCCTCGTCAATCCTGAAATCGTCGCGGCCGAGGGTGAAGCCGAGTGCGAGGAAGGCTGCCTCTCCGTCCCGGGCTACTACGACAGGGTCACCCGGGCAGCCAGGATCACGGTTCGAGCGCGCAACGAGCACGGCGAGCCGATCGAGCGGACCGCGGAGGGCCTCCTCGCGGTGTGTATCCAGCACGAAATGGACCACCTGCTGGGCAAGATGTTCGTGGACTACCTTTCGCCGCTCAAGCGCGCCCGCCTCGAGGCGAAGCAGCGGAAGAAGCAGCGGCTGGCAGGCTAGGCACGGCGCCCGTGGCCGGCGCCCCTTCCGGCGCGCGCGCGCTGGCCCGCCTGCGTATCGGCTTTGCCGGCACCCCGCCCTTCGCCGCGACCGCACTGGACGCGATCCTCGCCGCTGGCGGCCAGGTTGAGTCAGTGCTCACTCAGCCCGATCGGCCCGCCGGACGGGGAATGTCGCTGATGCCCTCGGCGGTCAAGGCGCTCGCGCTCGAACGGCGGATTCCGCTCGCCCAGCCGGCCAGCCTCAAGTCCGACGAGGCGCGCGCACCCCTCATCGCCGTACCGCTCGACGTGCTGGTGGTGGCCGCCTACGGCCTCCTCCTGCCGCCGCCGATCCTGGCCTGGCCCCGCTACGGCTGCCTCAACATCCACGCTTCGCTGCTTCCCCGCTGGCGGGGTGCCGCGCCCATCCAGCATGCGCTGCTGGCCGGCGATGCGACGACGGGCGTCACGATCATGCAGATGGATGCGGGGCTCGACACCGGGCCCATGATCGCGACGCATCCGGTGCCCATCGCAGCGCACGACACCGGTGGGAGCCTCACGGCCCGGCTCGCCGAGACGGGCGCGGCGGCGATCGTGGCCGCCCTGGCCCGCCTCGCCGCCGAGGGTGGCCTGCCGGCACGACCCCAGCCGACGGACGGCGTGACCTACGCCGCCAAGGTCGCCCGCGCGGATGCCGCGCTCGACTGGCGCCGCGAGGCGGTCGTGCTCGATCGCGTCGTGCGTGCCTTCGACCCGGTGCCGGGTGCTGCCACCCGCCTCGGCAGCGAGGCGGTCAAGGTGTGGTCGGCGCGGCCGCTGGCGGGAAGCCCGGGCGAGCCGCCGGGGACCGTGGTCGGCGTGGGCGCCGAAGGCGTGGACGTCGCCTGCGGCGAAGGCGTGCTGCGCCTGTCCACGCTCCAGCCGGCAGGGGGCAAGCGCATGTCCGCGGCCGCCTTTGCCGCCGGCCGCGGGCTCGCCCCGGGCGCGCGTTTCGCGCTCCCGGACGCGTAGGCCACGCATGCAGCACGAACAGCACGCCGCGGCGCTCGCCGTGGGAAAGGTCCTGGCCGGGCGCACGCTGCCCGCGGCGCTGGCCGAGGTTACGCAGGAAGGCGCGACCGGCAATCCGGCCTTCATCCAGGAGCTCGCATACGGAACGCTCCGGCACTGGGGCCGATTGAGCGCATTGGTGCAGGCGCTCGCCAGCAAGCCGCCCGCGCCGGCGGTGGCCCATCTGGTCGCGGTGGCGCTCTACCAGCTCGACCACACCCGGGCGCCGTCGTTCGCCGTGGTGGATCGGGCGGTGGAGGCGGCGGAAGTGGTCGCGCATGCCGGCGCGCGCGGCTTCGTGAATGCGCTGCTGCGTCGTTACCTGCGCGAGCGCGAGGCCCTCAACGCGGCCGTCGCCGCCGCCAGTCCTGCGGCGCGCTGGTCGTATCCGCGCTGGTGGATAGGACGCGTGCAGGCCGATCTCCCGGCGCACTGGGAGGCCGTGCTCGCCGCAGGCAACGAGCGACCGCCGCTCACGCTGCGTGTGAATCGCCGCGCGACCACACGCGAGGCGCTGGCCGCACGCCTCGAGGAGCACGGGATCGAGACGATCCCGGTGGGCGCGGCGGGACTCATCGTGCGCGATCCGCAACCGGTCACGGGACTGCCGGGCTTCGCCGACGGCGCCTTCTCCGTGCAGGACGCCGGCGCGCAACTGGCCGCCCCGCTGCTCGACCTGGCCGACGGCCTGCGCGTGCTCGATGCCTGCGCCGCCCCCGGCGGCAAGACCACGCACATCGCGGAGCTGGCCGACGTCGACCTCGTGGCCCTCGACGACGATCCCGCACGCCTTACGCGGATCCACGAGAACCTCGCGCGCCTGCGGTTGGGAGGCAACGACGCGGGGACGCAGCGCGGCAGCGTCACCGTGCTGCGCGGCGATGCCGGCGATCCGCGCGGCTGGTGGGACGGCCGTCCCTTCGACCGCATCCTGGCCGATGTCCCGTGCACGGCCTCCGGGATCGTGCGTCGCCATCCCGACGGCAAGTGGCTGCGCCGCAAGTCGGACATCGCCACCTTCGCAGCGCAGCAGGAGCGCATCCTCGCCGCCCTCTGGCCGCTGCTGGCCCCCGGAGGCGCGCTCCTGTATGCGACCTGCTCCGTCTTCGCCCAGGAGAACGAGCTCGCGACAAGTGCCTTTCTCGCCATGCGCGCCGATGCGTTGCGCGAATCCATCATCCTGCCGCCCGACGTGGCCCATGCCGGGGGCCAACTCTTGCCAGCCGGCGAAGGCGCAAGCCACAATCAGGACGGATTCTTCTACGCCCGGCTGCGCAAAGCGCCGTAGCGTCGTGTCCCCCGGGCCGGGCCGGAAGCTGTCTCGCCTCTCGTCCCGACCCCATGGTGCCGGAACCGTTACCGATCCCCACCGGCATGCCGTCCCTTCCCTTCTTCCCTGCCGCGTGTCCTGACCGTTCCGCCGCGGTGCGCGCGCACCTCGCGCGCCGGACCTGCATGGCGCTCGTCCTCGCGTGCGTGCTCGCCGTGCTGGGGGTCCCCACCGCCCGGGCCGACGTGATCGCCGTCAATTCGGCGGAGCTGCGCCTCGAGGACGACGAGGTGCTCCTCACCGCGGATTTCGGCCTCACCTTCAATCCGACGCTGGAGGAGGCGCTGCAGAATGGCGTGCCGCTGTACTTCGTGCTCGAGTTCGAGCTCTCGCGCAGCCGCTGGTACTGGCTCGACGAGAAGGTGGCGCAGGCCGCCACGACATACCGCGTGTCGTATACCGCGCTCACCCGGCAGTACCGCGTGAGCAGCGGCCTCCTCGCGCAGACCTTCAACACGCTGGAGGAAGTGCAGCGCTACATCGGGCGCGTGACCTCGCGTCCGGTGGCGTCTGCGTCGGCGCTCACGCCGGGTGTGCGCTATGACGCGGCGCTACGCCTGCGCCTGGACGTGAACCAGCTGCCCAAGCCCTTCCAGGTGAGTGCGCTCGCGTCGCGCGAATGGACGCTCTCGTCCGACTGGCACCGGTGGACGTTCACGCCATGAGCGCGCCGGGCCGCCCCCAAGCGCGAATCAGCCGCGCAGCGCGCCAGCGCGGAGCGAAAGTCATGAGCGCGCCGGGCCGCCCCAAGCGCGAATCAGCCGCGCAGCGCGCCAGCGCGGAGCGAAAGTCGTCATGACGTCGCTGCCCGGCTCCCGCGGATTGCGCTGGCTGCTGCTGGTGTCGGCATCGCTGTCGGCGATCGCGCTCTTCCTCCTCGCCACCGCCACGTCGAACACGGGCCTCTTCGCCACCGGCTACGACACGCTGCTCATCGTCAATGGCGTGCTCATCGCGCTGCTCATGCTCGTGGTGGGCTGGCAGCTCTGGCAATTGCGGCGCAGCCGGCGCGCGGGGATCTTCGGCTCGCGGCTCGCCGTGCGTCTGGTGCTGCTCTTCGCGCTCGTCGCGGTGTTGCCGGGCGCCCTCGTGTACGCGGTATCGGTGCAGTTCATCGGCCGCAGCATCGAGAGCTGGTTCGACGTGCGCGTGGACCGCGCGCTCGAGGGCGGCCTCGCCCTCGGCCAGAAGACGCTCGACTATCTGTTGAAGGACACCGTCAACAAGGCGCAGCAGATGGCGGTGCTGATGGCCGAGAACACGGGCAGCGCGGCGTCGGTGCTGAGTCGCGCGGCGGACCAGTTCAATGCCTACGAGGCCGCGCTCTTCTCGCCGTCGGGGGCGGTGATCGCCGTGGCCGGCACGGGGGCCTCGCGCGCCACGCCCGAGCCGCCGCCGCTGGCCGCCGTGCGCCTCGCGCGCCTGCAACAGGCCTATTCGAAGATCGAGCAGGCGGCCGACGGCGGCCTCGTGCAGCGCGTGGTGGTGGCGGTCAACACCGACGACAGCCTGAATCCCCTGCGCCTTTTGCAGGTCGTGGAGCCGGTGCCCATGGCGCTCGCACAGGATGCCGAGCGCGTGCAGGCCGGCGTGCGCGACTACCAGGAGCTCTCGTTCGCGCGCGCCTCGCTCAAGCGCCTGTACGCGCTCACGCTCACGCTCACGTTGCTGCTGGCGCTCACCTCCGCGCTCGGGCTGGCCGTGGTGCTGTCGGAACGCTTCGCCGAGCCCCTGGGCCTGCTCGCGGCCGGCACGCGCGCGGTGGCCGGAGGCGACTTCACGCGGCGCCAGCCGGTGGTCTCACGCGATGAGCTGGGCGTGCTCACCGAGTCGTTCAACACGATGACGGCGCAGCTCGCGCAGGCACGCACGCGCGAGGAGGAGAGCCGGCGCGCGATCGAGATGACGAGCGCCTATCTCGAGAGCATCCTCGGCAACCTGTCGGCGGGCGTGCTCGTGTTCGACGACCACCATCGCCTGCGCATGGTGAATCCGAGCGCGGCGGTGATCCTGCAGCAGCCGCTCGCGGATCTCGTGGATGCGCCGCTCGAGGAATGGGGCACGAAGCTCCCCGCGCTGTCCCCTTTCGCCGATCTCGTGGCGCAGGGCTTCGCCGCCAGCCGCGACGGCCACTGGCAGAAGGAGGCGTCGCTCACCGTGGCCACGCTCTCGCGCACGCTCCTCATGCGCGGGACGCGATTGCCGGGGGCCGCCAATGCCGCGGGCTACGTGGTGGTGTTCGACGATGTGTCCGAGCTCATGCAGGCGCAGCGCGACGCGGCGTGGGCCGAGGTGGCGCGCCGCCTCGCGCACGAGATCAAGAATCCGCTGACGCCGATCCAGCTCTCCGCCGAGCGCCTCGCGGTCAAGCTCACCGGCAAGCTCGACGCCACCGACGCGGAAACGCTGCGCCGCGGCACGCAGACGATCGTCTCGCAGGTGGGCGCCATGAAGCACATGGTGGACGACTTCGCGATCTACGCCCGCCAGCCGCGGCCCGGACAGCTCGCGCAGGTGGACCTCACGGGGCTCTTGCTCGACGTGCTCGCCCTGTATGACAATCTCGGCCCGCACGTTGCGTTATCCTTGCCGGACGCGCCCCTCTACATCCAGGGCGAGCCCACCCGCCTGCGCCAGGTGCTCCACAATCTACTCTCCAACGCGGTCGACGCCCAAGCCGACGCCGCGGATCCCCGCTTTGCGATCGCGCTGGGCGCCACCGACGACGGCGCACAACTGGTGGTGGAGGATGGCGGCCCGGGCTTTGCCGAGCACATCCTCTCCCACGCATTCGAGCCGTATGTCACCACGAAATCGAAAGGCACCGGCCTTGGCCTTGCGATCGTGAAGAAGATCGTCGACGAGCATGGCGGGCGCGTGCTGCTCGCCAACGCACCACAGGGTGGCGCGCGCGTCACCGTCGTATTTCCCAGTCAGGGGCCAGGCGGCCGCGCCGCCTCCGCTGCATAAGGCTATCCTCACATTCATGGCGCAAGCGAAGGAAGTACTCATCGTCGACGACGAAGTCGGCATCCGCGAGCTGCTCTCGGAGATCCTGCAGGACGAGGGCTATCGCGTGGCACTGGCGGAAAACGCCGGTGAAGCGCGCGCATATCGCCAGCGGCAGCAGCCTGCACTCGTGCTGCTCGACATCTGGATGCCCGATACCGACGGCGTCACGCTCCTGCGCGAATGGGCGGCCAATGGCCAGCTCACGATGCCGGTGGTGATGATGTCGGGCCACGGCACCATCGAGACCGCGGTGGATGCCACCAAGATCGGCGCCTTCGACTTTCTCGAGAAGCCGGTCGGCCTGCAGAAGCTGCTGTCCACCATCGCGCGCGCGCTCAAAAGCGCGGCGGTGCAGGAGCCGCGCCGCGTCTCGCTGTCCGCGCTCGGCGCGAGCACGGCGATCCGCGAGACGGAGCGCAGCCTCGAGCAACTCCTCGCGGGCCGGCGCCCCATCCTGGTCCTCGGCGAATCCGGCACCGGGCACGACCTCGCGGCGCATGCGTTGCAGACCGCAGAGGCGCCCTTCGTGACGCTCACCGCGGGCACGCAGAAGCTCACGGCCAATCCGCTGTCGCTGCTCGAGGAAGCGCGCGAGGGCGTGCTCTACGCCGGCGAGATCGGGCAGTTCTCCCGCCTCGAGCAGAAGAGCCTCGCGTTCCTGCTGCCCAAGCTCGACAAGCAGAACGTGACGCTCGTGTGCACGAGCACCGAGCCGCTCGGCAACATGGCGGCCGAGGGCAAGTTCGATGCGGCGCTGCTCGCGCAACTGTCGGCGGGCACGGTGATGCTGCCGCCGCTGCGCAAGCGCCGCGAGGACATCCCGCCGCTCATCGAGCGCTACTGGCGCGAGGCTTCCAAAGATGATCCGCCCACCCCGCTCCTCGCCGCACTGCCGCCCGCCGCGCTCACCGCGCTGACCAATGCCTACTGGCCGGGCAACCTCGATCACCTCGCAAGCTTCATCGGCAACCTGGCGCTCGTGCGCGGCGAGATCACCACCGAGCACGTCAAGCGCGTGCTCGGCGAGGCCGCGGCGCCCAATCCCACGCCCGCGCCGGAGATCACGTCGCGCTTCTTCGACCTGCCGCTGCGCGAGGCGCGCGAGGCCTTCGAGCGCATCTACTTCGAGCAGCTCCTGGGACGCGAGCAGAGCAACATGAGCAAGGTGGCCGAGCGCGCAGGGCTCGAGCGTACGCACCTGTACCGCAAGCTGAAGCAGCTCAACATCCGCTTCTCGCGCCGCGTGGACGACAGCGCGTAACGCCGCACCGCGCGCCGTCGCCCAGCACGCCACGTCCTTGAGCGCCAATCCGCACGACCGCCAGAACAAGGCCGCGTTGTTCGTGGGCGCGATCGGCGTCGTCTACGGCGACATCGGCACGAGCCCGCTGTACATGCTGCGCACGGCTTTCTCGGGCGCGCACGGCCTCGCCGTCACGCCGGACAACGTCTACGGCGTGCTCTCGGCGGTGTTCTGGTCGCTCGTCGTGGTGGTGACGCTCAAGTACATCGCGCTCATCCTGCGCGCCGACAACAACGGCGAGGGCGGCATCCTGGCGCTCACCGCGCTGGTGTCGCGCGGGCTCGCGCGGCACGAGCGGCGCCGCTGGTGGCTGGTGGGCTTCGGCATCTTCGGCGCCGCCATGTTCTACGGCGACGGCATGATCACGCCCGCGATCTCCGTGCTGTCGGCGGTGGAAGGCCTCGAAGTGGCGGCCCCCGCGCTGCACCCGTACATCGTGCCCATCACGCTCGTGATCATCGTGGCGCTGTTCGCGGTGCAAAAGCACGGCACGGGGCGGATGGGCATGTTCTTCGGTCCCGTGATGGTGCTCTACTTCACGGTGATCGCCGTGCTCGGCGCGATCGAGATCGTGCAGGCGCCCGCGATCCTCGCCGCGATCAATCCGTATCACGCCTTCCGCTTCTTCAGCGACAGCCCCGCGCTCGCGTTCCTCGCCTTGGGCGCGGTGGTGCTCGCGGTGACGGGCACCGAGGCGCTGTACACCGACATGGGCCACTTCGGCCGCTCGCCCATCCGCCGCGCATGGCTTTTCGTGGTGCTGCCGGCGCTGGTGCTGAACTACTTCGGGCAGGGCGCGCTGCTGCTGTCCGACCCCACCACGATCCGCAACCCGTTCTTCCTGCTCGCCCCCGGATGGGGCCTCATCCCGCTGGTGCTCCTTGCCACCTGCGCCACCGCGGTGGCCTCGCAGGGCGTGATCTCGGGGACCTTCTCGCTCACCCGTGCGGCGATCCAGATGGGTTACTGCCCGCGCCTGAAGATCGAGCATACCTCCGAGCGGCAGATCGGCCAGATCTACGTGCCCTTCATCAACTGGTCGCTCTTCATCGCCGTGGTGCTGCTGGTGGTGACGTACCGGTCGTCGTCGAACCTCGCGGCGGCCTACGGCATCGCCGTGACCTGCGCGATGCTCATCGACTCGATCCTGATCTTCGTGGTGATGCGCCGGCTGTGGAACTGGCCCATGTGGCTCGCCGTCGCCATCGCCGCGCCGCTGCTGGTGGTGGACCTCGCCTTCCTCTCGTCGAACTCGCTCAAGATTCCCGCGGGCGGCTGGTTCCCGCTGGTGGTGGGCGGAGTGATCTTCACGCTCCTCACGACGTGGAAGCGTGGCCGGATCCTCCTCATGGACCGCCTCTCGCAGGACGCCTTGCCGCTCGACCTCTTCATCCAGAGCATCGACGTGTCGCCGCCCGTGCGCGTGGAAGGCACGGCGGTGTTCATGACCTCCACGCCCGACCTCGTGCCCCACGCGCTGCTGCACAACCTCAAGCACAACAAGGTGCTGCACGAGCGCGTGGTGTTCCTCACGGTGGTGATGCGCGACATCCCCTACGTCGATCCCGAGGCGCGCATCGAGATCAAGCAGCTCGGCGGCGACTTCTACCAGTTCCTCGCGTACTACGGCTACAAGGAGGATCCCGACGTCCCCGAGGTGCTGGCCGAGTCGTCGCAGAAGGGGATGGTCTTCGAGATGATGGAGACGAGCTTCTTCGTGTCGCGCGAGACGCTCATTCCCACCGTGTCGCCCGGCATGGCGTTGTGGCGCGAGCGGCTGTTCGCCTCGATGTCGAAGAACGCGGTCAAGGCGAGCGAGTTCTTCAACATTCCCACCAACCGGGTGGTGGAGCTGGGGACGCAGGTGGAGCTGTAAGCAAAACCTTGGGGCCGTTCTTCCTTCGAGCAACGGTA
>CAZUGY010000056.1:0-23917 GCA_964620265.1 uncultured Alcaligenaceae bacterium
CGTGTGCGATGTAAACGCGCGCGCGCATCGCGGCACATGTGAATCTTCACGTCGACGCCGCGCTCGGACGCGTTCGCCGCACGTGCAGCACGAAAGCGGCTACAGCAGGTCCCGCAGCACCACCGTGACCTCGTTGCCCGCCGCCGTCTTGACCTTGATGCGCGAGCCGGGCGAGCCGCGCAGCGTCTCGCGCACGGCCGACAGCGGCACCTGCAGGGCGGGATAGCCGTTCACCTCCACCAGCACATCGCCCGACTTGAGCCCCGCCGTGGCCGCGGGACCCCCTTCCACCACGTCCACCACCGCGAGGCCGTCCGCGGTGCGCTCGAGCCACAGCCCGCCGCGGTCGGTCACGTCGGGCGTGCCGAAGTTGAGATACCGCTCGAAGTACAGCGCGTCGTTGGGAAGGTCGAAGGTGATCGCGAACTGGCGCATCAGCGCGTGGCCCACGTTGCCGGCGATATCGATCTTCGCGGCCTCGCCGTCGATCCTGGGGATGGCCACGATCGGGTTCGGCACTTCCACCGTTCCCAGCTTCAGCATCTTGGCCCGGGCGATGAGCGCGCGCACCGGCCCGCTCACGCCGGCCCCCGTCACCACGACGTTCTTCGCACCCAGTTTCTTCGCCACGTCGTGACTCGCCGCGAACGCCGGCGCGAGGGTGAGCGAGCCGCGGCTGCCGGTGTCGATCTCGAACAGGCCCTCGACGCCATCGAGGCTGCCCTGCACCTGCGGCAGCCGGCCGCGCCTGGCCACCGGCACCTTCACCCCGGCGCCCGACTTGAACTGCGGCGCGTCGTAGAGCGTCAGGCGTGCGCGCGCGAAGTCGAGCCGCACCGGCATGCGCACGAACCACTCGAGGCCGAGGATCCCCGCGACGTCGTCGAGTCCCTCGACCCGGCGGAAGAAGGGATCGATGTTGGCCACGACATACTTCTGGCTGGTGAGCTCCACGCCGCCGATCGACGTCGTCCCCACGTTCACCGTCGCCGTGGCGGGCTTGTCGAGCCCGAGGATCGCGCCCGCGGTCTGCGGCGTAAGCACGTTGGCGCCGCCGGCGTCGAGCAGCATGCGGAAGGGGCCGCGGCCGTCGAGGAACACCTGCACGAAGAGGTGCCCCGAGAACACCTCGAAGGGCACTTCGACGGCGCTCTGGCCCGCGGGGAAGCCGACCTCCTGCACCGCCTCCGGCGGCGAGAACGAGACCTCGGCGAGCGGCGCGTTGTACGTGAGCTTCTGCACCTCGACCGTCTCGTCGAACTTGGGGTCGCCGCGGCGCGTGAGCACCTTGAACGGGATGCGCACACCCTGCACCTCGCGGCGGTCGGAGTAGATCTCCGTGCGCGTGGTCTCGCCCTCGTTCTCCACCAGCCGCTCGATGAGCTTGGTCTCGGTATCGAGCCAGAACTCGAAGGCGCGGCCGCCCTTGGGCGTGATCACGAGCACGTCGTAGGCGCGGCCGTCGGCCTGCGCGCGCTCCTTGTATTCGATGCGCGCCGGCGCGCGGTCGGGAAACCAGAAGGCGAGGCGGTCGCGGTACGCGGCGTTGGCGGCGAGCTCGAGCGCGGCGGGCGCGGTCTGCACCTGCGGCTCGTCGGTGCCATCCTGCGTCCAGACGACCGCGCCGTCGTTGCCCAGCGCGCCGGTGATCGGCCCGATGGCAAAGCGCAGGAGGGCGCGGCCATCCTGCATGTCGCTCCAGCGCTCGGCCGTGCCCTCGAGCCCCGCCGCGCCCAGCTTCACCACGCTGTGCTGCGTTTTCAGCGCGTCCCAGGCAGCGCCGCCGCTCGCGGCCTTGGCAGCGGCCAGCAGCGCCTGCGGATCGGGCCGGCCGGCCTCGCCCTTCGCCGGCTCGGCGCGGGGCGCGCCCTTGGCCGGCTCCGCCTTGGCGGGCACCGCGCGCGACGGTGATTTCGCCACCCCGGCCTTGGGGGTCTCGGCGCGCTTGACAGCAGGGGACTGCGCGGAAGCCGGCGACAGTGTGGCGGCCGCGATCGCGATCGCGGCGAGGATTCGGACAATGGAAGGCGACACGGAGGGTTCGACGCGCTGACAATCGGCCATTATCGCAGAACGTGGTGCCGGGTCCGGGGCGGCCCGGAGTACACTCGCCCACCCGCGAAACACCTCTCCCGCGCCCACCCCTGCCGCCTCGTGGTCATGCCGGATCCCGCACCCGCCCGCGCCGCCAGCGCCACGGTCGCCGCCGCACCGGTCCAGCGCTGGCCGGCGTGGCGCACCGGATACCGCCGCCGCGACTTCACCGCCGACACGCTGTCGGGGAGCACGCTGGCGGCGTATGCCGTCCCGAGCTCGATCGCCTACGCGCAACTGGCCGGCATGCCGGTGCAGACGGGGCTCTACTGTTACCTCTTCGCCGGTGTGGCCTATGCGCTCGTGGGCTCGTCGCGGCAACTCGCGATGGGCCCGACGTCGTCGATCGCACTCACGCTGGCGGTCACGCTCGGCGCGCTCGCGCCCGGAGACCCATCGCACTATGCGGCGCTCGCCACCGCCACCGCGCTCTTCGTGGGACTCACCGCGCTCTTCTGTGCGCTGATGCGCTGGGGCGGCATCGTGCATTTCATCTCGGAGACGGTGCTCACCGGCTTCAAGATCGGCGCGGGCATCGTCATCGCCATCAGCCAGCTCCCGCTGCTGTTCGGCCTCGCCAGCACGCCCGGCGACATGTGGCGCACGCTGGGGCACCTCGCCGGCAACCTCGGCGGCACGCACCTTCCCTCGCTCGCGCTGGGTGTGGGGGCCTTCCTCGTGCTGCAGGTGGGACACGCGCTGCGGCCACGCTGGCCGATCCCGCTCATCGTCGTGGCGCTGTGCCTGCTGCTCATGGCGTTGCCGGCCACGCAGTCGCTCGCCATCGCCGTCGTCGGCAGCATTCCCGGCGGCATTCCCCTTCCCGCGTGGCCGACCTTCGACTGGCGTGAGCTCGACACGCTGCTGCCCCTGTCGCTCGCGTGCTTCCTGCTCGCCTACAACGAGGGCATCGCGGCGGCGCGGCTCCTCGCCCTTCGCCACGACTATGCGATCGATCCCAACCGCGAGCTCTACGGCCTGTCGGCCGCCAATGTCGCGATCTCCTTCGGCCACGGCTTTCCCTCGGCGGGCGGCCTGTCGCAATCGCTCGTGAACGACGAGGCCGGCGCGCGCACGCCGATGTCGCTCGTCATCTGCTCCGCGTGGATGGCGCTGGTGCTGCTCTTCCTCACCGGCCTCTTCGACCGCCTGCCGCAGCCGCTCCTCGCGGCCCTCGTGCTGGCGTCGGTGCAGGGCATGTTCAAGATCGACGAGATGCGCCAGCTCCTGCGCGTGGGCAAGGGCGAGTTCCTGATCGCCCTCGTGACCATCCTCGCGGTCCTGGGACTGGGGATACTGAAGGGCGTGCTCGTGGCGTGCGTATTCTCGCTCGCCATGCTGATCCGGCGCCTGGCGCTGCCCGAGTGCGTGGTGATGGGCCGCATCCCCGGCACCGACCAGTTCGCCTCGCTCGTGCGCCATCCCGATGCGCAGCCGGTCCCGGGCGTGCTCGTGTTCCGCTGCAATGCCGCGCTGCTCTACTTCAACGTCGACAGCGTGCGCACCCACCTCATCACGCTGCTCGAGCGGACCGACCCGTGCCCGCGGCGCATCGTCATCGATCTCGCCTTCACCACCGACATCGACCTGTCCACGGTGCGCATGCTCACCGACTTCTCACGGCGCGCCGCCGCGCAGGGCGTGTCGGTGCACGTGGCCAATGCGCATTATCGCGTGCGCCGGCTGCTCTCGCGGGAGCGCTGCGCGCCGCTGCTCGGCGACCTGTCGCGCGCCTACTCGGTGGCGGAGCTGGTGGATGGCCTCGAATACGCCCTGCCGGCACCCAGGCTCGCCAAGGCGCAGGCCGCGCGTACGTAGACGCAGCGTCTTCAGCGCGCGCTGCGGCGCGCTGCCCTCACGACGTGGCGCAGGCGTTGCTTCCGATCCGCGCCTTGGCCGCGGCGATGGTGGCCACGTCCGGCAAGGCGACGCCGTTCTTCACTGCCGTGATCTCGGCAAGGATCGAGATCGCGATCTCCGGCGGCGTGCGGCTGCCGATGAAGAGGCCGATGGGCCCGTGCAGGCGCGCGACCTCCTCCGGCGTGACGTCGAACTCGAGGAGCCGCACGCGGCGCTTCTCGTTGTTGGCGCGCGAGCCCAGCGCACCCACGTAGAACGCCTTCGACTTCAGGGCCTCCATCAGCGCCAGGTCGTCGAGCTTGGGATCGTGCGTGAGCGCCACCACGGCGCAGCGCTCGTCGAGCTCCATCGCGCGCACGGTGTCGTCGGGCATCGTACGCACCAGCGTCACGCCCGGGATGTCCCAGGTCTCGGTATATTCCTCGCGCGGGTCGCAGATCGTGACCTGGTAGTCGAGGCCCACCGCGATGCTCGCGAGGTACTTCGACAGCTGCGAGGCGCCGATCACGAGCATGCGATAGCGCGGCCCGTGGATCGTGGTGAGCGTGGCGCCGTCGAAGACGAGGCCATCGGCGGCGCGCGCGGGATGCAGCGATGCCTCGCCGGTCACAAGATCGAGCCGGCGCGCCACGAGGTGCCCCGCCTCGATCTCGCGCAGCAGCGCCCGCATGCCCGACGCCTTCGTGAGCGGCTCCGCCACGAGCTGGATGGTGCCGCCGCACGGCAGGCCGAAGCGGCGCGCCTCGTCGGCCGACACGCCGTAGGTCACGACCTCGGCCACCGCCTGCGTCATGCCGAGCCGCCGCGTGCGATCGACGATGTCGTCCTCGATGCAACCGCCCGACACCGAGCCCACCACGAGGCCGTCGTCGCGCACGGCGAGCATCGCGCCCTCGGGCCGCGGGGAGCTGCCCCAGGTCTTGACCACCGTCACGAGCAGCACGCGCCGGCCCGCATCGAGCCATTCCGCGCTGCGCTTCAACACCTCGAGATCGACGCTATCCACGACGCTTGCCTCCTCCTGTCGCCCGTGCCTGCACGGCGATTCTACGCCCGCCTCCGCGCAGCGCCGGCCAGCCGTCCTTGACCCGCCGCCGCGAAATATCGTCTACTGGCCCGTCGCCGGTCGTCGGCCTCCCGCCGCGCGACCAACGCCCGTGAACACCCGACCGTGAACGCCCTGCTCCGCTACTCCGTCCCGCTGTCGCTCGTCGCGGTGTTCGTGGTGCTGGCCACCATCGCGCTCGACAAGCCCGGCTACTACTACGACGAGGTCATCCACGTCCCCGTCGCCATGCGCGCGCTGGGCGACTGCGAGGTGGATGCGGCGGTCACCAGGGAGATCGGCTGCTTCCCGCTCATGCAGACGCTGGGCTACGTGGGCGCGGTCAAGGCCTGGCTCACGGCGCCGCTGATCGCCGTCTTCGGCACCAACCTCTGGACCGTGCGCGGGCCGCCGATCGCGCTCGCCGCGATGGCGTTGCTGCTCCTGTGGTCGTTCGCGCGCCACGAGCTCGGCGCGGCATGGTCGGCGCTGCTGCTCGTCCTCCTCGTCGCCGACCCGGTGCTGCTCAATCATGCGCGGCTCGACTGGGGGCCGCAGATGATCGCGCTCTTCATGCGCGTGGCATCGCTCATGGCGCTCATGCGCTGGTTGCAGACGGGCAGGATGCACTGGCTCCTGCTGCTGTGCCTCACTTTCATCGCGGGCTTCCTCGACAAGATCAATTTCATCTGGGTGATCGCGGCCTGGCTGGCGGCCACCGCGCTGGTGATGGGTCCCATCGCGTGGAGCCGGCTGCGCGGCGGCGCGCCCTGGCAACCGCTCGTGGCCGGCGTGACGATCGCGTTGCTCGTGTGGGGCGCGTTCACTCTCGTCCGCCGCGCCGCGGGACTCGACATCCTGGGCGACGGCGGCACGCTCACGGCCACGGCGCAGGTCGCCAAGGTGTGGGCCCTCTACGCCGCCACCTTCAGCGGTTTGTCGGTCGTCCACTGGGTGTTCGGCGCCGATGTCCCCGTGACGCAGACGTTCAATGTCGTGCTGCTGGTGCAGCTTGCCGCTGCGGTGCTCCTGCTCGCCTGGTGCCGTCCGTGGACGCCCGCGCGGCGCCTGCTCGCCTTCCTCACCGCCGCCACGGTGTTCCTGCTCGTCGCCATCGCTGCCACCCGCCAGGTGGGCGGCTCGCATCACCTCTTCATGCTGTGGCCGATGCCCACGCTGCATCTTGTCACGCTGGTGGCCGTCGCCGCGCAGCACCTGGGCACCGAGCGTGGACGCGGCATGGCCCTGCGCGCGAGCGTGGCGCTCGCCGGGGTGATCGCCTGTGGCGCATTGCTCGCCTGGAACATCGCGATGGACCTGCGCTACGCCGACATCTGGCGCAACGACCGCGACTTCCGTCCGCTCTTCGATCCCGCGATCGCGAGCCTCGGCAAGCGCCTCGACGCGATGGCGCCGGACCGCGTGATCTCCGTGGACTGGGGCCTGCACCAGCCGCTCGTGACGCTCGCCGGCCGCGACGACGCCGCGCGCTACCGCGAATGGTCGTGGCGCCTCTTCGACGCCGGCGCCGACCTCGGCCGCGACGACGTCGCCCGCGCCATCGCGCGCGACCTCACCGGCAAGCGCGTGGCTTTCGTGCTGCACGGCGAAGGCTTCAACGTCTTCGACGGGGTGCGCATGCGGCTCGATGCGCTCCTCGCGCACACGAAGCCGTGCGCCACGCAGGAGGAGGATTTCTCGAATGCGGCGGGCCGGACGATCTACACGATCGTGCTCGCGGACTACGCGAGCTGCACGCCCGCGTCCTGACAGCGCATGCCGCCGCCGCGAGGCGCCCCGCCTAGCCGAATCCGCGCCACGCGAGCCACGCGACGATCGCGGCGATGACGGCAAGCGACACCCAGCGGATCGATGGATTGCCGCCGGGCGCGCGACCGGAGTCGACCTCCACCATTTCGCCGGTCTCCGCCACCACCGCTTCCATGGGAGCGGCGACCTCCTCCGCCGGCGCCAACCGGGCACTGAAGCGCTCGAAGAACTCGTCGGCGATCTTGGCCGCGGCGCCGTCGATGAGACGCGAGCCGATCTGCGCGATCTTGCCGCCCACGCTCGCGTTCACGGCATAGGTCAGCGCGGTGCTCGTCCCCTCGGCCGGTGCCAGCGTGACCTTCGCCTCGCCGTTGGCAAAGCCCGCGGCACCGCCCTGCCCCTCGAACTTCAGCGTGTAGCCGGTGGGCGGCGTGCGGTCGGTCATCCGCACGTTGCCGGTGAAGCGCGCGGACACCGGGCCGATCTTCGCCGCGACGATCGCGCGCCACTGGTCCTCGCCCGTGGCCTCGAACGACTCGCAGCCGGGGATCGAATCCTTCAGGATCGCCGGGTCGTTCAATGCGCTCCACACCGCATCGGGCGGCGCCGGAACGATCCGCGTGTTGGTCATTTCCATGCAGCGTGTCCTCGGGCGAAGGGGAAGAGCGCGTCCGGCGGGATCAGATCACGAACGACTCGAGCGTCTCGGGGGCGAACAGGTCCTCGGGCTCGAGCTTGCGCTTCGACAATCCCTGCTCGAACGAGTAGCGCAGGAACGTGTCGAGCGTGGCGCGATTCCGCTCGAGGCCATAGGGCCAGAAGTCGGGGCCCATCAGCGCCTCCGCCTCCTCGATATGGTCGATGAGCCACGGCAGCATCGCCTTCAAGGCGGCCGTCTCGCGGAAGTCCTCGTACACCCGCGCCTGCGACTCGACGAGCGCCTTCAGGAGCGACTGCGCGATCCAGCGGTGCGACTCGTACACATCGCGGCGCATGGCGACCACGTGCATGATCGGGAAGATGCCGGTGCGCGTGAAATAATCGCGCTCCACCGCCTTGTAGTCGGTGAACAGCCGCGCCACGCGACCGTCGCGCGCCTTGAACGACGACGGCGCGCGCGCGGTGTAGAGCGCATCGATCTCGCCCTCGGCCAGCATGCGCGCGAGCGTTTGCGTGGGGCCGATGCGCTCGACCTTGATCGACGGCGGCAGGTCGAGCTTCAACTTCTCCGACCGCCCCGGCGACTCCTCGCCGCCCGTCACGTAGGTCACGCTCTCCACCGGCACGCCGTGGTGCTCGGAGAGGATCCCGCGGATCCACACGGGGGCGGTCATCTGGTACTCGGGACAGCCGATGCGCTTGCCGATCAGGTCCTTCGGCTCGCGGATGCCCGCCTTCGTGTTCACGTAGATCGACGAGTGCCGGAACATCCGCGACGGAAACACCGGCAGCGCCACGAAATGCCGCGGCTCGCGGAAGAGCGACACCGTGTAGGAGGACAGCGACATCTCGGCCACGTCGAACTCGCGATGCCGCAGCATGCGGAAGAACGTCTCCTCCACCGGCATGTCGAGGTAGTTGAGATCGATGCCGTCGGGCTGGATGCGGCCGTCGGCGAGCGCGCGCGTGCGGTCGTAGTTCCAGCAGGCGAAGGTGAGGGAGAGCTTGGACATGGGAGGAGTGAGAGTATCGCGTACCGGCCACTGCCGTTCACGCCATGGCACGGAAAACGCTAATCTGCCGCCGCCGTCTCGGGCGCACGCTCGCCGAGCGTGCGCCAGTCCACGCCCTTGGGCACCACCCCTTCGAACGAGCGGAGGTGATGCTTCGATACGTCGGCGCCGATCGCCTTGCCGCCTGCGGCAAATTTCTGCACGGCATCGAGCATCACGCGGCGGAATTCCACGATGGCGAGGTCCGAGGCGCCCAGCCGATCGCGCGAGCGGTCGGCGATCGGCCCCATCGTCTCCCACATGACGACGTCCTGGTTGGGGATGCCGGGGATGCCCGTGAAGCTGCCGAGCTTCATCGCCTGCCGGTCCTGCAGGTAGCGGTTGGCGAGCGTGCGCTTGCGGCGCCAGTCGCGGTCGACGTCGATACCCACCTGCGCCGCGCAGAACTTGCGCCACGCCTCGGGCTCGACCCCCGCCGGCTCCTGTTCGTTCCAGGCGATGAAGTGGAACATCGTGTGCGTGTCGTCGATCGGCACGTTGATGTTGGCCACGTTGTACAGGTTGTTCGGCGGAATCAGCACGGTGATGGGCGCCACGAAGACCGAGATGCGGATGTAGTCGTTGGCCGCCGCATTGGCGATCGGCCGGCGGATCGCGGCGTACTTGAAGCCGTAGTCGGTGGACTCGGCCACGAGCCGCGGCGCCTTGTCGGTGGACGGACGCAGCCACACGTTGGTGGTGGCCTTGGCGCTGTCCACGCGCGCGGGCGTCATGTCGGTCGAGTGCAGCGAGGAGCTATGCGCCGAGTCGATCGCGCCCTCGAGCACCTGCGCCCAGTTGCAGTCCACCACGAACTTCACGATCGAGAGCTTCGCGTTGGCGGAGGGCGCGAACGGCGGGGGCTCGAAGGCGGGCATCGTCTCCTTCGGTCCCATGTAGGTCCACACGAAGCCGCCGTGCTCGTGCGCGGGATAGGCGGTGTGCTTCACCTTCTGCATGAGCGCGCTGCCCGCGGTCTCCGACGGCATCTCGAGGACGTTGCCCTCCACATCCATCTTCCAGCCGTGGTAGAGGCAGCGCAGGCCGCAGTCCTCGTTGCGCCCGAACACGAGCGACGCGCGCCGGTGCGGGCAGTAGCGATCGAGCACGCCCAGGCGGCCGTCGGAATCGCGGAAGACGACGAGGTCCTCGCCGAAAAGACGCACGGGCACCGGATCGCCGTCGGCGTCGACCACTTCCTCCGACAGGCACGCGGGAATCCAGTGCCTGCGCATGAGCTGGCCCATGGGGGCAGCGCCCTCCACACGGCACATGAGATCGTTCTCTTCCGGGGTCATCATGGCGGTCTCCTCGCGACGGTAGGCAGCGCAAAGCGCTTGCGGTCCGATTCTTAGGACTCTAAGATGATCCATTCTACCCCGCCTGTAAAGCGTGCGCCATGACCGACACCGACCCCGCCTCCCCCGACGAGCTCGCCTTCCGCGACCTCGTGGTGGCCGTGGCGGCGCCGGCCGCCACCGACATCGTGCGCTTCGAGCTCGTCGACCCGGCGGGCGGCGAGCTGCCGCCGTTCGCGCCGGGCGCGCACATCCCCGTGCGCACGCCGGCGGGCGTGGTGCGGCGTTACTCGCTGTGCGGCGATCCGGCGATCACCGACCGCTACGAGATCGCCGTGAAGCGCGACGCCGCCGGACGCGGCGGATCGGCGAGCATGGCCGACCTGCTGGTCGAGGGTGCGCACCTGCCCGTGGCTGCGCCGCGCAACGAGTTCGCGCTGCATCCGCGCGCGCGACGCTTCCTCTTCATCGCCGGTGGCATCGGCATCACGCCGATGATGGCGATGATGCGCCACCTCGACGGCACCGGCGGGCCGCCCTTCGTGCTGCACTATTGCACGCGCAGTCCCGCGCACACCGCCTTCGCCGGCATCCTGGCCGACGAAGCCTTCGCCGGTCGCGTGCATTTCCACCACGACCAGGGCGACCCCGCCCAGGCCTTCGACTTCTGGCCGCTGCTCGAGAAGCCGCAGCCCGGCACCCACATCTACTGCTGCGGCCCGCGCGGCCTCATGGATGGCGTGCGCGACATGAGCGGCCATTGGGCGACCGGCAGCGTGCACTTCGAAAGCTTCGGCGTCGATGCGGCGCTGCGGCGCCAGGATCATCCGTTCAAGGTCCATCTCGCGCGCTCGGGCACCACCTGCGACATCCCCGCCGACCGCTCGATCCTCGAGGTGCTGCGGGAGCACGGGGTGAAGGTGCGCAGCTCCTGCGAGGCCGGCAGCTGCGGTACCTGCCGCACCGGTCTTCTCGAAGGGGAGGCGGAGCATCGCGACTTCGTGCTGGGACCCGACGAGCACGCGAGCCAGATCATGGTGTGCGTGTCGCGGGCGCGCAGCCCTTCCCTGACCCTCGACCTGTAGCGACGCCCATGAGTGACCCACGCCCTGGCCCCGAATCCGCGGGCCACCCACCGCTGCGCATCGGCGTCGCCGGCCTCGGCCGCGCCTTCACCCTCATGCTGCCCACGTTCCGCGCCGATCCGCGCGTGCGCCTCGTGGCCGCCGCCGATCCCCTGCCGACGGCGCGTGCCCGATTCGAGCGCGACTTCGGCGGCCGCGCGTACGCCGACGTGGAGGCGCTCGCCGACGACGACGGCATCGACGTCATGTACGTCTCCACCCCCCACGGCCTGCACGCGGCGCATGCCTGCGCGGCGCTCGCGCACGGGCGCCACGTGCTCGTGGAAAAGCCCATGGCCGTGTCGCTCGACGATTGCACGGCGATGATCGATGCCGCGCGCGGGGCCGGGCGCCATCTCGTCGTGGGCCACAGCCACAGCTTCGACGGCACCTACCTGCATGCGCGCGCGCTCGCCGCCAGCGGCGCCTTCGGCGCCGTGCGCATGCTGCACGCCACCTACTTCACCGACTACATGTACCGCGCGCGCCGTCCCGAGGAGATGCGCACCGACGACGGCGGCGGCGTGCTCTTCAGCCAGGCCGCGCACCAGATCGACACCGTGCGCCTTTTGGGCGGCGGGCGCGTCACCGGCGTGCGCGCGCTCACCGGCAACTGGGATGCGACGCGGCCCACCGAAGGGGCGTACAGCGCGCTGCTCACCTTCGCCGACGGCGCTTTCGCGAGCGTCACCTACAGCGGCTACGCGCACTACGACGGCGACGAGCTCATGGACCGCATCGGCGAGATGGGTCAGGCGAAGTCCGACGCCGACTACGGCGCCACGCGCCGGCGCCTGCGCGACGCGCCGGATCCCACCGCGGAAGCGCAGCTCAAGGCCGCACGCAACTACGGCGGCGCGCGCTACGTGGAGGCCGTGGTCAAGCCGCCGACCCATCACCAGCACTTCGGCCAGGTGATCGTGTGCTGCGAGCGCGCGGACCTGCGTCCCACGCCGTCGGGGGTGGCGATCTACGCCGACGACGAACGCCGCTTCGAGCCGGTACCGGTCCCCGCCGTCCCCCGCGCCGAGGTCATCGACGAGCTCTGGCGCGCCGTGGTGGAGGGCGTGCCGCCGCTGCACTCCGGCGAGTGGGCGCGTGCCACGCTCGAGGTGTGCCGCGCGATGCTCGAATCGGCACGCAGCGGCCGCGAGGTCGCACTGCGCTTCCAGGTGCCGGTCCCGGGGAACGAGTGAGCGCCGGCCCCTCCCGCCACGCGCCGACGCGAACCAGCAGACCATGAGCAAGTCCTTGCCCGACGACGCGCTCGTCATCCTCCGCCACTGGCAGGAGGCCGTGCCGCACGACCGCCTGGCGCACCTCGTGCGCGATGCGAGCCGGGCGCTCGCGCGTGCGCTGGCGGAGCGTCTCGCGGCGCACGACGTGTCCTTCGGCCACTGGACCTTCCTGCGCGCGCTGTGGGAGCGCGACGGCGTCACGCAGAAGGAGCTCTCGGTGCAGGTCGGCGTGATGGAGCCCACGACCTTCGCGGCGGTGAAGGCGATGGAGGCCAGGGGCTACGTCGTGCGGCGGCAGCACGCGGCCAACCGCAAGAACGTCTACGTGCATCTCACGCGCCAGGGACGCGCGCTCGAGCGCAAGCTCGTGCCGCTCGCGGAAGCGGTCAACCACATCGGCGTGGCCGGCATCGACCCGCGCGACGTCGCTACGACGCGGACGGTGTTGCTCGCGCTCCTCTCCAATCTCGCGCGGGATGCGGCGTCTTCGGCCGCACCCGCGCCTGCTGCCCCACCCTCGCCCTCCCACCGCTGACGTCGAGCGCCGCGGCGAGCTCGCGCAGCGACGCCACATTGTGCACGGGCAGGAAGGCGTCCACGTACGGCAGGATCGCGCGGATGCCCGCGGGGCGCGCCTCGAAGCCCGCGTAGCGCAACAGCGGATTGAGCCACACGAGCCGCGCGCAGGATCGCGCGAGCCGGTCCATCTCGAAGGCGAGACCGTCGCCGGCATCGGCATCGAGCCCGTCGCTGATGAGGAGCACCACCGCGTTCTGGGCCAGCAGGCGCCGTGACCAGCGGCGATTGAACTCGGCGAGGCAGGCGCCGATGCGCGTGCCGCCCGCCCAGTCGTCCACCGCGGCGGCCACGCGCGCGAGTGCCACGTCGACGTCACGATGCGACAGGTGCCGCGTGATGTTGGTGAGCCGCGTGCCGAACACGAGCGTGTGCACGCGATGGCGGTCGTTGGTGATCGCATGCAGGAAGTGCAGCAGCATGCGCGCGTAGCGGTCCATCGAGCCCGAGATGTCGCAGAGCACCACGAGCGGCGGCGGCCGGCGGATGCGTGCGCGATACGCGAGCGGCGCCAGGTCGCGCGCGGCGCCCGTCATCCGGCGCAGCGTCGTGCGCAGGTCGATGCGCGCGCCGGCGCGCGACGCGCGCGTGCGCCGCTGGAGGAGCTCGGGCAGCGGCAGGCGCAGGCGCGCGAGCATCGCCTTCGTCTGCGCGAGCTCCTCCACCGTCATCGTGGCGAAGTCCTTGGTCTGCAGCACCTCGCGCGCGGAGAAGGTGTGCGCGGCATCGAGGTCGATGTCCTCCGCATCCTCGGGCACCGGCGGGGCCGCGCGCGGCTGCAGCGCCTGCGCGAGGCGCGACGGCAACGGCGGCGGCTCGTCCTTCTCGCCGAAGCGCCCCAGCACGGGCGGCAGCTGCTGCGCCACCATCCGCTCGAGCAGCCGCGGATTCTTCCAGAAGAGATCGAAAGCCTGGTCGAAGAGCGGCAGGTGCTCCTGCTTCGACACGAGCACCGCGGCGAGTGCTGCGCGGAAGTCGTCGCGCTGTGCCACCCCCACCGCCTCCACCGCGGCGAGCGCGTCGATCACCTTGGCGGGACCCACCGGAAGCCCTGCCGTGCGCAGAACGCGCACGAAGTGCAGCACGTTCTCCGCGAGATGGCCGCGCGGCAATACCGTGGGCGCGGAGGCGAGCAGGCTCATCGAGATGTCACCTGCGACGTCAAGAATCTGGCGCGCCCATGTGGCGATCCCCGCGCACGCAAGCTCAAGCCGCCGCCGCCTGCGCCTCGGCCACGATGCGCGCCGCCACGTCCGGCGGCAGCGCGCCGATGTCGTCCTGGTACTTCAGGAGCACGCCGAGCGTGTCGCTCACCACGGCAGGATCGAGCGCGATGCGGTCGAGCGCCACCAGCGCCTCGGCCCAGTCGAGCGTCTCGGCCACGCCCGGCGCCTTGAACAGATCCATCGACCGCAACCGCTGCGTGAAGGCCACGATCTCGCGCGCGAGCCGCTCTGGCGCATGCGGACACTTGCGGCGCACGATCGCGAGCTCGCGCGCGGCATCGGGATAGTCCACCCAGTGATACAGGCAGCGCCGCTTGATCGCATCGTGGATCTCGCGCGTGCGATTGGACGTGATCACCACCACCGGCGGCGTCGCGGCGCGCACCACGCCGAGCTCCGGAATCGACACCTGGAACTCGGACAGCACTTCGAGCAGGTACGCCTCGAAGGGCTCGTCGGTGCGGTCGAGCTCGTCGATGAGGAGCACGGGCGCCACGCCGTCGGCGGGATCGATCGCCTGCAGCAGCGGACGGCGCAGCAGGAAGCGCGGCGTGAAGATGTCCTGCGTGAGCCCTTCGCGCGTGGCGCCGCCCCCCGCTTCCGCGAGGCGGATCTCGATCATCTGGCGCGGATAGTTCCACTCGTACACCGCGGCCGCGGTATCGAGGCCTTCGTAGCACTGCAGGCGGATGAGCGACTTCCCGAGGCCGCTCGCGAGCACCTTGGCGATCTCGGTCTTGCCCACGCCCGCCTCGCCTTCGAGGAAGAGCGGACGGCGAAGCTTCAATGCCAGGAACACCGAGGTGGCGAGGCGCCGGTCGGCGACGTAGTCCTGCGCCTCGAGGAGCGCGAGCGTGGCATCGACGTCGGCAGGCAGGCTCACCGCAGCGCTTGCGCGGGTCATGTCGGCTCTCCGGTCGAGCGCACGACGAGCTCGCGGAAGCCCGTCGCCGGATCGTGCTCGCGTGCCAGCGTCGTATCGGGCAGCGTCGCGAGCAACACTTCCGCGGTGGTGCGCACGACGCACCCGGTACCCACGTGACCGCCGAGCACGCGACCCTCCGCGTTGGACACACTCATGTGCAGGTGCGCGCCATCGCGCGACAGCGATCCCGCCAGCGTGAGAATCTCGTGGGCACCTTGCAACACGCTGACCTCCTTGCGTCCCGCATAGCGCAGCGCCACCGGATCGAGGCTGCCGATGCCCGAGACCACGAAAGTGGCGTCGCCGGCCATCGCCTCCAGCGCACGCTCGAGGTCGTCCCCGGGGCGCAGCCGCACGGCCATGCCCTTCATGGCGCCTTCCCCGTGAATGGCAGCGTCGATGCCGGCCCTTCCCCCACGATATTGAGCAGCACCGGCTCGTTGCCGGTACGCGCGAAGTGCGGCACGCCCTGCGGCTCGACGATCACGCTGCCGGGCGGCAGGGCCTTGAGCTTCGACTCGTCGAACACCGCGCCTTGCGCGTAATGCAGCGTCCCGGACAGCACCGTGCCCACGCGCCACGTCTCGCCGTGCGTATGCGGCACGATGGTGATGTTGGCAGGCAGGCGCGTCTGCACGGCATATACGCCAGGCTGCGACGGATCGCCCACCGTGACGGCCGTCTCGTAGCCGGCGTGCGCCGGATCGGGCACGAACCGCAGCTCCGACGGCGTGGACGCGGAAAGCGTGCCGAGGCTCGTACGCGCCCACGCCACCGCGCCGGCCATCGAGGCGACGATCGCCAGCGCCACGCAAGCGCGGCCGACGGTTGACAGGCGATGTCTCACACCGAATCCGCCGACGTGTCCGGCGCCACGCGCGCCTTCTTCACCTGCTTGCCGCCCTTGCCCCGGCCGGCCACGCCACTTGTCGGGGTCTCCGGCGCTCCCTGCCACTGCCAGTTCCGGATTTCCGGCATGTCGTCGCCATGCACGCGGATGTAATCGTGATGCTCGCGCAGCTTGTCGCGCAAGGCCTGCTTGACGTAGCCCGCGCGGGACCCGAGGCCCGGCAGCACGTCGATCACCGCGCTCGCGAGATGGAAGCGGTCGATCTCGTTCAGCACGCACATGTCGAAGGGAGTGGTGGTGGTGCCTTCCTCGCGATAGCCGCGCACGTGCCAGTTGTCGTGGTTGCCGCGCTTGTAGGTGAGCTTGTGGATCAGCGTGGGATAGCCGTGGAAGGTGAAGAGCACTGGACGGTCGGGGGTGAAGATCGCATCGAAGTCCGCATCGGGCAGGCCGTGCGGATGGTCGCGCGGTGGCTGCAGCTTCATGAGGTCCACGACGTTGACCACGCGCACCTTCACGTCGGGCAGCTCGCGGCGGATGAAGTCGGCGGCGGCGAGCGTCTCCAGCGTGGGCACGTCGCCGCAGCAGCCGAGGACGACGTCGGGAACCGCATCGCGATCCGTACTCGCCCGATCCGTACTTGCCCATTCCCAGATCGACACGCCCGCCGCGCAGTGGCGCGTGGCTTCGTCCATCGATAGCCACACCTGCTGCGGCTGCTTGCCCGCCACCACCACGTTCACGTAGTTGCGCGAGCGCAGGCAGTGATCGGTCACCGAGAGCAGGCAATTGGCATCCGGCGGCAGGTAGATGCGGATCACCTCCGCCTTCTTGTTCACCACGTGATCGAGGAAGCCCGGATCCTGGTGCGAGAAGCCGTTGTGGTCCTGCCGCCACACGTGCGAGCTCAACAGATAGTTGAGCGAGGCGACCGGCGCGCGCCACGGGATGTGGCGACAGACCTTGAGCCACTTGGCGTGCTGGTTGAACATCGAGTCGACGATGTGCACGAATGCCTCGTAGCAGCTGAAGAAGCCATGCCGCCCGGTGAGGAGGTAGCCCTCGAGCCAGCCCTGGCACTGGTGCTCCGAGAGCACCTCCATCACGCGGCCGTCGGGGGCGAGATGGTCGTCGGTGTCCCAGATGTCGGCGACGTAGCAGCGACCGGTCACGTCGAGCACGTCCTGCCAGCGATTGGAATTGTTCTCGTCGGGACTGAAGAGGCGGAAGTTGCCGGCGGCGAGGTTGGCCTTCATCACGTCGCGCAGGAACATGCCCATCGCGCGGGTGGCCTCGGCGAAGGTGGCGCCACGCTGGCCCGTGGCCACCGCATACTTCCGGAAGTCGGGCAGGCGCAGGTCGCGCAGGAGCTCGCCGCCATTGGCGTGCGGGTTGTCGCTCATGCGGCGCGTGCCCCTGGGCGGCAGCGCGGCCAGCTCGGGCAGCAAGCGCCCTTGCGCATCGAAGAGCTCCTCCGGCCGATAGCTCTTCATCCAGTGCTCGAGCACACGCACGTGCGAGGGCTTGTCCATGTCCGACATCGGTACCTGGTGCGCGCGCCAGTAGTCCTCGCACTTCTTGCCGTCGATGAACTCGGGGCAGGTCCAGCCCTTGGGCGAGCGCAGCACGATCATCGGCCACCGCGGGCGTCCGCTGAAGCCCTTGGTGCGCGCCTCGCGCTGGATCGCCTTGATCCTGCCGACCACGGTATCCATCGTGGCCGCCATCCGTGGATGCATCTGCGCCGGATCGTGGCCTTCGACGAAGTGCGGCTCGTAGCCCATGCCGGTGAGGTACGCCGTGAGCTCGTCGTGCGGGATGCGCGCGAGATAGCAGGGGTTGGCGATCTTGTAGCCGTTCAGGTGCAGGATCGGCAGCACCGCGCCGTCGCGCACGGGATTGAGGAACTTGTTGCCGTGCCAGCCGGCCGCCAGCGGTCCCGTCTCGGCCTCGCCGTCGCCCACCACGGCGGCGACGATGAGGTCGGGATTGTCGAAGGCCGCGCCATACGCATGCGACAGCACGTAGCCCAATTCACCGCCCTCGTGGATGGACCCGGGCGTCTCCGGCGCCACGTGGCTCGGGATGCCGCCGGGAAAGCTGAACTGCTTGAACAGGTGCTGGATGCCTTCCGCGTCCTGCGTCACCGCGTGATAGCGCTCGGTGTACGTCCCTTCGAGATAGGCATTGGCCACGAGCGCCGGCCCGCCGTGCCCGGGCCCCGCGAGGTAGATCACGTCGAGATCCTGCGCGACGATCACGCGGTTCAGGTGCACGTAGATGAAGTTGAGCCCCGGCGTGGTGCCCCAGTGGCCGAGCAGGCGCGGCTTGATGTGCTCGCGCCGCAGCGGCGTGCGCAGCAGCGGATTCGCGTACAGATAGATCTGCCCCACCGACAGGTAGTTGGCAGCGCGCCAGTACGCATCGATGAGACGGAAATCGCCGGGACGCGACACCGTGGTCACCGCCGCCTCGTGCCGCGCCTTCGTCTTCGCTTTCGTCCTGGACTTCGCGTGCGCTTTCGTGGCAGGGGCGCGAGCGGCCGGCGTGGACTTCCTGACGGTGCGTGGCATGGCGGGCGGGTGCAAAGGGTCGGGACGCCCGATAGTATCGCGCAGCCCGTATCGCTATCGTGGCTTGCGCGGGCGCACGCGCGGCAGCGCAGGCGGGAGCACCCACGGCGCCACGGCAAAGCGCTCGGCGAGGAACTGGGCGAACGTGCGCACCTTGGCCGACAGGTGCCGGCGGCTCGGATACATCACATGGATCGGTGCCGACGGCGGCGAGTAGCCGCGCAGGATCGGCACCAGCGTCCCCACGCGCACGTCGGGCCCCACCGCGAAGTCGGGCTCGCAGGTGATGCCCGCGCCCTCGCGTGCGAGTGCGGTGAGGAAGCTGCCGCCGTTGGCCGACACGGGGCCGCTCACGCGGATGCGGTGCACCTGCCCGCCCGGGCCGTCGAAGGTCCACACGTCGCGCTGCGCCGCGTACTGGTACAGCAGGCAGGGATGCTGCGCGAGGTCTTCCGGCACGCGCGGCTCGCCATGCCGGGCGAGGTAGCCCGGCGCCGCGCAGCACACGAGCGCGGTGGTGCCGATGCGCCGGCCCACGAGATTGCTCGCGGCCGACCCGCCGATGCGCAGCGCGGCATCGAAGCCCTCGTCCACGAGGTCGGTCATGCGGTCGGAGAGCTCGACGTCGAAGCGCACCTGCGGATGCCGCGCCATGAATGCCGCCACCGCCCCCGCGAGATGCGCATTGCCGAAGGTGGTGCCGCAGGTGATGCGCAGCGTGCCGCGCGGGACCACGGCTTCCGCGCTCGCGGAGGCTTCGGCCTCGTCGAGGTCGGCCAGCAGCTGCACGCCGTGCTCGTGGAACGTGCGCCCGGCCTCGGTGAGCGAGAGGCGGCGCGTGGTGCGATTGAGAAGCCGCGCGCCGAGATGCGCTTCGAGGTCGGCCACGAGGCGCGACACCGACGACACCGATACGGACAGCCGCGTCGCCGCGCCGGCGAAGCTGCCGGCCTCCACCACCTTCACGAAGGCTTCGATCGCGTGGAAACGGTCCATGCATTATTATTGCGTATTCAGCAATAATATTTCAATTGGAAGTATATTTATTCCGTAATCGACAATCGTTACTATCGGCTCGTCACCTGCGCGAAGCACGAGCGGTCCCTCCGGGCCCTCGCCTTCCGTCCCCTCGAAACCCTGGAGATCCCATGAAGCTCTACTACTCCCCGGCTGCCTGCTCCCTCGCTCCCCACATCGCCCTCGCCGAGCTCGGCCTGCCGTACACGGCCGTGAAGGTCGACCTGCGCAAGCACCAGACCGAGGACGGCACCGACTTCTACGCGATCAATCCCAAGGGCTACGTGCCCTTCCTCGCCCTGGACGGCGACGAGTCGCTGGCGGAAGTCGCGGTGATCCTGCAATACGTGGCGGACCAAAAGCCCGGCACGATCGCGCCCGCCTTCGGCGGCTTCGATCGCTACAAGCTCATGGAGTGGCTCAACTTCATCGGCAGCGAAGTGCACAAGACCTACGGTCCGCTGTGGTATCCCACCACGCCGGAGGCCACGAAGAATGCCAACAAGGAGAAGCTCGCCTCGCGCTACGGCCTCATCGAGAAGACGCTCGCCGCGCAGCCCTTCCTCACCGGACAGGCCTTCTCGGTCGCCGATGCGTACCTGTACACCGTCACCCGCTGGGCCACGCACCTCAAGGTCGACCTCTCGCCCTTCCCCGCCGTGGCCGCCTTCATGGCACGCGTGGAAGCACGGCCGGCGGTGCAACAAGTGCTGGCCGCGGAAGGCTTGAAGTAAGGCAGTGACCGTGCACGCGCCGGACCGCCCCAGCGCGAACAGGCGCCGGAGCGGGCCAGCGCGCAAGGAATCCCCATGACCGCCCTGCCCACTCTCTTCCTCTCGCACGGCTCGCCGATGCACGCGGTGCGTCCAGGTGCTGCCGGTGCCGCGTGGCGCGCGCTCGCGGGCGAGCTCCCGCGTCCGCGAGCGATCCTCATGGCCTCGGCGCACTGGGAGACATCGCTGCCGCTGGTCACGGGCAGCGCGCGTCCGGAAACGATCCACGATTTCGGCGGCTTTCCGCAGGAGCTCTACGCCATCGAGTACCTCGCCCCCGGCGCCCCCGACGTCGCGGCGCGCGCCGTCGAGCTCCTGCGCGACGTGGGCATGGCCGCGGGCATCGACGGTTGCCGCGGCCTCGACCACGGCGCGTGGGTGCCGCTGCTCCAGATGTATCCGGAGCGCGACGTGCCCGTGGTGCAGGTCTCTCTGCAGCCCGCACGCGGCACCGCGCATCACGTGGCGCTGGGCCGCGCACTGGCACCTCTCGCGCAGGAGGGCGTGCTGATCGTGGGCTCGGGCCACGCCACGCACAACCTGCGCGACTGGATGATGCATCGCACGGCCACGGGCCCGCTGCCCTACGTCGAGGCTTTCACGCAATGGCTGTCCGCGCGCGTGGAGGCGCACGACGTCGAGGCGCTGGTCGACTACCGCCATGTCGCGCCCGACGCGGCGCGGGCGCATCCCACCGAGGAGCACTATCTCCCGCTCCTCGTCGCGTTGGGCGCCGCCGCGCCCGGCGCGCGCGTCGAGCACGTGGTGCAAGGCTACGAGGGAAGCGCGCTCGCCATGGACGCGTGGCTCTTCCATCCCGATCCGAGGGCAGTGCCTAAAGCTGCATGAAGCGCAGTTTCTCCCCGGCGATCTCGATGATGTCGCCGGTGGCGAGCGAGCACGTCTCCTGCCCGATCGGCTCGCCGTTCACGCGCGCGAACTCGCCACCCTCCACGTGCGTCACGAAGTAGCCGTGCGGACGGCGCGTGATCACCATCACACCGGTGTGCGGCGTGCCGAAGGTCGCGATCACGCGATTGAGCGCATGCACGCTGCCGCGGCGCGGCCCGGCGATCCACTCCACCTGCGCGCTCGGAAAGCGCGTGCTCGAGGCGCGCGGCGACGGCACCGCGAGCTCCTGCGTGCTCTCGCCCTTGCCGAGCACGTTGCGCAGCCCCGGGATCAGCATCGTGCGCTCGAGGTCGATCTGCGACGATGCCTTGCTGTCGACGTACTTCAGGCTGTAGGCGCCGAGCTCGACCACGTCGCCGTGCTGCAGGATCCGGCGCACCTGTACCGTGCCGTTCACGCTGAGGCCGGCCTCGTCGTGGCTTTCGAGGATGTAGTCGTGGCCCACGACGCAGATCGTGGCGTGCGACTCCGCGACGCTCGCGTCGTCCACCACGATGTCGTTGCCGGCACCGCGGCCGACCGTCACCGGATCCTCGTCGAGGAAGCGCTGGTTCACGAGCGATCCCCCGCTGCTCAGCACGAGCTTGGCCATGCTGTCTACTTCCCGAGAATGCGCTTCACGTAGCGCTGCAGGCGTACCCACAGCGTGGGCGGCGCCGCGGCGAACGGCGCCCGCACCCTGGCAAGCACCACGGAGACGTTGTCGAAGCCACCGTTGTCCTTGGCGGCCTGCAACAGGTGCTGGGCCGCGAGCGGCAGGTTGGCCGCAAGCTTGCTCACGATGAGCTCGATGTCGGCGTCCTCCACGAGGTCGTTGAGGCCATCGGAGCACAGCACGTACACGTCGCCCGGCATCGACGTCTCCGTCGCCAGATGCGGGCTCACCTCGGCCTCGATGCCGAGCGCGCGCGTGACGAGGCTGCGGTTGTGCGAGTGCCGCGCCTCTTCCGCCGAGATGACGCCGAGGTCCACCTGGTCGCGCAGCAGCGAGTCGTCGCGCGTCAAAAGCGACAGCGTGCCGTCGCGCACGCGATAGATGCGCGAGTCGCCCACGTGGGCGAGCGCGACCTGGTTGTCGTAGAACACGGCGCAGGCGAGGGTCGTGCCCATGCCGCGGTAGCGGACGTCGTGACGGCCGCTCTCATGGATCGCCGCGTTGGCGCGCTTTATGCTTTTTGCGAGCGCCTGGAGCGGCTGGCGCTCGTGATCGCGCGGGTCGAATTCGGGCGCGGCGGCCCGCAGGCCGGTGATCACGGTTTCGGTGGCCATGACGCTCGCGACCTCGCCCGCGCGGTGGCCTCCCATGCCGTCGGCCAGGGCCACGAGCCCGAGGTCGACGTCCACCGCGACGCTGTCCTCGTTGTACTGGCGCACGTTGCCGACGTCGGTGACTGCCGCGATCTCGAGGACGTCGCCCATCATGATTCAATGGCCAGAAGGGAGCTGAAAGGAGGCAGGCTCGGGCAGCGCATGGCTTGCGATGCGGCGATCGATCCCTGCCGCCAGCGGGCAAGTATTGCACGCCGCGCGGCGCCCACCCACGCCGCTCGATCCACCACCGGTCGACTCTTTGGCACAATCGTACCTGCAGCACCCGCCCTCGACCCCATGAACGACATCCTCCTCGCCCCGCGCCGCACCCTCGGCCGCTACGAGATCATCGACGAGATCGCGCAAGGCGCGATGGGTGTCGTCTACAAGGCGCGCGATCCGCTGATCGACCGCGTCGTGGCCATCAAGACCGTGGCCCTGGGCCTGTCCAGCGCCGAGACGGAGGCCTACGAGCGGCGCTTCTTCCGCGAGGCCAAGTCCGCCGGCCGGCTCAACCACCCCAACGTGGTCACGATCCACGACGTGGGCCGCGCCGACGACGTCGCCTACATCGCGATGGAGTTCCTCGACGGCCAGTCGCTGCGCGATCTCATGGACTCCGGCGTGGTGCTGCCGCCCCAGCGCGTCGCCGACATCGCGGCGGAGATCGCGGAGGGCCTGGCCTTCGCGCACGACAACGGCGTGGTCCATCGCGACGTGAAGCCCGCCAACATCATGGTGCTCGCGAGCGGCGCGGTGAAGATCACCGACTTCGGCATCGCATTGCTGCCCACCGGCACGCGCACGCTCGCCGGCAATGCCTTCGGCTCGCCGCGCTATACCTCGCCCGAGCAGGTGATGGGGCGCTCCGTCGACGGCCGCTCCGACATCTTCTCGCTGGGCGCGACGGTCTACGAGATGCTCACCGGCGCGCCGCCGTTCACCGGCGGCGACCTCAACACGATCCTGAAGCAGGTCCTCTCCGACCCCACACCGCCGCCGTCGAGCGTGAATCCGAGCCTTCCGCGCGCCTTCGACCACATCGTCGGCAAGGCGCTCGCCAAGGACCCCGCGGATCGTTACCAGACGGCCGAGGAGATGGCGCACGACCTGCGCGCCTTCGATGCCCTCGAGCTCGGCACCGCGGCCCCTCCCCCATTGCCGGCGCTCGAGCACGCCACGGCCACGTTCAGCGTGCGCGACCTGTCCCGGCGTATCGCCGAGCCTGTCGCGCCGCTGGTGGCGGATCCGGAGGCCAGCTCGCTCGCGCCCCCACCGGTCGCGCCCCTGCCGTGGTGGCGTCGCCGCTCCGCCGCCTTCGCCGCCCTGGGTGTGCTCGGCGTGGTGATCGCGGTGGCGCTCGGCATGGGACTGCGGCAAGGCAAGGCACCCATGGACACGGTGGCGGGACCGGCGTCGGTGCCGGCCACCGGTGGCAGCGTCGATCCCTCGCGCGCGGTGGCGGGAGCCACGGCGGCCGCCAGTGCGCCCGCCGCGCCGGAGACCCCGGCGGCATCCGGCGCGACGCCCCCGACCGGTGGCTTCCCGATGCCGGCGCCGGCTGCGGCCGCCGAGGTCGCGTCCGGCCCGTTGGCCCCGCCGGCATCATCCGA
>CAZUGY010000057.1:0-23864 GCA_964620265.1 uncultured Alcaligenaceae bacterium
CCCTCGAAGGTGACCTCGATGCCCTTGGCCGTGGCCTTGGCACCCGTGGTCTTCGTCTTCAGCATCACCTTGTCGAAGCGTCCGGCGTTGCGCTTCTCCCACACCTTGACGAGGTCGCGGTCGGCACCCGCCATCATGCCGTCGAGCATCTCGACGACGTCGATCTTCGAACCCAGCGCCGAATACACCGTGGCCATCTCGAGGCCGATGATGCCGCCGCCGATCACGAGCATGCGCCGGGGCACGTCCTTCAGCTCGAGCGTGCCGGTGGAATCGACCACGCGCGGATCGACGGGCATGAAGGGCAACTCGATGGCCTGGCTGCCGGCCGCGATGATTGCCTTGGCGAACTTCACGACCTTCTTCTCGCCTGTCGTGTCGCGTCCGTCGCCAGACGTGAGCGCGACTTCGAGGTGATGGGCATCGAGGAAACGCCCCACGCCGCGCACCACCTCGACCTTGCGCATCTTGGCCATGCCGGCGAGGCCCGTGGTGAGCTTCTTCACCACGCCTTCCTTGAAGCCGCGCAGCTTCGCGAGGTCAAGCTTCGGCTCGCCATAGGCGATGCCGTGCGCGCCGAGCGCCTTCACCTCGTCCATCGCGGCCGCGGTGTGCAGCAGCGCCTTCGACGGGATGCAGCCCACATTGAGACACACGCCGCCGAGCGTCGCGTAGCGCTCGACGAGCACCGTCCTCATGCCGAGGTCGGCGCTGCGGAACGCGGCCGAATAGCCACCGGGGCCCGAGCCCAGCACGAGCATCTCGCACTCGATGTCGGCCTTGCCCGAATACGTGGCCGCAGCGGGTGCGCTCGCCGCCTTGCCGGACGCTGCGCTCGCCGCAGCCGTGGCGGACGATGTCGCAGCCGCCGCAGTCGAGCCGGAAACCGTTGCCGCAGCGCCCGATTTCGCCGGCGCGCTCGCGGCTGCCGCAGCGGCCTTGGGCGCCTCCGCTCCCGCGTCGGCCGTCTCCAGCGTCAGCACGAGCGACCCCTGCGACAGCTTGTCGCCGACCTTGACCTTGATCTCCTTCACTACGCCGTCCACGGGCGAGGGAACGTCCATCGTCGCCTTGTCGGATTCGAGCGAGACGAGCGGCGTCTCCTTTTTCACCGCGTCGCCGGGCTTGACCAGGATCTCGATGACGGGGACATCCTTGAAATCGCCGATGTCCGGGACCTTGACTTCCATCGCTGCCATGCGTTCCCCCAGTGTCTCCAATGTGCGGATGCTCGATGCATCCGTCGGGTATCTGCGCTAGAGCCGGTGCGAGCGGTCGTGCCCGGCGAAGTAACGCCAAACGATACCATCGTCGCGGGCGAGGACCAGAACCTTGAACAACTCGCCCATCTCCGCCGGCGAGAGCAGGCGCTGCACGGCCGCCGCGGCACGGATGTAGGCGACGGACTCGGGCGGTCCTTGCGCCGCCAGCCGGTCGAGGATGCCCGCGGCGGTGAGGAACGCCGCCTGCGATGCATACCCCGCCACCGCGAGCCCCTGCTCGTGGCCCGCCATCGCCATCGCCGTGAAATCGACGTGCGCGGTGAGGTCCGACAGTCCCGGCCACAGGAAGGGATCGTCGTGCACGCGATGGCGATAGTGCCCCACGAGCGTCCCGGCGCTGCGCTGTGGATGGTAGTACTCCGCCTGCGGAAAGCCATAGTCGACGACCACGATCGCGCCGCGCACGAGCGAGCGTGAAAGCGTGGCCACCAGCGCCTCGGCGCCGGGGTTGATCTCGCTCGCGTAATCGATCCCGGAAGGAAAGCGCGCCTGCACCATCGCGCGCAGGCGCTCGTCGGCCAACGGCCGGTCGGCGAAGCGCAGCGCGCCATCGGCGAAGGTCACGCCACGCTCGCGCCACTGCTCCTGCGCACGCACGACCAGGTGCGGCGGCACCGCATCGAGCACCTCGTTCAGGATCACCGCCCCCTCCAGCGCCGGCGGCAGCGTGTCGCACCACTCCACCGGCGCCTGCGCGTGCGCGAGTGCCGCGCGTTGCCGCGCCCGCAGGTCCGGGCTCAGCTCCACGATGCGGTAGCGCGAGATCGCCACGCCCGCCTCGGCCAGTGCCCGCAGCAGGCTCGCAGCGAGCGCGCCGCTGCCCGCGCCCAACTCCACGATCTCGCGCGCGCCGCTGCCGTCGAGGATCGTGGCCACCGGGGCTGCGAGCGTGGCGCCGAAGAGAGGCGTCATCTCGGGCGCGGTCACGAAGTCGCCGTCGGACCCGAGCTTGCGCGCGCCGGCCACGTAGTAGCCGAGGCCAGGCGCGTAGAGCGCCTCCTGCATGTAACGCTCGAAGGAGACCCACCCACCGGCAGCCGCGATGACCTCACGCAGATGCGCAACGACGCGCTCGCTGTGCGCCCGTGCAGCGGCGTCGGGCGCAGGCAAGGCAGCGGGATCGGGCAGATGCGACGGCACGCGAGGCCTGTGCTAGATTGGAAGCGGCTACAGTCTACCGTTCGCGCATTCTTGTCGAGGATCCCCACGTGCAGGGAAAGGTCGTCCTGATCACCGGAGGCGCGAAGCGCGTCGGCGCCGCGATCTGCCGGCGCCTGCACGGCGCGGGTGCCAACCTCATGCTGCACTACCGCGCCTCCGCGGGCGAGGCGCGCCTGCTGCAGGCCGAGCTCAATCATGCGCGCGCCAATTCCGTGGCGCTGATCCAGGCCGACCTGCTCGATACCGCGAAGCTGCCGTCGCTCGTGGAGCAGACCGTGCAAAGCTTTGGCCGGCTCGACGGCCTCGTGAACAACGCATCGTCGTTCTTTCCCACGCCGATCGGGGAGATCACCGCCGACCACTGGCGCGACCTCATGGGCACCAATGTGATGGCGCCGCTCTTCCTCGCCCAGGCCGCGGCGCCTGCGCTGCGCAAGTCGCAGGGCGCGATCGTGAACCTCGCCGACATCCACGCCGACCGCCCCCTCAAGGGCTACGTCGTGTACTCGATGGCGAAGGCCGCCGTGGTGGGCATGACGCGCTCGCTCGCACGCGAGCTCGCCCCGGAAGTGCGCGTCAATGCCGTGGCGCCGGGTCCCGTGCTGTGGCCCGAGGACGATTCCTTCGACGAGCTCTCGCGCCAGCGCGTGATCTCGCACACGCCGCTGAAGCGCGAAGGCTCGCCCGAGGACATCGCCGGTGCCGTGCTCTTCCTGCTGCACGAGGCGCCCTACGTCACCGGCATCACGCTCGACGTCGACGGCGGCCGCAGCATCGCGATCTAGAGCGCGCGAGGTCAGCCCGCAGCGCTGCGTAGCGCCATCACCTTCGCCGCGATCGTCTCGAGATAGGGATCCACGATCCCGTGCGTCACCAGCGCCACGCGGGTGCGCTCGAGATAGTCGCGCGACGTGCCGAATGCTCCCTCGGCACGGGCGATGATCGACGCCTGCGCATCGAGCGCCAGGCCCTTGGCATACTGCGCGTGGCCGTGGCGCACCGTGAAGGCCAGCGCCACCATGCCCCGCTTGTCGCGCGCGGTGGCGTTCACCCACTTCGGGCGGTAGGCATCGGTCACCATCTCGCGGCGCCACAGTAGATGCAGCTCGTCGATGGCGAGCGGCGCCGGCAGGCGATAGGCGACCCCCGTGCACGCGCCGCCGCGATCGAGCGCCAGCACGAGCCCGGGGGCGGTGGGCGTGCCGCGCGAGGCCATCGAGTAGAGGCAGAAGCGGCGATGCAGCCCGCGCACCGTGACCGGCCGCGCCTCCACGAAGGGGAAGAGCGGATTCCACAACAACGAACCGTAGGCGAACACCCACCACCCCGCGCCCTTGGGCTTGGCCGCGAGCGCCGTCGTGAGCGATTCGGACAGCGCGATGTCGTCGAGCGCCCCCTTGCCGCCGAAGGCCTCGCTGTAGATCTCCCGCATGCGATTGGACTCGAGGTCGTCGCGCCGGAGCGTGCGAGGGTCAATCGGCGTCCGGCTCACGGGACATCCTGCGGGTGGCGAGATTCGCCTCGTGCCGCAGCGCGCGCTTCGACTTGCCGTGCGCGCCACCCTTGCCGAGCAATGGCGAGCGCGCCACCGGATTGCGCAGCTTGGGCAGCGGCGGCGCGTGCTTCTTCGCGCGCTTCATGATGCGTGGACGTTCTCCAGCGCAGGCAGCACCGCCGGAGGCAAGCGACCTTCCACCCAGAGCGCGGCCGCGAGCAGCGAGGCATCGCGTCCCTGGGGTGCTGCGAGCTGCAAGCCCACGGGGAGGTTGGCGACGGTCCCGCAGGGAAGGCTCAGCGCCGGAAAGCCGAGCAGCGACCACAGCGTGCAGCACGCGGGATCGCCCGTGGTTTCGAGGCCGCGCGGCGCGATTGCCGGCGCGGCCGGGGCGAGCACCGCATCGAACTCGTCGAGCCAGCCAGTGAAGAAGGCGATGGCACGCTCGCGCTGGACGCACGCATCGCGATAGTCCTCGAGGGTAATGCGGCGACCTTCGTCGACCGCGGCATTGACGCCTGGCGACAGGCGCGCCCGCTCGCGGTCCTGCAACTCGCCCAGCACCTCGAAGCCCTCGCGCAGCATGATCGTGCGGTGCAGCGCCTTGGCCACATGCCACGTCTCGGGCAGCGCGACGGGCACCACTTCCACGTCGCCGTGGAGCGTGGCCAGTGCCTGCGCCAGCGCACGCGAGGTGGCGGCGTCGGGTGCGCTCCACGGGAACTGCGCGAGCCACGCGAAGCGTGGGCGATGTACAGGCAGCTCGATCGACATCGGCACGCGCGTGTCGTCGGTGAGGACACTGGCGAGCAACGCGGCGTCGGCCACGCTGCGCGCGAACGTTCCCACCGTGTCGAAGGTGGGGCTGAACGGATGCATGCCGTGCACGGGAATCGCGCCGAGCGTGGGCTTGTAGCCGACCACGCCGCAATACGCCGCGGGACGGATCACCGAGCCGTTGGTCTGCGTGCCGATCGCGCCGGTCACGTGCCCCGCGGCCACGGCAGCGGCGGACCCCGACGACGATCCCCCCGGCGTGTGCTCGCGATGATGCGGATTGCGCGTGCGGCCCGGGTCCATGTAGGCGAACGGCGTGGTGACCGTCTTGCCGAAGACGTAGGCGCCCGCATCGCGCAGGTGGGCCACGCAGGCGGCGTCGGCTTGCGGACGATAGTCGGCATAGATCGGGGAGCCTGCCGTGGTGGGCAGCTGCGACGTGGCGATGATGTCCTTGACGCCGATGCCCACGCCGGCGAGCGGGCCGTCCGGCAAGGCGGCGTCGGCTTGCGCACTCTCGCGTTCCACGTGGACACGGTCGAGCGCCTGCCAGGCGCCGATCTCGGCTTCGGTGGCGTCGATGCGGGCGAGGTGCTCGCGCGCCGCGGCGGTAGCGGAGATGCGCCCATCGCGGATCGATTGCGCCAGCGCGCGGAGCGGATCGCTCATCGTTCCACTCCGGTGGCCTCGAGATGGATACGCACGGGTGCAGGCGCAGGGGGCGTCTTCTGCGCCGGCAGGAAGAGCTCGAGAAGGTCGTTGAGGAAGCGGCGGCCGAGCGGCGTGGGACGCAGCACCGCGGGATCCTCGTCGAGCAGTCCCTTGCGGGTCGCCATTTCCATCCCGCGCGACACGAGCGCCAGCGGATGGCCCGTGCGCTCGGCGAACGACGACGCGGGAACGCCGCCGGTCAGCCGGAGTGCATTCAGCATGAACTCGAAGCCGACATCGTCGCGCGTGACGTCGTGCGCTTCCTGCAACGGCTCGCCGGCTGCAACCTTGGCGAGATACTGCTTCGGCTGCTTCCAGCGCAGCTCGCGCACGATGCGATGCGGAAACGAGAGCTTGGTATGCGCGCCGGCACCGATACCGAGATAGTCGCCGAACTGCCAGTAGTTGAGGTTGTGCCGACACTGCCGGTCGGGACGCGCGTAGGCGGAGGTCTCGTAATGCGCGTAGCCCGCGCTGGCGAGCGTGGCGTGGACCATCCCTTCGATGTCGGCGCTCGTATCCTCGTCGGGCAACGGCGGCGGCGCCTTGAAGAAGAGCGTGTTGGGCTCGAGCGTCAGGTGATAGAACGACAGGTGCGGCGGGGCAAAGGCCAGCGCCTGCGTGAGATCGGCCTGCGCGCCTTCGACCGACTGGTTCGGCAACGCGTACATCAGGTCGAAATTCACGTTGCCGAAGATCATGAGCGCGGCCTCGGCAGCGCGCTTCGCCTCGTCGGCGTCGTGCACGCGGCCCAGCACGCGCAGCTGCGCGGGATCGAAGCTCTGGATGCCGAGCGACAGCCGGTTGACGCCTGCGGCGAAGTAGCCCGCGAACTTCTGCCGCTCGAAGGTGCCGGGATTGGCCTCGAGCGTGATCTCGGCCGTGGGCAGCAACGGCAATCGCGCGCGGATGCCCGAGAGCAGGCGATCGATCGATGGCGCGGAGAAAAGGCTCGGCGTCCCGCCGCCGAAGAACACGCTCACGACCTTGCGCCCCCACACGCCGGGGAGTGCCAGCTCGAGGTCGCGCAGGAGCGCATCGACGTACGCATCCTCGGGAATGTCGCCGCGTGCCTCGTGCGAATTGAAGTCGCAGTACGGGCACTTGCGCAGGCACCACGGCAGGTGCACGTACAGGGACAGCGGCGGCAGCACGCTGAACGCGGGTCCGGCGAGTGCGGCGGCCTCCACGCGCATCATCGCGACCGCTCCTGCACCTCGCGCAATTGCGCGAGCAACGCGCGCAGCGCACGTCCGCGATGCGAGACCTCGTTCTTGCGCTCGGGCGGCATCTGCGCCCCCGTCACGCCCGTGCCGTCGACCTCGAAGTACGGGTCGTAGCCGAAGCCGCCGGCGCCGCGCGGCACGTCGACGATGCGGCCATGCCAGCGGCCTTCGGCGATGATCGGCTCGGGATCCTCGGCATGCCGCACGAGCACCAGCACGCAGGTGTAGTGCGCGCCGCGGTCGGCAATGCCCTGCAATGCCGCCACGAGCTTCGCATTGTTGCGCGCGTCGGACCTGGGCTCGCCGGCGTAGCGGGCCGACGTGACCCCTGGTGCGCCACCGAGCGCATGCACGCATACGCCCGAGTCGTCGGCGAGCGCCGGCAGGCCCGAGTACGCACTGGCATGCCGTGCCTTGGCGAGCGCGTTCTCCACGAACGTGACGTGCGGCTCGTCGGCCTCTCCGATGCCGAGCTCGCCTTGCGCAATGACCTCGATGGAAAGCGGCGCCAGGAGCTCGCGGAATTCGCGGAGCTTGCCCGCATTCCCCGACGCCAGCACGAGGCGCTCGATCATGCGGACAGCGCGGCCTTCTGCGCCTCCACGAGCCGCCCGACGCCCGCGGCGCCCAGCGCCAGCAGCGCATCGAGCTCCTCCCGCGAGAAAGGCGCACCTTCGGCCGTCCCCTGCACTTCGACGATGCCGCCGCCGGCGGTCATGACGATGTTCATGTCGGTGTCGCAGCCCGAGTCCTCGGCGTAGTCGAGGTCGAGCACGGGCACGCCGTCGACGATCCCCACCGACACGGCCGCCACGAGCTCGCGCAGCGGCTCGCCGGTGACGAGGCCGCGCGTGCGGCACCAGGCGATCGCATCGGCCACCGCCACGCAGGCGCCGGTGATGGACGCGCAACGCGTGCCGCCGTCGGCCTGCAGCACGTCGCAGTCGATCTTGATCGTGCGCTCGCCCAATGCCGTGAGGTCGGTGACGGCGCGCAGGCTCCGTCCGATGAGACGCTGGATCTCCTGCGTGCGTCCGCTCTGCTTGCCTTCGGCAGCCTCGCGTCGTCCGCGCGTGTGCGTGGCGCGCGGGAGCATGCCGTATTCGGCCGTGAGCCAGCCTTCGCCGCGGCCCTTCATGAACGAGGGGACACCCTCCTCCACGCTGGCGGTGCACAGCACCCGCGTGTCGCCCATCTCCACGAGCACCGAGCCTTCGGCGTACCGGGTGAAGGCGCGGGTGAAACGAAGGGGACGCAGGTCCTGCGCACTGCGTCCGCCGGAACGGGAGAGCATGGGTTCTCTTGGATCTCGCGCAAAGCACGAATTATAGCGGCGACGCCTCGCGCACCGCCGCCGCGAGGCCGGCCTCGAGCGTCACGGGCGGCGTCCAGGAGAAGCGCATGCGGAATGCGGTGGCGTCGACTTCCAGCGAATCGACCAGGCGCGAGAGGCGCTCGCCCAGACCCGGCACGACCTTCACCGCGCGCAGCAGCGCCGGCGGGCAGGCCACGATGCGCGGCGCGACGCCCAGCGCCGCGGCAAGCGCGCGCACGAGCTCGGGCGTGGCCACGGCGCGCGCGTCGGCCACGAGATACGGCGTGAGCGCGCCCCGCACCACGGGGCTCTCATCGGCAAGGAGCGTCAGCACCGCCGAGGTGAAGTTGCCGGTGGCCAGCAGGCTGCGCCGGTTGTCCACCGACCCGACCGGCAATATCGCGCCCGCGCGCACCGCGCGGATCAGCGCGGCGAAGTTCGCCTTGGCCCCGGGGCCGTACACGAGCGGCAGCCGCAACGCCGTGATGCGCAGTCCGGTGTCGTTCGCCACCGCCGCGAGCGCGGCTTCGGCCGCCACCTTGCTCGCGCCGTAGGCATCGGCGGGAGCGAGGGGATCGTCCTCGCGCAGGCCGCGTCCGGGAGGCGAGGTCTCGCCGTGCACCTTCACCGAGCTCGCGAAGACGAAGTGCGTGGCCCCGGCCGCGGCCGCCGCCCGCGCGAGACGTGCGGGAGCATCGGCATTGAGCGCGCGCAATGCCGCATTGGCCGCAGGCGAATCGGTGGGGGGACGATGCGCCTGCGCGGCGAGGTGCACCACCGCGTCCGCGCCGTCGAGCGCGGCGGCGAGCGACGCCCCATCCGCCTGCGCGAGATCGCCGGTGGCTCTCCACTGCAGGGCGCCACTCGCATTGCCTGCGATCGCGCGTGGATCGGCGTCGCCTGCATACGTGCCGGCATCGGAGCCCACGGCGCGCACCAGCGCGCGCACCTCGCAGCCCGCCTCCAGCAGCGCAGGCACCAGCACCCGCCCGAGAAAGCCGTGCGCACCGGTGACCGCCACGGTCCCGCGCGCGGCCATCAGAACCACTTCCAGCCGTGGCGCCGGTAGAAGCGGAAGGCGCTCCTCGCAAAGAGCCCGACGTGCCGCACGCCCTTGCGCGCCGCATGTCCACCGTGATGGCCGATCTGCACGCTCGGCACGTAGGCGGTCTTGGTCATCTTGTTGAGCCGCACGCTCCAGTCGAAATCCTCGAAGTAGAGGAAATAGCGCGGGTCGAAGCCGCCGGTGCGATCGATGGCATCGCGCTTGACCAGCATGAAGGCACCGGAGAGCACCGGAATGCCCACGACGTCCTTGCCCTTGGCCTCGGCCAGCACGTCGCGCAATTCGTAGCGCTCGAGGCGCCGCCGGAAGAGGCGCCGCATGAACGAAGGCGCGAAGCCGCGCAGGACGAGATCGACGACGGCAGGGTAGCGCTTGCACAGGTACGCGGGTTCGCCGCGCGCGTCGAAGGCGAGCGGCGCCAGCGCGCCCACGTCCGGATGGCGATCCAGCCACCCGATGCCGTTGGCAAGCGCATCGGGGGCCAACTCCACGTCGGGATTGAGCACCAGGTGGTAGTCCGAGCCCGTGCCGTGGAGCACGAGGTTGTGTGCCGCGCCGTAACCGATGTTGGCGTGGCCGTGCAGGTAGGTGACGTGCACGTTGCTGTCGGAGAAGCGCGCCTTGCCGAGCTTGATGACGGTGTCGGCGACCGCCTTGTCCTCGCTGTTGTCGATGAGCGCCAGGTGCACCGTGCGCATCACGCCGGCCTCGCGTCCCGCCGCGATCGCCAGCGCGAGCTTGCGCAGGCAGCGCTCGAGGAGCTTCAGGTCCGGGCGATACGTGACGACGCTGATCTGCAGCGAGGAAGGAAGCACGATGGATGGCGGGTGGGAGGCGCGCGGCGGACGGCGATCGGGGCGCTGCGCTAGAATCGTGTGCGAACCACCCCCACGCCGTCAACAAGAGAAGCCGCAACGCGCGTCCTTCCGCCACGGCCCTGTGCGCTTCCTGTCAGGAGTACCCATCGTGAGCGTTCCCCACGCCACTGCCCATCCCCTGCGCCGCAAGCTCGCGGCCGGCGGCAGCATCGCCGGCCTGTGGATGGAAATGCCCACCGCGCAGGCCAGCGGCGTGGTGGCCGCCGCCGGCTTCGATTTCGTGATCCTCGACTGCGAGCATGGCGCCTTCGACTTCGCCTCGCTCGAAACGGCGATCAATGCCTGCGAATGTGGCGGTGCCTCGCCGCTCGTGCGCATTCCCGGTCCCGACGCGTTCTTCGCGCAGCGCGCGCTCGACCTCGGCGCCGACGGCATCATGGTGCCGCAGGTGGCGGATGCCGTCGTGGCCGAGCGCGCCGCGAAGATGGCGCACTTCGCGCCGCTCGGCACCCGCGGCATGAATCCCTTCACCCGCGGCGGCAACTACGGCATGGCGCCGCAGCCCAAGTACGCGCCCGGGTATCCCTTCACGGGTGTGCTGGTCGAGTCGCCCGCCGCGGCGGCGCAACTGCCGAAGATCGTGGAGATCGCGACGCTGGACCATGTGTACCTCGGCGTGTACGACTACGCCGTGGCGCTCGGCATCCCCGGCCAGGTCGACGATCCGCGCGTGGCCGACTTCGTCGAGCACGCCACGCGCCTCGCGCGCGATGCCGGCAAGTCGGTGGGCACCACGGTGATGTCGGAGTCGCAGGCGCGCCGCTTCACCTCGCTCGGCGTGAACGTGCTGCTCTACGGCACCGATACCTGGATCCTCGCGCAAGGCGCCAAGGCGGGCCTCGCGCTCTACTCGCAATTCGGATGGAAGCCCCGATGACCGCCACAGATCCCACCGCGCGCTACCGCGCCGACACGCTCGTCGACTTCGCCCACGCGCTCCTCGCCAAGGCCGGCGCGCGCGACGACATCGCACGCGATGTGGCAAGCGTCCTCGTCGACGGCGATCTGCTCGGCCACACCACGCACGGCCTGCAGCTCCTGCCGGGCTACCTCGCCGAGCTCGTCAAGGGCACGATGCGCAAGAGCGGCGAGCCCGTGATCGTGAGCCAGCGCCCGGCCGCGCAGGCGTGGGACGGCCAGCGCCTGCCAGGCCCGTGGCTCACGCTGCGCGCCTTCGACACCGCCATGCAGATGGCGCAAACCTGCGGTACGGGGACCGTCACGATCCGCCGCTCGCACCACATCGCCTGCCTCGCGGCCTATCTGAAGCGCGTGACCGACAAGGGCTACGTGGCGATCCTCATGTCGTCGGATCCTTCCGGTTCCAGCGTGGCGCCCTTCGGCGGCACCTCCCCCGTGTTCACGCCCAATCCGCTCGCCGCGGGCATTCCCACGTCGGGCGATCCGATCCTCCTCGACATCTCGGCGAGCTACACGACCAACGGGCTCACGCAGCGCCTCTTCAACAACGGCGAGCAGCTTCCGCATCCCTGGTTGCAGGACGCGCAGGGCAATGCGACGACCGATCCTGCCGTGCTCTTCAACGAGCCCAAAGGCACGCTGTTGCCGCTCGGCGGGCTGGAGGCGGGCCACAAGGGGTATGCGCTCGCCCTCCTCATCGAGGCATGCACCGGCGCGCTCGCGGGATTCGGCCGTGCCGATCCGTCCGAAGGCTGGGGCGCGACGGTCTTTGCGCAGGTGCTCGATCCCGCGGCCTTCGGCGGCCGCGACGACTACCTGCGCCAGATGGACTGGCTCGCCGAGGCCTGCCGCACGGCCACGCCACGTCCCGGCGGACCTGCGGTAAGACTGCCCGGCGACCACGGCATGAAGCGCTATCGCGAGCAAACCGAAAACGGCGTGGCGCTGTACGAATCCATCATGCCCGCGCTCGCCACGGCCGCGGCCACGCTGGGCGTGCCGGTGCCTCCCCCGGCTTAGCATGCCGTCCATGCGTCGCACGGGTCCGGCTCGGCGACGCCCATCGGGTGCCACCCGGGTTGCCCCCCTCCGGGTTTTCTCCGAGAATGCACCTCGACACCCTCCGTACGAGAGGGTCAATCCTGGAGGAACACCGTGACTTCACCGCGTAGCCTGCGCCTCGCCGCAGTCGTGACCGCCGCCTTCGCCCTTGCCGCGGCGGCCCCTTCCGCCCTCGCCCAGTGGAAGCCCACCAAGCCGATCAACGTGATCGTGCCGTGGGCCGCCGGCGGGGCCACCGACCAGATGATCCGCGCCACCGCCGCCGAGCTCGAGCCCGCGCTCGGCCAGAAGATCATCGTGGTGAACCAGCCGGGGGCCTCCGGCTCGATCGGTACCAAGAATGCGCTCGAAGCGCCCAAGGACGGCTATACCTGGACGTCGGGCGCGCCCAAGGACCTGGGCTCGTACAAGATCCTCGGCATGCTCGACACGACGATGCAGGACTGGAACCTGTACCTGAACCTCGCGCTGCCCACGATCCTCAGCGTCCCCGCCAATTCGCCGTACAAGGATGCGGGTGAGCTCCTCGCCGCGATGAAGGCCAAGCCCGGCGCCATCTCGGTGGCCACGGCCGGCGTCAATTCGAGCGGCCACACGGCCATGGACCAGATCGCGGCGGCCACGGGCGTCAAGTACAAGCACGTGACCTACGACGGCGGCAATCCCGCCGTGGTGGCGACCGTGGGCGGCGAGACCGACGTGACCACGCAGCTCTCCTCCGAGCAGGCCGAGATGATCCGCGGCAAGCGCCTGCGTCCGCTCGCGGTCATCGGCGACAAGGGCATCGAGATCGAGGGCTACGGCAAGATCCCGCCGCTGTCGGATTACGTGCGCGGCTTCAAGGTGCCCGTGAGCTACTTCGGCATCTTCGTGCCCAAGGGCGTGCCGCCCGAAGTCACGCAGACGCTCGACAAGATCTGGAAGGAGAAGGTTGCCAATTCCGAGTCGATCAGGAAGTACGCGCAAAGCCGCGGCGCGCTGATGGTCGTCACTTACGGTGACGAGGCGCAGAAGATCGCGATGCCCGCCGTGGCCGATGCCGCGTGGCAGAAGTTCAACGCGGGCCAGGCCAAGATGTCGCCGGACACCGTGGGCATCCCCAAGCCGTAGGAACGAGAAGCGCAGCACGGCGGCGGGTGCGCCCGCCGCCTTTTTCTTTGCACGTCGCCAGGCCATGCATCCCGCAGGAACCCCACCATGACTCTCCGCACTCCGGGCCTCGAGGCGCAGCACGCCGCGCTCGCCCCGCTTTCCTCGCGTTACATCGACGTTCCTTCGCTTCCGTGGCAACCCACGCGCTTTCCCGGCGTGGAAGTCAAGGTGCTGATGGAAGATCCCGATACGGGACTGCAGACGGTGCTCACGCGCATGGCGCCGGGATCGGTGCTCACCGATCACGAGCACGTGCAGATCGAGCAGACCTGGGTGCTCGAAGGCAGCCTCGTGGATCACGAGGGCGAGGCGACGGCGGGGACGTTCGTGTGGCGCCCGCCGGGAAGCCGGCACGTGGCCAAGGCGCCGAATGGCGCGTTGCTTCTGGGCATCTTCCAGAAGCCCAACAAGTTCTACTGACATCATGAAGTTCGGTGACTTCGTCAAGATCAAGGGCCTGTCGACCACGGCGGGATTTCGCGAGAACCTCGCGCGGCTCGGCATCCGGATTCCATGCGACGACATCGTCGCGTCCGGTCCCGATTCGCCGCTCGGATCCAAACTGCAGGCAGGCAGGCTCACCATCGGCAATCGCTTCGCGATCCAGCCGATGGAAGGATGGGATTGCCTGGAGGACGGACGTCCGTCCGAGAATACGGTCCGCCGCTGGCGCAACTTCGGCCTTTCGGGCGCCAAGCTCATCTGGGGCGGCGAGGCCGTGGCGGTGCGCCACGACGGCCGCGCCAATCCCAACCAGCTCACGATGACGCCCGCCTCCAAGCCCGAGATCGCCGCCATGCGCGAGACCCTCGTGGCCGCGCATCGCGAGGCGATGGGCAACGACGACCACCTCGTGATCGGCCTGCAGCTCACGCACTCGGGGCGCTTCTGCAAGCCCAACGACAAGGCGAAGATGGAGCCGATGATCCTCTACCGGCATCCGATCCTCGATCGCAAGTTCCGCCTGGGCCCCGACCATCCGCTGATGAGCGACGGCGACATCCGCAAGCTCATCGACGACTACGTGGTGGCCGCGAAGCACGCGCGCGACATCGGCTTCGACTTCGTGGACCTGAAGCACTGCCACGGCTACCTCGGCCACGAGTTCCTCTCGGCCAAGACGCGCCCCGGCGACTTCGGTGGGTCGCTGGCGAACCGCACGCGCTTCCTGCGCGAGATCGTCGCGGGCATCCGCGCCGAGGCCCCCGGCCTCGAGATCGGCGTGCGCGTGTCCGCCTTCGACTACGTGCCCTTCAAGCCCGATCCCAGCGAGCCCGAGACCGACACGCTGGGCCACGGCGTGCCCGACGATTTCTCGCAATGCCTGCCGTATCGCTACGGCTTCGGCACCGACGAAGCGGAACCCGTGAAGGAAGATCTGAACGAGACGCGCGCATTCCTGTCCATATTGCGTGACATGGACATACGCCTCGTGAACCTGACCCTCGGCAGCCCGTATTACAACCCGCACCTCACGCGGCCGGCGATGTATCCGCCTTCCGACGGCTACAAGCCGCCGGAGGATCCGCTGCTCGGCGTGCTGCGGCATCTCGACCTCGTGCGCAAGCTCAAGGCCGACTTCCCCGATCTCGTGCTGATGGGCAGCGGCTACACCTACCTGCAGGAGTTCCTGCCCAACGTCGCGCAGGCCGTGGTGCGCGAAGGCTGGGTCGACCTCGTGGGGCTGGGCCGCATGGTGCTGTCGTATCCCGACCTGCCGGCGGACGTGCTGGCGGGACGCCCCATGCAGCGCAAGCGCCTGTGCCGCACGTTCAGCGACTGCACGACCGCGCCACGCAACGGCATGGTGTCCGGCTGCTATCCGCTCGATCATCACTACAAGAAGTCGCCGGAGATGGTGGTGCTGGCCAAGGTGAAGAAAGCCGCGAACCTGCAATGACGAAGTGGATCGCGGCCGGCGCCGCGCTGGCGATGGCGTTGGCGGCGGGTGGATGCGGCGAGGCGGCACGGGCCGCGGACTGGAAGCTCGCATGCCCGGCGTCGATCTCCACGACGCAAAGCGTGGGCGGCACCTTGCCGCCGGAATGGATAGCGCACGCACGCAACGGCGCGACGATGCTCGCGGCGCCGCCCGGCGCCGCCGTGGCCGGCAATTCGCCCGCGGTGTCGATCAGCGTGTTCGACGGCCCGCCGAAAGAACTGGCCGAGCTCGTCCCCGACAATCCCGATGCGCGCCGGCCCAGGTGGTCGCTTGCCAAGGATCGCAAGCGCGATACCTACATCGTGTGCAACTACATGGACACGCGCATGAAGCTCGCGCGGAAGGTGCCGGCGACGGTGCGCGCGTGCACGGTGGATGCGGCGAAGGGGGCGGCGGTAGGAGTGACCTGCCGATGATGGCCGCGCGCGATGTCAGGGAGCGTCCCAGGGGTTGATGACCCGCAAACCCAACCCGTCGCAGTCACGGATATTGCGGGTGACCAGCGTCAGGTCGTGTTGCAGGGCAGTGGCGGCCAGCAACCCGCCGGATCGCGCTCGAACTCGATGTCGTCGTGGCCGTGCAGCGGCGATTCGGGCATGAAGTCCACCAGCGACTGCTCGTTGCCGGAAAGCCGGTCGAAGAGCTCTCGCGACACGACCACCGCCACGGAGCGGCCGTGCAGCGCGATGTCCTGCGGACCCTCCCGGGCGGCATGCTTCACGAGCTCCGAGAAGCGCGCCTTGGCGGCTTGCATTTGCCAGCTTGCATGGTGTGTCGATAATTCCGACTTGATAGGTCGGAATCATCGATGGGACCATGACGGATGTCCAGCGGGCGCCGACCCGGGAAGGGCCCGACTGGACGGACAACTCAGCTCCGGCGACGCCCTGCCGCCACGCGAGGGATCCCCGCGAGGTCCCGTCGGGCGGTGATCTCACCGAAGCCCGCGTCTTCGAGCAATGCCCGTACCGCAGCCGCCTGGTCGTAGCCATGCTCCACCAGCAAAGCGCCGCCTGCCACCAGACGTTGCGGTGCTTCCGCCACGATCGCGCGCAGCGCATCGAGCCCATCGGCGCCGGACACGAGTGCCGCGATAGGCTCGAAGCGCACGTCGTCCCGCCCGAGGTGGGGATCGCCCGCGGCGATGTACGGCGGGTTGCTCACCACGAGATCGAAGGGCTCGTCACCGGCGCTCGCGAACCAGTCGGACTCGTGCAGCGTGATGTTGCGCAGGCCGATCGTGCAGGCATTGGCCCGCGCGATCGCGAGCGCCGCCGGCGACGAATCGACCGCCACCACGTGCGATCGCGGCCGCTCGCGCGCGATGGCCACCGCGATGGCACCCGAGCCAGTGCCCAAATCCAGCACCCGCGCAGGCCGGTCCGCCGGCAACCAATCGAGCGCCAGCTCGACGAGCGCTTCCGTCTCCGGCCGCGGCACGAGCACCGCGGGGCTCACCTGCAGCGACATGCCCCAGAACTCGCGGCAACCCACGAGATAGGCGACGGGCTCCCCGTTGCGGCGGCGCCTGGCGAGGGCGAAGAACGTGGTGGCTTCGAGGCGCGGCAGCGGCTCATCGCGATTGGCCACGAGCCACGTCCGATTGCGCCGCACGACGTGCGCGAGGAGGACCTGCGCATCGAGCGGTGCGAGCCCGGCCTGCGCCAGCGCCTGGCCCACGGTCATGCCGCTCATGGGTGGGTCCGTGTCACGCGGCGCCGTCCACGCGCCTCGCGCTCACGACCTCTCCCGGAGGTGCGGGCTGTCGGCCGCAAAGAGCCGGAGCCGCTCGTCGTAATACCGGCCCCACCCGCAGTCCTGCAATCCCGCCTTGAGCAGCACACGCTGCGATGCACGATGACCCGGATGCGTCACGCCGATGATGCGATACAGGCCCAGGTCGTCGAAGCCGTAGTCGTGCATCGCCTTCGCACCCTCGGTGGCAAAGCCCTGGCCCCACGCCTCGGGCAGCAGGCGATAGCCGATCTCCACGTCGGGACTCCTGCCTGCGTACTTGAGCGAGAACCAGCCGATGAACTTGCCCGTGTCGCGGCGCACCGTGTACCACGCGCCGAGGTCGGGATAGCGGTCGTAGTAGCGCGTGACACGCTCGATGGTCGCGTGCGTTTCCTCGCGCGTGGCGGGCTTGCCCGTGATGTACTTCATCACGCGCGGATCGCTGTCGAGGCGCCAGATGTCGTCGTAGTCCCCGGGCACGAACTGGCGCATGGCGAGGCGCAGCGTCGTGAGCCACGGTGCGGGACGCCTGGCCATAGGGGCTACACCGTCTCGCCCGACAACGCCGCGAGCTGCTCGGCCTGGAATTCCTGCGCGAGCGCCTTCACCACCTCGTCGAGCTCGCCGTCCATGATCGAGTCGATCTTGTAGAGCGTGAGGTTGATGCGGTGGTCGGTCACGCGGCCCTGTGGAAAATTGTAGGTGCGGATGCGCTCGCTGCGGTCGCCCGAGCCCACGAGCGACTTGCGATGCGCGGCCTCCTTGCTCTGCCGCTCCTGCCGCTCGCGGTCGAGGAGGCGCGAGGCCAGCACCGACATCGCCTGCGCGCGATTGCGATGCTGCGAGCGATCGTCCTGGCATTCCACCACCACGCCCGTGGGCAGGTGCGTGATGCGCACGGCGGAGTCGGTCTTGTTGATGTGCTGACCGCCGGCACCGGAGGCGCGGAAGGTGTCGATGCGCAGGTCCGCCGGATTGATCGTGATGTCGGCGATCGGATCGGCTTCGGGGATCACGGCCACGGTGCACGCGGAGGTGTGGATGCGGCCCTGCGCCTCCGTCTCGGGCACGCGCTGCACGCGATGGCCGCCCGATTCGAACTTGAGCGCGGAGTACGCGCCCTGCCCGACGATACGCACGATCACTTCCTTGTAGCCGCCCAGCTCCGACGCGGAGGCGGACACGATCTCGGTGCTCCAGCGATGGCGCTCGGCATAACGGATGTACATGCGCAACAGATCGGCCGCAAAGAGCGCCGACTCGTCGCCGCCCGTGCCTGCGCGGATCTCGAGGAACACATTGCGCTCGTCGTTGGGATCCTTGGGCAAGAGCGCGGCCTGCAGCTCGGTCTCGAGCGCCGCGATGCGCGATTGCGCATGCGTGCGCTCCTCGGCCGCGAAGTCGCGCATCGACGGATCGGCAGCGAGCTCCTCCGCCGTGCGCAGGTCCTCTTCGGCGGCCTGGAAATCGGCGAAGCGCGCGACCACGGGGGTCAGGTCCGCGTGCTCCTTGGTGAGCGCGCGGTAGCGGTCCATGTCGCTCGTGATGTCGGGCGAGCCGAGCAGGCCGTCGAGCTCCGCGAGGCGGGAGGAGAGCTGGCCGAGCTTGGTGCGGAGGGATTGCTTCATGCGATGCGGCTTTCCGGAAGGTGGCGATGGTCGCGCCTTACATCCATGGGGCGCAACGGCGCGAGGCGGGCGCGCGTGGCGCCCGGGGCGGAAAGCCGCGCTAAAGCGCGTCGTCGCGAATGCCGGACAGGCCGTAGACCCGCTGCAATGCAGCCACGAGCTCTGCGCGCTCGGCGTCCCCTGCGGCGTTGAGCGCGGTGAGCGGCGGGTTCAGCAGCCTGTGCATGAGGCCATGCGCGAGCGCTTCGAGCACCGCTTCGGGAGCCGCGCCGGACGCGAGCATCGCGCGCGCACGCTCGAGCTCGGCCGTGCGCACCGTATCGTGATGTCCGGACAACGCCTCGATCGTGGGCACGATCGAGCGGCCGTCGAGCCAGCGCAGGAAGGTGGAGGCCTGGTCGGCGATCATCTGCTCGGCCTGTTGCACGGCGTCGTGGCGGATGTGCTGGTTCTCGCGCACGATGACCACGAGGTCGTCGAGCGAATAGAGGAACACGTCGTCGAGATCGGCGGCCTCGGCTTCCACGTCGCGCGGCACGCCGAGGTCCACGAGGAAGATCGGCGCGTGCTTGCGCTGCTTGACCACGCGCTCGAGCATGCCCTTGCCGACGAGCGGCAGCGAGCTCGCGGTGCAGGTGATCACGATGTCGAAGTCGCGCAGGCGATCCGGCAACTCGTTCAGCGTGATCTCCGAGGCCCCGATGCGCGAGGCCAGGCTGCGGCCGCGCTCGAGCGTGCGATTGGCGACCGTGACCGACTTCGGATGGCGCGCCATGAAGTGCTGCGCGGCGAGCTCGATCATCTCGCCCGCGCCCACGAGCAACACGCGCTGCGACGAGATCGACGGGAAGATGCGCTCGGCGAGCTTGACCGAGGCGGCCGCCATCGATACCGCGGTGCTGCCGATGTCGGTCTGCGCGCGCACGTCGTGCGCCACTTCGAGCGTGCGCTCGAAGAGACGATCGAGCACCAGCCCGAGCGAGCCCGCCGCTTCCGCGGACCGCACGGCCTGCTTCACCTGGCCCAGGATCTGCGGCTCGCCCAGCACCATCGAACCCAACCCGCTCGCCACGCGGAATGCATGCGGGACCGTCTTCTCGCGCGGCAGCGTGTAGACGTACGACGCCAGGGACGAGTGTTCCAGGCCGTGGAAGCCCTCGAGCCACGCCGCCACAGGCGCGGGATCCCCGCCTTCGAAATAGATCTCGGTGCGCGTGGGCGTGGACAGGATTGCCGCTTCCTTCACGCGCCGGCTGGCCGTCAGGTCGCGCAACGCCTCGCTCACCGCCTCCGGCGCGAACACCACCTTTTCGCGCACGTCGAGCGGCGCGGTGGTGTGGTCGAGGCCGAGGGTGAAGAGGGACATGTCGTGTTGCTTGCCGGAATTGGGGCGCGATGCGCCAGCCGGATGCCGGCAGGGGAGGCGCATGCAGGATGTGAATTGTACCAACGACCGGCCGACAGGGACAAATCCGCGGCCGCAGCTTCTTGATTTGCCGCAAGAAAGCGGGGGCGGCGCACGCCCTCGTTGGTATCGCCCATGAGGTCGCGGGCGAGTCTTGCCGTGGATCGTCGACGCGCCCGGACACGCCACCGGCACGCGCCGGTGCACGGGCCCGATCTTTCGAGCGTGACCCGCAACTTCACGCCTTGATGAATTCCGCCTTGCCCCCGAGCCAGCGCAACAGGTGCGCCTGCGCCGCTGCCGGATCGCGCGCCAGCAACTCTTCGGCCACCTCCTGCGCCGGTGCGACCAGCGCCTGGTCCCCCTCCGGATCCGCGAAGCGCAACAGCGGCGTCCCCGACTGGCGCGCGCCCAGGAACTCGCCGGGGCCGCGGATCAGGAGGTCCTGCCGCGCGATCTCGAAGCCGTCGGTACTCTCGAAGATGACTTTCAGGCGCAGCTTGGCCACTTCGCCCACCGGTTCCTCGAAGAGCAGCACGCACGACGATTCGGTGGCGCCGCGTCCCACGCGCCCACGCAGCTGGTGCAACTGCGCAAGCCCGAAGCGCTCCGCATGCTCGATCACCATGAGCGACGCGTTGGGCACGTCCACGCCGACCTCGATCACCGTGGTGGCCACGAGCACGTGGATCTCGCCGCGCGAGAACGCGTCCATCGTGGCCGCCTTCTCGTCGGGCTTCTGCCTGCCGTGGATGAGGCCGATCACGAGATCCGGCAATGCCGCCGTGAGCTCGGCATGCAGCGCGACGGCCGTCTGCAATTCGAGCTTCTCCGATTCCTCGATGAGCGGGCACACCCAGTACGCCTGGCGGCCGGAGGAACACTGCTTGCCGACCCACTCGACGATCTCGTGACGGCGCTTCTGGTTCACCAGGCGCGTGGCCACCGGCGTGCGTCCCGGCGGCATCTCGTCGATCACCGATACGTCCAGATCCGCGTAGAAGGTCATGGCGAGCGTGCGCGGGATCGGCGTGGCGCTCATCATGAGCTGGTGCGCCTCGGCTTCGGCCTTGCCGCGCAACGCGAGGCGCTGCGCCACGCCGAAGCGATGCTGCTCGTCGACGATGGCGAGGCCGAGGTTCGGAATCTCCACCCCTTCCTGGAAGAGCGCGTGCGTCCCCACGACGATGGGAATCGCGCCGCTAGCGAGCCCCTCCACCGTCTTGCGCCGCACCTTGGCGGGAAGCGATCCCGTGAGCCATGCGACCTCGACACCGAGACCGTCGAGCCATGCGCAGAGTTTGCGGTAGTGCTGCTCCGCGAGGATCTCGGTGGGCGCCATGAAGGCGACCTGGCGTGCGCTCTCGATCGTCTGCAGCGCGGCGAGCGCCGCGATCACCGTCTTCCCCGAGCCCACGTCGCCCTGCAGCAGGCGCTGCATGGGCATCGTGCGCTTCAAGTCATGCGCGATCTCGCGCCACACCTTCTGCTGCGCGCGGGTGAGCGTGAAGCCCGCACGCTCCACGAGCTTGCGCGTGAGCTCGCCCGTGCCGGGCAGCGCGGGGGCGGCGCGCCCCGCGCGTGCCTGGCGATGCGCCTTCATCGACAGTTGCTGGGCCAGGAGCTCGTCGAACTTGAGGCGCGTCCAGGCGAGGTGCGAGCGGTTCTCGAGGGAGCGCAGCGCGACGTCGCCGATGCGCGGCGGCGGCTGGTGCAGGAAGCGCACGGCATCGCCGAACTTCCAGAGCTTGCGGCGCGCAACGACCTTGTCGGGCAGCGTATCGGCGAGCGCGCCGTCCTGCGCCAGCGCGCGCGCCACCAGCTTGCGCAGCGCATCCTGCGTGAGCCCCGCCGTCGTGGGATAGACCGGCGTGAGGCTCGTGGGCAGCGGCAGGTCCCCCGTGAGCGCCTTCCACTGCGGATGCACCATCTCGAGGCCGTGATAGCCCGGACGCACGTCGCCGAACACGCGCACGCGCGTGCCGGGCTGCAGCGCCTTCTGCTGGCTCGGATAGAACGTGAAGAAGCGCAGCACGAGCTGCGCCGCGCGATCGTCGGGATCGGTGATGAGGCACACGAGTTGGCGCCGCGGGCGGTACTGCACGTCGGTATTGACCACCACGCCCTCGGTCTGCACCGACAGCGCCGGCGATATCGAGGCGAGAGGAACCAGGCGCGTGTGGTCCTCGTAGCGCAGCGGCAGGTGCAGCACGAGGTCGCTGTCGCGCGAGATGCCGAGGCGTGCCAGGAGATCGGGCAGGCCACGTGACTTGGCCGGCTTGTCCGCAGCCGCCTTGCGCGCGCCGCGCGCGCCACGCGTGCCGGGCGTCGCGGTGTCGAACGAGCGCTTTGGGCTCGGGCTCATGCGCGTGTGAGAGTGGGCGCGCGCCGCATCGGCGGCGACGCGAAGGCTACTGCCCCTTCGTCTGGTCGAACGTCTCGCGCCAGTCCGTTTGCGGATCCACCGGCGACACCGCCGCAGGCTTCAGCACGAGGATGCCCTCGACCTCGATCTGCGCGCCGCGCGGCAATGCCGACACCTGGTACGTGGCCCGCGCGGGATACGGCTGCGCGAAGTACGTCGCCATGATGTCGTTCACCTTGGCGAAGCCGCCCAGGTCGGTCATGAGGATCGACAGCTTGACCATGTCGTCGAGCGATCCGCCCGCCGCGGTGGCCACCGCGCGCAGGTTGCGGAACACCTGGTGCGCCTGCGCATCGAGGCCCACGACGAGATTCATCGTGGCCGGATCGAGCCCGATCTGGCCGGACAGGTACACGGTGTCCCCCACGCGAACGGCTTGCGAATAGGGACCGATCGCCGCGGGGGCATCGGGAGAGTGGACGACGAGCTTGGTCATGTGCGCATGCCTTCGACTTTCAACGGCACCACTGTAGCACCGCCCACCTCCACCGCTTCCACCGGAAAGCCGGCCTCCTTCCACGCCTCGATTCCGCCACGCAGCGGGCGCACGCGTTCGAACCCGTGCTGCATGAGCGCCTTGGCGAGCCTCGCCGCGGTGTACTCGTTGGGGCACGCGCAGTAGACGACCACCTCGCTCCCGGGCTCCACCGCCAGCAGGTCGACGCGCAGGTTGTCGGGATCGATCGTGATCGCGCCCGGGATGCGGCCCGTGAGCGCCTGCGAGATGGGCGAGCGCACGTCGATGACCTTGCCGACCTGCTCGGACGTCATGAGGTCGCGCAGCTCGTCGACGGTCACGCGGTCCATGCGCAACTGCCGCACGAAGAGCTCGCGCTGCCACCACCTGGTCGCGATGTAGAGGACGAGCGCACCCGCGATCAGCCACAGGCCCACCTTGCCGAGCGTCTCGAGGACCGCCAGGACCTCGCGGATCGCGCCGCTGAAGAGGTGGCCAAGGCCGAGCCCGACACCGGCCCACAAGGCCGCGCCGATCGCGTCGAAGAGGATGAATTTCCACAGGGGCAGGCGAACCACGCCGGCCATCGAGGTGGCCACCGACGCGAAGCCCGGAATGAACTTGGCGACGGCGAGCGAGCTCGCGCCCCAGCGCGCGAAGATCGTTTCCGTTTGCCGCACGCAGGAGTCGGGGGAAAGAGAGACGCGGCAGATGGTCCTGAGAACGTTGCTGCCGAAACGGCGGCCGGCGGAGTACCAGGCGAGGTCCGCGATGAGCGCCGCGAGCACCGCGACGCCGATCAGCGCGGGCAGGGAAGCGCCGCCCTTGGCGGCCAGCGCCCCGGTGATGATCAGCGTCGGATAGGCCGGCACCGGCAATCCCGCCTGCAGCATGAGGACATTGGCGAAGACGAAGAGCAGGCCGTATTGCTGGATGAGTGCGAGGAGGGTTTCCATCGCGGGGCGAGGAGGGGCGGGTTGGGTAGGTGGGTATGCGGGGGAGGGAAACCAACCCTGGACGCGTCAGGGATTGTGGCCTCCGCCAGAGGGTGGCGGGGAGGGGCGAGTCCGGCTATAATTGCGGCCCTCGTGGGGACGTAGCTCAGCTGGGAGAGCGTCGCGTTCGCAATGCGAAGGTCGGGAGTTCGATCCTCCTCGTCTCCACCACTGTTTCCTCAAGGCCTGAGCGATCAAGGCCTTATATTTTTTGGCCGGCGATAAATT
>CAZUGY010000058.1:0-12296 GCA_964620265.1 uncultured Alcaligenaceae bacterium
AGGCGCCCACGGCATACACGAGCGACGTGTCCTGGAAGAGGATGATCGTCTGCGTGAGGAGCACCGGCAGCATGTTGCGGAAGGCCTGCGGGAGCACGATGAAGCGCATGCACTGCGAGTACTTCATGCCCACCGCGTAGCCCGCGCTCACCTGCCCGCGCGGCACCGACTGGATGCCGGCGCGCATGATCTCCGAGTAATACGCCGCCTCGAACACGGTGAAGGTGACCATCGCCGAGAGCTCCGCGCCGAGCGGCCGCCCGATGAGGAGCGGGATCAGCAGGAAGAACCACAGGATCACCATCACGAGCGGGATCGAGCGCAGCGTGTTGACGTAGGCCGCGGCCGGGATCTCGAGCCACTTCTTGCCCGACAGGCGCATGAGCGCCAGCACCGTGCCGATGGCGATGCCGCCGATCATCGCCACGATCGTGAGCTGGATCGAGAAGAGCAACCCCTTGACGATGAAGCTCTGGATGAGGTTCCAGTCGATGAATGCCCAGGAGAGGTTCATCTGGCGCTCCCGATCATGCCGGGAACGCGCACGCGCTTCTCGATCAGGGCCGCGACGCGATTCACCGCGAACGCCGAGATGAAGTACAGGAAGGTGACCGCGAGGTAGATCTCCACGCCACGCGCGGTTTCCTCCTGCGCCTGCATCGCGAAGAACGTGAGCTCGGAGATGCTCACCGCGAACGCCACCGACGAGTTCTTGATGATGTTCATCGACTCGCTGGTGAGCGGCGGGATCACGATGCGGAAGGCCATGGGCAGCAGCACGAAGCGGTAGGTCTGCGGCAGCGTGAGGCCCATCGCGAGCCCGGCGTAGCGCTGTCCGGTCGGCAGCGCCTGGATGCCGGCCTTCACCTGCTCGGAGATGCGCGCGGAGGTGAAGAAGCCGAGCGCGATCACCACCGCCATGAAGTCGGGGACTTCCTGCAGCGGCTTGAACAGCGACGGGATCACGTGATACCAGAGGAAGATCTGCACGAGGAGCGGAATGTTGCGGAAGAGCTCCGTCCACGCATTGCCGATCCACACGAACGCCTTCACCGGCGTGGTGCGCAGCACGCCCATCAGCGCGCCCACGAAGAGCGCCACGACGAGCGAGCACGCGGACACGAGGAGCGTCCAGCCCCAGGCCGAGATCATCCAGTTGAGGTACGTCCGGCCGCCTCCGTCGTCCTGGAGGAATACCTGCCAATCCCAGCTCATGTGGTCCGGCCTCCCGCGCCCTGCTCGGAATCGCAAAAAGAAAAGCGCGCCGCGGTCATTCCTGCCGCAGCGCGCCTTGTCTCAACGTCGTCCAGATGTCGTCCGGGTCGGGACGAGCGATCAGGGAATCGCGAACTCTTCCATCGGCTTGCTGTTCGGATTGGCCCACGCCTGCTTGGTGGCTTCCGACAGCGGCAGCCCGACCTTGGTGTTCGACGGCGGGATCGGCTGCATGAACCACTTGTCGTACATCTTGGCGATCTGGCCGCTCTTGATCATGGCCTTGATGCTGTCGTCGACGGCCTTCTGGAACGCGGGGTCGTCCTTGCGCAGCATGCACGCGATCGGCTCGACCGAGAGGACCTCGCCCACGATCTTGAAGTCGGCCGGATTCTTGGCCTTGGACGCGAGGCCGGCCAGGATCTGGCCATCCATCACGAAGGCGTCGGCGCGACCCGATTCGAGCAGGAGGAAGCTGTCGGCGTGGTCCTTGCCGAAGACCTCCTTGAAGTCCATGCCCTGCGCGCGACGGTTCTTGCGCAGCGTTTGCACGGACGTGGTGCCCGTGGTCGTGGCGACCGTCTTGCCGTTGAGGTTCGCGATGCCGGTGATGCCGGAACTCGCCTTGGTGAGGATGCGCACCTCCTCCATGTAGGTCGTCACCGCGAACGCGGCGTCCTTCTGGCGCGCCGTGTTGTTGGTGGTGGAGCCGCACTCGAGGTCGACGGTGCCGTTCTGCACGAGCGGGATGCGGTTCTGCGACGTGACCGGCTGGTACTTGATCGTGAGCTGGTTCATGCCGAGCTGCTTCTGGAGGTCGGCGGCGATGTGCTCGGCCATCTCGGTGTGGAAGCCGACGTACTTGCCGTCGCCCAGCGTGAACGCGAGGGCTCCGGAGGACTCGCGGGTGCCGAGGGTGATCGAGCCGCTGTCCTTGATCTTCTTGAGCGTGCCCGTCAGTTGCTGCGCATTCGCGGACATCGCAAACAGCGCGGCCATCAGCACGAATCCGGTCTTGGGGAGGAACTTCATGGAATTCTCCAGTTGGGGCGCTTCCCGCGCGGACCGGCAACGGCCGGCGGCGGGAGGCGAACGCAAAAATAAGCCGCGGGAAAAGCCCGTCGGCGTGAGGCTAGTGTAGCGGTGGGGTCGACGGTTTGTCCATTCGGCGCGTCGCGCCCGGGTGTGGGGCAAGCGGGCACTTCATCGGTGCATCGCCGGCCACCGCACGACGCCGGCGCGGTCCACTTCGACTGCGCCGGCCTCCTATAATCGGCGCATGACACCGGCCCTGGCACCCATCCTCGACCTCGCGGCGTTGCGCGCCGTGGAGGCCCGCCACGCGACGGACGGGCTCATGGAGCGGGCGGGTGCCGCGGCCGCCGCCGTAGCCGCAGCGCTTGCCGGCGATCGCGCACGGCCGGTCGTCGTGCTGGCCGGACCCGGCAACAACGGGGGCGATGCCTTCGTGGTCGCCCGGCTGCTGGCCTCGGCGTGGCACGACGTCCAGGTCGTCTTCGTGGGCTCGCCCGAGCGCCTTCCCCCAGACGCTGCGGCGGCCCATGCCGCATTCATCGGCGCCGCCGGGCGGGTGGCGGCGGAGCTTCCGGCCACGCGCCCCGGACTCGTGGTGGACGGGTTGCTGGGCATCGGCATCTCCCGTCCTCCCGAAGGACGGATCGCGGAGCTCGTGCAGTGGGCCAACGCCGCACAGGCGCCGATCCTCGCCCTCGACGTGCCCACCGGCCTCGATGCGGGCACGGGGTCGGCACACGCGCCCACGGTATGCGCCACGCACACCGCCACGTTCATCGCGCTGAAGCCCGGGCTCCTCACGCTCGACGGTCCCGACCATTGCGGCGAGGTCAGCGTGCATGACCTCGGCCTGCCCGCGCCCGCGCAGTCCGCGGGACATCGCCTCACCTGGGACGCGCTCGCCACCCGCCTCCCCGCCGTGCTCACGCGCCGCGTGCGCAATGTCAACAAGGGCACCTTCGGCACGCTGGGACTTCTGGGCGGGTCCGAAGGCATGGGCGGCGCCCTGATCCTCGCCGGGCGCGCGGCGATGCGCGCGGGCGTGGGCAAGGTGTGGCTCGGCTTCCTCATGGCCGCTCCCCCCAAGCTCGACACCGGCATGCCCGAGCTCATGCTGCGGCACGCGAGCATGGTGCTCGAGGCGCAACCGGATGCGCTCGTGGCCGGCCCCGGCCTCGGCACCAGCGACGCCGCCCGGTCGCTGCTCAAGCGCGCGCTCGACGTGGGCATCCCGCTGGCGCTCGATGCCGATGCGCTGAACCTCATCGCCCGCGATCCTGCGCTCATGGCCGCCACACAGGCGCGCGGCGCGCCCACGCTCGCCACGCCGCATCCGGGTGAGGCGGCGCGCCTGCTCGGCACGTCGATCGAGGCGGTGCAAGGCGACCGTCTCGCGGCTGCGCGCGAGCTCGCGCATCGGCTCGCGGCCAACGTGGTGCTGAAGGGCGCCGGCAGCGTGCTCGCGCACCCGGATGGCAGCTTCGACATCAACACCACCGGCGGCCCCGCACTTGCCACCGCGGGCAGCGGCGACGTGCTGTGCGGGCTTCTGGGGGCGCTGCTCGCGCAGCAGATCGATGCGCGCACCGCCTTGCGCTACGCGGTATGCCTGCACGGCGCCGCGGCGGACAAGCTCGTGGCCGACGGCATGGGCCCGCTCGGCGTGACGGCCTCCGAGCTGCCGGATGCCGCGCGGGCGCTCCTCAATCGCGCGGCGAAGGCCGCGCGCTGACGCTACGCTTCGCGGCGCTTCGATGCGCGCCCGGCCCGTTCAGGGCAGGAGCACCGTCGCACCCGTGGTCGCACGCGATTCGAGGGCGCGATGCGCCGCGGCCGCGTCGCGCAAGGGGAACTGCTGGCGCGCCTCCGACTTGATCTTGCCGGCCTTCACGAGCGCGAAGAGGTCGTCGGCCATCGCCACGAGGTTCGCGCGCGACGCCGCATACGTGAAGAGCGTGGGCCGCGTGGCGTAGAGCGATCCCTTCTGCGCCAGCACGCCGATGTTGAAAGCCTCGATCGCGCCCGACGATGCGCCGAAGCTCACGAAGAGGCCGCGCGGCTGCAGGCAGTCGAGCGACTTCTGGAAGGTGTCCTTGCCGACCGAGTCGTAGACCACCGGCACGCCCTGGCCCCCGGTGAGCTCCTTCGTGCGCGCCACGAAGTCCTCGCGCGTGTAGACGATGGTATGCGTGCAGCCGTTCGCCCTGGCGAGCTCGGCCTTGGCATCGGAGCCCACGGTGCCGATCATCGTCACGCCCAGGGCCCGGGCCCACTGGCACGCGATGAGGCCCACGCCGCCGGCTGCGGCGTGGAAGAGGATCGTCTCACCGCCCTTCAGCGGAAACGTCTGGCGGAAGAGGTACTGGACCGTGAGCCCCTTCAGCATCAGCGTGGCCGCGGTGATGTCGTCCACACCTTCGGGGATCTTCACGAGGCGCTCGGCCGGATAGAGCCGATGCGTGGCGTAGGCCCCCGTGGCGCCGCCGCAGTACGCCACGCGATCGCCCACGGAGAGGTCGCGCACGTCGCTGCCCACGGCTTCCACGACACCCGCGGCTTCCTGCCCGATGCCCGCGGGCATGGGCAGCGGATACATGCCCGAGCGATGGTAGGTGTCGATGTAGTTGAGGCCGATGGCGGTCTGGCGCAGGCGCACTTCGCCGGCGGCGGGCGCGCCCACCTCGACGTCTTCCAGCGTGAGGACTTCGGGACCACCGGTGGCGTGGATGCGGATGGCTTGCGGCATGACGATTCCTTTCGAGGGATGCGCGGTGTCGACCGTCAGGCCGCAAGCGCGCGATAGGTGGCAAAGCCCGCCGCCGTGAGCAGCAGCGAGCCTGCAAGATGGGTGGCGGCAAGGCCCAGGCCGCTCGCGTATTCGCCCCGCATCAGGAGACCCGTGACTTCGGCGGAGAACGTCGAGAAGGTGGTGAGGCCGCCCAGGAATCCGGTGATCGCAAAGAGCCGCCATGCCGGCGGCAGGTCGACGCGCGTCACGAAGAATGCCACGGCGAAGCCCACGAGATAGCCCCCGATGAGGTTGGCCGCGAGCGTGCCCAGCGGAAACTGCGGCGCGCGTGGATTGAGCCACAGCGCCAAGCCCCAGCGCAGCCAGGCGCCGAGCGTGGCGCCGATCGCGATCGCGGTGAGCTCGAGGGGCATCGCTTGCCGTGGGGCTCGTCTTGCGCCGCTACGACCGCGACGCCGCGACCGCCGCCGCGAGTGCCGCGATCTCGGCGCGCACATCGATGGAGGTCGAAAACGCGCGATGCGCGCGCCGGAACCAGTAGCGCGCGTTGTCCACGTCGCCTTCCTGCAGATGGACGATGCCGTGCGCCCAGGCACCCAGGTCGCTGTCGTCGTCCTGCACGATGGGATGCGCCGCCTGCCACTCACCGCGCTCGAGGTGGCCCACCGCGGTGGCGAGCGGCGCCAGGGACGCGTCGCGCCGCGGATTCACGCGACGAGATAGCCGCCGTCGACCGGCAGCACGATGCCCGTCACGAATGCGGCGGCGGGCGAGCAGAGGAAGACGACGGCACCGGCGATGTCCTCCGGCCGCGCCCAGCGGCCGAGCGGCGTGCGCGCGAGGATGCCGGCGCTGCGCTGCGCGTCGTCGCGCAATGGTTGCGTGAGCGCGGTCTCGACCCAGCCCGGCGCGATCGCATTCACGCGGATGCCGTCCGCGGCATAGGCGATGGCCAGCGACTTCGTGAGCTGCGCGATGCCGCCCTTGCTCGCGCTGTAGCCGGGTACGAGGCCGCCGCCGAAGAACGAGAGCATCGAGGCGGTATTGACGATCGCCCCCTTGCTCGCGGCGAGCCTGGGACGTGCCAGCGCGCACGCGCGCATCGTGCCGGTGAGGTTGATCGCGATCACTTCCGCGAATGCCGCGGGATCGTGCTCGGCGCCGCGCCGTATCACGCCGGCGCAGTTCACGAGCACGTGGAGCTGCGGCAGGTCGTCGATCACGCGCTGCATCGCCGCCTCGTCGCGCACGTCGAGCGGGACGGCGCGTCCACCGCCCTCGCCCACCGCCGCGCATTCGGCGGGCGTGGCGCCGGTGACGGTGACGTCGCCGCCGAGCTGCACGAACGCCTGCGCGATGCCCGCGCCGATGCCCGAGGTGCCGCCCAGCACGAGCACCGTCGTGTCTGCGAAGAGCGAGGGCGCGAAGGCAGCGGCGATGGCATCGTTCATCGTCGTCATCCCGCGAGGAGCCGCGCGACGTCGGCCGGACGCGGCAGCGGCGCCACGGCGCCGTAGCCCGTGGTGGCGAGCGCGGCGGCGGCATTGGCGTAGCGCGCGGCGGCGAAGGGATCGTCGCCGGCGAGAAGGCGCGCCGCGAAGGCGCCGTCGAAGCAATCGCCCGCACCGGTGGCATCCACGCTCTGCACGCGATGCGCAGCGATCGACTCGCGGCGTCCCGCGTGCGACACGATGCAGCCTTGCGCCCCCTGCTTCAGCACGACGCCGCGCGCTCCGCTGGCGTGCAGCGCATCGATCACGCTGTCGGCAGTGCTTCCGCCGAAAAGCATCTGCGCGTCCTCCAGGCTCGGCAGGCACCAGGTGCAAAGGCCCACCGTGGCCACGATCACCGCGCGCGCCCGGGCGAGCGGCCAGAGCTTCAAGCGCAGGTTGGGATCGTAGGTGACGATCGCATCGGCCTCGCGCGCGGCAGCGAAGGCGGCGAGCACCGCATCGCATGCCGACGCCGAGATGGCCTGGCTGATGCCCGAGGCGTGCACGAGGCGCGCGCCGCGCACGAGGTCCAGCGGCAGCGTGTCCGGATGCAGGCGCGTGGCGGCACTCCCCGCGCGCAGGTACGAGAACTCGTGACCCTGCGGGCCGTGCGCCACGAAATAGATGCCGGTGGGCGCTTCCGGGTCGACCGCGACACCGGCGCTGTCCACGCCCTCCTCCTTCCACAGCTCGAGGAACATGCGGCCGAAGCGATCGTTGCCGAGGCGTGTTACGTAACCCGTGCGCGCGCCGAGGCGCGCCGCGGCGATGGCCATGTTCGAGGTGTCACCGCCAAAGCCCTGCAGGTACGTGGCCGCATCGGCGGCCCGTGCCTGGTTGAATTCGATGAGGGGCTCGCCCAGGGCGACGATGTCAGGCATTGCGGCGGAAGTAGAAGTGCTTGCCGGAAGCGACGTCGCCCATCAGCACGCCCGGGCCCTCGGCCGCGAGCCACGAGCGCCGGCCGGTCGACCACACGATCATGCCGTCGCGCAGGTCGCCCTGGTTCACGATCTGGCCGGTCTCGCTGCGCAGGTAGACGTGGCCCGCGCCGTCGACCACCAGCGTGGCGATGTCGCCCGTGTCCGGATCGAAGCCCTGGAACGAGCCCACCGCCCATGTGGGGGGACGGGCAGGCGACGCGATCGCGGGCGGCGGTGGTGGTGGCGGCGGTGCGGGTTGCGCCGTGTTCTGCGACGAGGCGATGGCCGCGCCGACGGCGAGCGCGCCGATCAAGCCCGCGGCGATCGCCGCGTCGTTGTTGCGATCACGACTGTTGCTGCTGCGCCCGTAGCTGAACTCGCCGCGACAGCCGCGATCGACCCAGATGCCGTTGCGGTCGAAGCCCCAGCCGGAACCCTGCCGGCAGAGGTTGCCGGTGGACACCTCGCGCATGAGGTTCACGCGATTCTGCGTGTCGACGCGGCAGAAGTTGCGCCGATAGCCGATGCTCTCGCACAGCACCGTCCCCGGGCCGCTCCAGTCGCCGCCACTCCAGTTGCCGCGGTCGCGGCCGTAGCTGAAGTCGGCGCGACAGCCGCGGTCGACCCAGATGCCGCTGTTGTCGAAGCCCCAGCCCCGCCCCTGCCGGCACAGGTTGCCGGTGGACAGCTCGCGCAGCAGCACCACGCGTCCCTGCGTGTTCGCGGAGCAGAAGTTGTGGCGATAGCCATTGGAAGAACAGGTGAGGAAGCCCTGCTGGGCCACCGCTGGCGGGACGTGCATCCCGAAAAGCGCCAGCACCATTGCCATCACGAACGCACGCATTGCACTTCTCCCCTTCACCTGTCCACTGCACGACCCGCCGCACGCTCCCTGAGTGCGCCGCGTGGTCCAACCGATTCCGCGCTGCCGGCGCTTTAGTGCTGCGGCAAGGCCCGGATCGCCGCGGCATACGCCATCGCCACCTCGCGCACGACACCGGGCGCGGCACCCGGCTGGTAGAGCTGCGAGCCGGTGCCGAAGCCCGAGGCGCCCGCGACCCAGTAGGGCTCGAGGTTGTCCGGCCGCATGCCGCCCACCGCGAACACGAGCGTGTCGCGCGGCAGCACGGCGCGCCACGCGCGCAGCACACCCGGCGGCAGTCCTTCGGCAGGAAACATCTTGAGGCCGTCGGCACCTGCGGCGAGCGCGGCGAAGGCTTCGGTGGGCGTGGCCACCCCTGGCACGCACAGCATGCCCGCCGCCTTGGCCGCGCGGATCACCGCGACGTCGGCATGCGGCATCACCACGATGCGCCCGCCCGCATCGCGCACGCGCGGCACGTCGGCAGGATCGAGCACCGTTCCCGCGCCGAGGAGGCAACGCTCGCCGTAGCGCTTGCCGAGCAACGCGATCGACTCGTACGGCCGCGGCGAGTTGAGCGGCACCTCGAGCACGCGGAAGCCCGCATCGACCAGCGCATCGCCGATGGACGGGATCTCCTCGGGCGTGATGCCGCGCAACACGGCGACCAGGGGCAAGGGATCGAGATAGGGAAGCAGTGGATTCATGAGCGATCGGAAGAAAGATGAACGAGGCCGGCCTCGACCGCAATCTGCCACAGGCCGAAGGCGGCGGCACGGCTGTCGGCGCGCTCCACCGCCACGTCGGCGGCGGCGAGCGCCACCGCGTAACGGGCGACGAGCGCGTCGTCGCCCACGAGACGGACACGGGCGCCATCGTACCCCCGCCGCTGCGCCCACTGTCGCGCATTGCGGATCTCGCGCGCGACGAGGAGCCCCGACAGCCACTCGCCCACCTCCTCGCCCGCGAGCTCGCCCATGAGGACGTGCGTGCGCGCGCCGAAGACGTCGTGCATGAAGCTGCCGGTGCCCAGGCCCCGCTCCATCCCGCGCGCGAAGGCCGGCGTGGTCGTCGGCGCGGCCGGCGCGGCCACCGCGAGGCGGCCGAGGATGCTGTGCTGGAGCAGCACCTGCCACAGCTCGCCGGTCATGTACGTCACGAAGTCGACGATCCGCCCGTCCTCCACGCAGACCCACTTGCTGTGCGTCCCCGGCAGCACGAGCAGGAGCGGCGTGCGCGTGCGGTCGACCGCGCCCACGACCTGCGTCTCCTCGCCGCGCATCACGTCGGGCGTGCCGTTGCCGTCGCGCGTGCGCAGGCCCGGCACGACCCGGAGACGGTCGCCGGGGGTGCGCACGAGACCCTCGGCCAGGGCACTCAACGCCGCGGGGCATTCGAGGTACGGCGCCTCCACCCAGCCCTGGCGGCTGCCGATCATGCCGCTCGCGATGCGGGGGACATTCTCGCCGTCCCAGTCGCCCAGCAGGCACGAAAGCGCTTCCCCGAACCGGCCGCCCGCCACCTGGGACACGCCCAGCGGTGCGTTGCGCGAATCGAGGATGCTTCCCTGCGCGTCGAGACGGTACGCCCGCGCGGAGGTGGTACCCCAGTCGACGGCGATGAGGCTCGCGCGGGGAGCCAGGGTCATCGGGGCTGGCGCTCCCAGCGCGCGGCGGCGCTGTCGTCGCTGTCGCGCGCGTCGACCCAGTGCGCGCCTGCGGGCGTGGCTTCCTTCTTCCAGAACGGGGCGCGCGTCTTGAGGTAGTCCATCACGAAGCGGCAGGCATCGAAGGCTTCGCCGCGGTGCGTGGCGGTGACGGCCACCAGCACGATCTGGTCGGTGGGCCGCAGCGCGCCCACGCGATGGATCACCAGCGCATCGAGGATGTCGAAGCGTGCGCGCGCCTCGTCCACGATCGCGGCGAGCGACTTCTCCGTCATGCCGGGATAGTGCTCGAGCGTGAGCCCGGTCACCGCCTCGCCGTCGTTGACGTCGCGTACCGTGCCGATGAACGAGGCCACCGCGCCTACGCGGGCGTCGCCGGACCGCAGCGCGGCGATCTCGCTGCCGGCGTCGAAGTCTTCGGTCGTGACGCGAACGGGCATCGCGTCAGCCGCCCGTCACCGGGGGGAACAGTGCCACCTCGTCGCCATCGCGGAGCGGATGGTCGAGCGTGACCACGTCGTGGTTGACGGCCACCCGCACGGCGCGTCCGGGGGCCAGCGCCTCCGCGAAGGCCCCGCCTCGGCCGCGGAGCTCTGTCAGCACGTCGGCGACGGTCACCGGGTGGCGCGCGGGTGCCTTGCTTAGCGTGAGCGTCTCGTGACCGCGGCCGAAGGCCTCGCGCAGGCGTGCGAGATACACGAGGTCGACAGTGATGCCGGCCAGCGTGGCCGGAGCGGACGGGGACATGGAGCGCGCGAAAGAGGACGGAGCCGGGAAATTATAGGCGAGTCCATGCACCACCGACGCAGCGCGCCCGCGCGCGCAGCCGCCCGCGCGCACGGCGCGGTGGGAAAACATGCGTAAACGCGCGGACGCTAGAAGCGGAACTGCACGCCCAGCTGCAGCTGGTCGCTCTCGGGCAACGTGCCCGGCACGGCTTCACCGGGGAGTCGCGCGAAGCGGGCATACTCCACGCGCAGGCCGAGCGCCTGCGTGAGGTCGTAGCGCAGGCCCAGGCCGTAGTTCACGCCGTCGCGGGCGCGGCGGACATCGCTCGTGAAGCTCGCCAGCGGGGCGGTCTGCACATCGCTTTGCGCATAGCCCAGGCGGCCGTAGAGCGCCAGGCTGCGGCGGAATTCCCAGCTCGTGTACACGTCGACGTTCCAGGCCTTGCCGGGCGCATCACTCTCCTGCGCCAGCGCCAGGCCCACGCCGCGGCGCGCGCCCGGAACCGCGGGCGCGAGGGTGTAGCGATCCAGCGTATTGACGGCCGCTTCCAGCGCGATGTCGTTGTCGAACCGGTAGCCGCCATAGGCCAGCGCACGTGTGCCGGCGTCGTCGGATACCGGGAGGGTGTAGCGGCTCCAGGCCGAGCTTACCGGCCCGAGCGTGAGGCCCTGGCCGCGCTCGCTGGCGTTGCGCAGGGACACGCCGCCGTAGAAACCGGAAATGCTGGATGCACCCGTCCCTTCGGCAGCCTGGGCGCCGACGGATATTGCGAAACTACATGCAATGACAGCTGCAACCAGTTGACGCATATTGATAATTGACTTCCCAATCGCGACCACGCTGTGCTCTGTGCCCAAGCTACTCACCCGTGTCGCCAGCGCCTCTTGGTCCACGAACGGCGGCACGAAGTTCAACGTACTCCCGAGGTGTAGTGACGTCAATCGGCGACAGTGAAAATCTTCTGTAGCCGACATCGACAGTTGCATTCGTGCGCGTCCAGCCGGCGGCGCGACCGCCCCCGCAATCACAGCGCGCAGGCCCGTGCCCGCACGAAGGCCGCCACGCCCGCAGCGTCGTCCAGGCCGAACGTGGGCAGTCCTGCCTGGGGGGGATGCTCGAGATCGCAGGCCAGCCCGACGATGGACGGATCACCGGGATGCAGCCAGTCCTTGCCGTTCGCCGTGCGATGCACCTCGATCTTGGGTACGTCCGGCTCGCGCTTGAAGCCTTCCACCAGCACGAGGTCGCAGGGCGCCAGGCGCGCCACGAGCGCGCGCAGCGTGGGCTCGGGGGCACCGCGCAGCTCGCGCATGAGCGCGAAGCGCCGGGACGAGGCCACCAGCACCTCGGTGCAGCCCGCCGCCCGGTGCCGGTACGAGTCCTTGCCCGGCTGGTCGACGTCGAACTCGTGGTGGGCGTGCTTGACGAGCGACACCACGAGGCCCTGCGCCGTGAGCGCGGGGATGACCTTTTCGATCAGCGTGGTCTTGCCGCTGCCGGACCAGCCGGCGAAGCCGAAGATCCTCATGCCGCGGCCTCGGCCGCGCGGCGGCGGGCGTCGGCGGCGAGGCCGGCGTGGACGATGTCGCCGTCGCGCACCATGAGGCCGGCCGCCAGGCCCGCG
>CAZUGY010000058.1:12396-20702 GCA_964620265.1 uncultured Alcaligenaceae bacterium
ACCAGCGCGCGCGACAGGAGCTTGGGCGAGAGCGTGCCGGGCTCGAGCACGGCGCCGATCACGAGGTCGGCGGCGTGCACGTGATCGGCGAGGATGGCGGGATCGTCCATCGGCAGCGCGCCGATCGTACGGCCTTCGGCGGCGAGCGATGCCTGCAGCGCCGCGCGCCGTGCCGTTCCCCGCGAGAAGACGGTGACCCGCGCGCCCATGCGCGCGGCGATCCGCGCCGCCTCACCGCCGACGTTGCCGGCGCCGATGACCACCACGCGCGCGCCCGGCACGTCGTCCACGCCGGTCAGGAGCACGCCGCTGCCGCCGCGCGCGGTGCCGAGCGCATCGGCGCCCACCAGGGGCGCCAGGCGGCCGGCGATGCGCGACATCGGCGCCAGCAGCGGCACGCCACCCTGCGCGTCACGGACGGTCTCGTAGCCGATGACGGCCACCCGTGCGCGCAGGAGCGCCGCAAGCAGCACGGGATCGCGATTGATCTGGTGGAAGCCGAAGATCGTCGAGCCCGGCTGCAGGAGGGCGTATTCCCCGGGCTGGACCTCCTTCACCTTGACGACGAGCTCGCTCGCCCAGGCCGCGTCGGGGGTGGCGGCGATGCAGGCGCCGGCAGCGCGGTAGTCGTCGTCGGAGAAGCCCACCGCCGCGCCGGCACCGGTGACCACCGTCACGGTGTGGCCGTCACCGACGAGCGCGCGCACGCCTTCGACCGTGACGCCCACGCGGCGCTCGCCGTCCTTGGTCTCGCGCGGAACGCCGATTTTCATTGCGAAGCCATCCTCCGGTGGGAAAGGCCGATTCTAGTGGAGCGCGGGGACCCGCCACGGCGGCCAGGCGCCATAACGTGGCGCATTGCCGTCCCTGCCCCTATAGTGGAACGTACGTACCTCCCGCCCCATCCGATGCACCATGGCCCCTTCGAGCGAATCCCTCCCCGTCCCCCGCGCCGATCCCGCGCGCGAGGTCACCGGCGTCATCGAGCGCGTGATCTCGCACGTGCCCTCGCCGCGCACGCACGAGGTGAGCGATCCCGACCGGCAGGCGGAGATCATCGCGAAGAATGCCGCGCGGCAGGCGGCCGTGCTGTCGGGCTCGCTCGCGCTGCCGCCGGGCCCGCTCGGCATGGTGACCGTGCTGCCCGACCTCTATCTCATCTGGAAGACGCAGCGGCAGATGGTGGCCGACATCTTCGCCCTGTACGGCCGCTCGGCGGAGCTCTCGCGCACGCACATGCTGTACTGCCTCTTCCGCCATGCGGCGAGCCAGGTGATGCGCGACTTCGTGGTACGCACGGGCCAGCGCGTGGTGGTGGAGCAGCTGTCCACCGGCGCCGTGAAGGCGATCGCCTCGAAGGTCGGCGTGTCGATGAGCAAGCGCGTCGCCGGTGCCACCGCCAGCCGCTGGGTGCCGCTCGCCGGCGCCGCCGCGGTGGGCGCGTATGCGTACTGGGACACGTTGCAGGTGGCGAGGACCGCGCGGCGGCTCATGGACGTCGGCGAGCCGCCAGAGTGAATACCCGGGGCGGCTGACATGTGCGGGCGCTACGAGCTGCACACGCATCCCGCGGTGCTGGCGCTGGCCTTCGGCCTCGCGTATCCGCCGCAGATCCGCCCGCGCTACAACATCGCGCCGATGCAGGACGTGCCGGTCGTGCGCGCCACGCGCAACGGCGAGCGCGAGCTCGCGCAGGTGCGCTGGGGGCTCGTGCCACGATGGGCGAAGGACCCTTCGATCGGCGCGCGCATGATCAATGCACGGGCGGAGACGGTCACGACGAAGGCGGCCTATCGCACGGCGGTGCGCTGGCATCGTTGCCTCATCCCCGCCGATGGCTTCTACGAGTGGACGGCGGTGCCGGGCGCAGGCAAGCGCCCGCTGCACGTCGGGATGAAGGACGGCGCGCCGTTCGCGTTCGCCGGCCTCACGGAGCGCTGGCTCACGCCGCAGGGCGATGCGCTGGACACCTGCACGATCATCACCACGCAAGCCAATGCGCTGCTCTCGCCGCTGCACGATCGCATGCCGGCGATCCTCTCGCCGGACGACTATGCACGCTGGCTCGATACCGACGTCGAGGACATCGCCGACCTCCTGGTGCCGTATCCGGCGGAGGCGATGCACTCCTATCCCGTGTCCACGCGCGTGAATGCGGTGAAGAATGACGATGCGTCGCTGATCGAGCGCGTGGAGGAAGGCGTGACGCTCGACGCAGCGGACGTGGCCGACGCCGCGCCCGAGCGGCCCGACGATGCCGTGCCGGAGGAGGAGCCGTTGCAGGCGTCGTTGTTCTGACCCAGGCCGCATTACTTCGCGGGCGCTCCCGCGGCGATCCACCCTCCCAGCACCGCGCGCTCCTCTTCCGTCATCTGCGTGAGGTTGCCGATCGGCATCGCCTTGCTCTGCACGGACTGCTGGTGGATCGCCTGCGCATGCGCGACGATCTGCCCGGGCGTGTCGAGCAGCACGCCCTTGGGCGCCTCCACGAAGCCCTCGAACGTCGGCTTCGCGGCGTGACAGCCCGCGCAGCGCTCGGCCACGATCTGTTGCACCTGCGCGAAGGTGAAGGCCGCGGCCTTGGGCTTGTCGGGGGCGATCGCCACGGCGAGCAGCAACGTGGCCAGTGCCGCGATCACCGGGATCGCCCAGACCGTCTTCCCCTGGTGGCGCAGGTTGAAGAAATGGCGGACGAAGGCCGCGATGAGCCCGATCGCGATCAGCACGAGCCACGGATGCTTGTAACCGTAGGTCAGCGGATAGTGGTTGCTGATCATGATGAACAGCACGGGCAGCGTGAAGTAGTTGTTGTGCACCGAGCGCTGCTTGCCGCGCTGGCCATGCACCGGATCGGGGGCGATCCCCTGCTCCTTGGCTTCGACCAGCTTGCGCTGCGACGGCATGATCACGAAGTACACGTTCCACGCCATGATCGTGCCCATCATGGCGCCCACTTGCAGGTAGGTCGCGCGGCCCGAGAAGACGTGCGACACGCCATACGCCACGAGCGCCAGGAACACGATCATCGCCACGGCGATCGCGCGCTCGTGCGCGAGGCCCGCGCGCTGGCAGAGCTGGTCGTAGAAGACCCAGCCGCCCACGAGGAGCGCGAGCGAGATCGCGATCGCCTGCCACGGCGCGATGTCGGCCACCGACTTGTCGATCATGTAGCGCTCGGCGTGCACGTAGTACATCACGACGAAGAGCGCGAAGCCCGACAGCCACGTCCAGTAGGCCTCCCACTTGAACCAGTGCAGCGGCTCGGGAAGCGTCGCCGGCGCCACGCGATATTTCTGCACGTGGTAGAAGCCGCCGCCGTGCACGGCCCACAGCTCGCCGCCCACCCCGGCCTCGGCGTCGGCCGCGCGCTTCGGCGGCAGCAGGCTGTTGTCGAGGAACACGAAGTAGAACGACGCGCCGATCCAGGCGATGCCGGTGATGAGGTGCACCCAGCGGATGACGAGCTCGGCCCAGTCGAGGGCGTAGGGGGCCATGGTCAGGGGGCAGCACCGGAGCTTGCCGCCGTGCGCCGACGCGACGCACGCACCGTGCGGAGAGGGCGCGAGGACATGCGCCGAGTATGGCATGGCCTCACGCAGCGACGAAGCGCGACACCGCCGGTTTCTGCGCCGCGGTCGAAGGCCGATGCGTCCGAGCTACACTTTGGTTTTCGTTTCCTCCAGAAAGGTCGCCGTGGCCCGCCGCAAGCCCAATTTCCTGGTCATCCTCATCGACGATCTGCGCCATGACGAGTTCGGCGCAGGCGGGCATCCCTACATGAAGACACCCCACATCGACCGGCTCGCGGCCGAGGGGGCGCTCTTCGAGCGCGCCTTCCATACAACGCCGATCTGCTCGCCCAATCGGGCGTCGATCGTCACCGGCCAGTATGCGAGCCGCCACGGCATCATCGACAACGTCGCACGCGACGCGATGAGCCACCGCCTGCCGAACTACCATGTCGAGCTGCAGAACCTGGGCTACGAGACGGCGCATATCGGCAAGTGGCACATGGGCAACGATGGCATGCCCCGCCCCGGCTACGACCACTGGGTGAGCTACGACGGCCACGGGCGCCTGATGGACCCGGTCCTGAACCACGACGGCACATACGAGCAGCACAAGGGCTACATCACCGACGTGATGAATGAGCTCGCAGTGGAATTCGTGGAGCGCGACCACGACAGGCCGTGGTCGCTCTTCTTCGCGCACAAGGCGGTGCATCCGGACGCCGAGCAGGGCTCCGACGGGAAGCTGCGCATCTCGGCCCAGGGCGGCTACGTGGTCCCCGAGCGCCACCGGCATCTCTACGAAGGCGCGATCTTCCCCAGGACCCCCAACATGATGACCCCCGCGCAAGTGGCCAGGCACAAGCCCGCGTGGGCCGAGTGCTTCGAGCTGCGCGACACCGACGACAACGCCAAGGCCGTGCTCGCAGCGCTCCACACCTTCGACCAGGAGGAGATCCGGCTGCGCGCGCGCATGATGGCGTCCGTGGACGAAGGCGTGGGCGCGATCCTTTCCGCTCTCGAAAAGAAGGGCGAGCTTGACAACACCTTCATCCTCTTCCTGGGCGACAACGGCTTCTTCTTCGGTGAGCATGGCCTGGGGCCGGAGCGGCGCTTCGCCTACGAGGAAGGCATCCGTTCGCCTTTCATGGTGCGTTATCCGCCGAAGGTCGCCGGAGGCACGCGCCGGCGCGAGCTCGTGATCTGCCAGGACATCGCGCCCACGCTCATCACGCTCGCGGGCGGCAAGCCCGGACCCCAGATCCAGGGGCGCTCGCTGCTGCCGCTCTTCGCGCATGGCCGGTCGCGAATGCGCACCGGCTGGCGAAAGTCGTTCCTCGCCGAATATTGGGCCGAGCAGGCGATGTCGTGGCTCGTGGGGATGTCGTACAAGGCCGTGCGCACGGACCGCTACAAGTACATCCACTGGGTGAATCGCGGCAAGGATGGCGAGCTCGACGAGCTCTACGACCTCGACAACGACCCCTACGAGATGCGCAACCTCAACCGCAGCCGCGCGCATGCGCCGGTACGCGAGAAGCTCCGCCGCAACCTGCGCGGGCTGGTGACGGACGCACTCGCGCTATAGGGCACGCGCCCGCGGACTACAACGCAGCCTCGCGGATGCCGACGGCTGCGCTGCGCGCGGGGTCGCGCAAGCTCAGTCGGACTTCGCGCCCGACGCCTTCACAATGGGTACCCACTTCACGAGGTCGGCCTGGATCACCTTGCCAAAGGCCTCCGGGGTTCCGGGCGGGGCCAGGTCGAAGCCCTGCGGGCCGAGCTTCTCCTTCACATCGGGTGAAGCCAGGATCCTGTTCATCTCGGCATTGAGCCGCGCGACGACCACCGGCGGCGTGCCTGCCGGCGCCACGAATCCGAACCACGTGTTGATCTCATAGTCCTTGATGCCCTGCTCTGCGAGCGTGGGCACGTTGGGCAGGAGCGGCGAGCGTTGGAGGCTGGTCACGCCGAGCGGGCGTACCTTGCCGTCCTTGATCTGGCCGATCACCGTGGGAGTATTGAAGAATCCCATGTTCACTTCGCCCGTCATCACCGCCAGCACGCCCTGCGGCGCGCCCTTGTAAGGCACGTGCAGGAGCTGCGTGCCGGTCACGTTGGCGAAGAGCACGCCCGACAGGTGATGGCTCGTGCCTGCGCCGCCGGACGAGAACGTGAGCTTGCCGGGATTGGCCTTGGCCTCCGCCACGATATCGAGCGGCGTCTTGGCGGGACTCGTCGGCGGGACGATCATCACGTTGGACACGCCGCCGATGAAGACGATCGGCTGGAAGTCCTTGATGGAGTCATAACCCGGCGCGGAGAAGATCGCCTGGTTGAACACGAGCGTGCCCTGCGAGGCGAAGGCGATCGTGTAACCGTCTGCAGGCGCGCGCGCGAGCTCGGCCATCGCGATGGTGCCGCCGGCGCCTGGCTTGTTCTCCACGACCACCGATTGTCCGAGCGCCTTGCCGAGCTCCATCGCGACGTAGCGCGACACGATGTCGGCGGTGCTCCCGGCGGCCAGTGGCACGAGAAGCTTGATCGGCTTGGTTGGCCACGCCTGAGCATGCGCACACACCGACACCAGTGCGGTCACGGCCGCCACCATCGAAACGGCCGCGCCGCGCAACGCGATGCGGCGAGTGCGGGAATACTTTGGAAGGCTCATCGTCCCCTCGCTCCAGTAGATCCTGAAAGGTTGAATATTACGTGCATCGGCACGGCGCGGGAACCGTGAACCAAGGCGGTGCGGCCGTCACGATCTGGTTCGGGCGTCAGCTGCCCCGGTACGTGGAGTAGCTCCACGGCGATACGAGCAGCGGCACGTGGTAGTGGAGCGAGGCATCCGCCACGCCGAAGTCGAGCACGACCTCGTCCACGAACGGAGGATCCGGCAAGGCGAGCCCCTGCGCGGCAAAGTACTCGCCGCAGGCAAATACGAGACGGTAGCGGCCGGACGTGAAGGCGGCGCCTTCGAGGAGCGGCACGTCGCAGCGGCCGTCGGTGTTGGTGATCGCATCGCCCACGAGGGCGTAGCGCTCGCCGAGGTTGCGATGCAGGGTGAGGCGGATCCCCGCGCCGGGCTTGCCCTGCGCGGTATCGAGCACGTGCGTGGTGAGGCGTCCCATCCGGTGGCTCCTGCGTGCGGTCGCCACGGCGGCGATCGTATGAGTGGCGCGGCAATTCCCGTTGCATTGTATGCGGACGGCACGGCCGCACGCACGGTTGCGCCGGCAGTGCGCCGCATCCGCCGGCGCACTTGCTATGCTGCCCCTACGCGACCGCCCCGCCTCGAAACGATGAGCCATCCACCCTTCGACCCTGCCTATCCCCGCGACCTCGTGGGCTACGGCGCGACGCCTCCGCACGCCCGCTGGCCCGGCGGCGCGCGCATCGCCGTCCAGTTCGTGCTGAACTACGAGGAAGGCGGCGAGAACTCCGTGCTGCACGGCGATCCCGCCTCGGAGACCTTCCTCTCCGAGATCGTGGCGGCGACCGCCTTCCCGGCGCGGCACATGAGCATGGAATCGCTCTACGAATACGGCTCGCGCGCGGGCGTGTGGCGCGTGCTGCGGATGTTCCGCGAGCGCGGCATGCCGCTCACCGTGTTCGGCGTGGCGATGGCGCTCGCCCGGCATCCGGATGTGGTCGAGGCATTCGTGGCGGACGGGCACGAGATCGCAAGCCACGGCTGGCGCTGGATCAGCTACCAGGCCATCGACGAGGCCACCGAGCGCGAGCACCTGTGCCTTGCCGTCGACACGATCCGCCGTCTCACCGGCAATGCCCCCGACGGCTGGTACACGGGGCGCGACAGTCCCAATACATTGCGCCTCCTGGCCGAGCACGGCGGCTTCACCTACAGCGCCGATTCCTACGCCGACGACCTGCCCTACTACGTCCCGGTGACCACCGCGGCCGGACACACGCCGATGCTCGTCGTGCCCTACACGCTCGACACCAACGACATGCGCTTCGTCACGCCCCAGGGCTTCAACACGGGCGACCACTTCTTCACCTACCTCAAGGATGCCTTCGACGTGCTCCATGCCGAAGGCGATCCGCGCGGCCTCGACGCGCCGAAGATGATGTCGGTGGGCCTGCACTGCCGCGTGGTGGGTCATCCCGCGCGCGCCGCCGCGCTCGCGCGCTTCCTCGACTACGTGCGCGGCCACGAGGACGTGTGGATCGCCCGGCGCATCGATATCGCGCGACACTGGCTCGCCCGACACCCCTATCGGGCGGCACCATGACGCTCGCCGAGCTCAATGCGCTTTCCGAACCGCGGTTCGTGGCCACGCTCGGCGGCATCTTCGAGCATTCGCCGTGGGTCGCGCAGCGCGTGGCGGGCGCGCGGCCGTTCGCAAGTGTCGACACGCTCCATCGCGCGATGGTCGCGGAAGTCGAGCGCGCCTCCGCCGACGAGCGCCTGGCGCTCATCCGCGCGCACCCCGAGCTTGCCGGTCGCGCCGCGGTGCGCGACGAGCTCACCACGGAATCGAGGCGCGAGCAGGCGGGTGCGGGGCTGTCCGAATGCTCGTCCGACGAATTCGCGCGACTCACCGAGCTCAATGCGCGTTACCGCGCGCGCTTCCGCTTTCCCTTCGTCCTCGCCGTGAAGGGCTACGACCGCACCGGGATCATCGACGAGTTCGCGCGTCGCGTGGACAACGATCCCGCCGACGAGCAGGCGGAGGCGATCGCCCAGATCGCGCGCATCGCGCGCTTTCGCCTCGACGCGCTGGTCGCGCCGGGCTGATCGCGCGCTCGCGCAGGGCTGATCCCGCCGCGCGC
>CAZUGY010000058.1:20802-23771 GCA_964620265.1 uncultured Alcaligenaceae bacterium
CAGCTTGCCCAGCGCCTTGCCGAGGCTATCCACGAGCGGCGCCACGGGAGCGGCGGGCGCGACGCTTCCCGGGGCCGGCGCCGTGTCTGCCGATGCGCTCCGGCCACCGTCGAGCGCCACCTGGCACGGCCCCGGCCCCTTGCCATCGGCCCACGACAGCAGCGCCTGCCCCACCGCGGAGATCCCGCCCGTCCCCACCGCCGCGCCGATGCTCGCGATGAGCTTCGCCGAGCCGGCGACGTCCACCACCACCTGCGGCGACGCGAACGGCCCCTGCAAGCGCACGAGATCGGAAAAGCCGGCGAAGTCGATGGAGATGCCCTTGCGCACCTTGGGCTGGAAGACGAGGTCGAGCGTCTCGTTGCGGAAATCGAGCGTGCCGCTCGCGGACGCGCCGATCTTGCTCGTCTCGACGGCGAGCGTGCGGTCCACGCGGGCCACGCCGTTGGCGATGGGCAGGTTGACCACCGCGCACTGAAGCTCCGTGGAGGGATCGCGCGTGCGGAACGGATTGATCGCGTCGCTCAGCCGGTCCCACACGAGCAGGGCCTGCGCCTTGCGATTGGTGATGGTGGCCCGGCCCGCGACGAGGCGCAGCGTGCCCGTTGCGCTGGCCGCCCACGCATGCGGCGAATTGCCGCGCAGCGCGAGATTGGCGACGAGATCGGTGCGGCCTCCGCTCAGCTCGCGCGGATGGCCGCCCGCGGCCAGGATCGCGCCGAGGGACATCGCGCTGCCCGTCAGGCGCGTGACGATGGCGGCCGCAGCCGGGTCCTGCGCATCGACCGTGATGCTGCCCGCGAGCGTTCCGCCGAACAGCCCCACCGAGAGGTCGCGCAGGTCGAGCTTGCCGTCGGTGAGGGACACCCGCACGCGCAGCGCGCCCGTCTCGCGGCCATCCGGCAGCGTGAGCCGGTCGACGGCGAGCGCGCCGTCGGCATCGGCCCAGCGCAGCGGCGCGAACGACACCGGCGTGTCGGAAAGCAGATGCACGCCGGCCGGTCGCGCGGGCGGCGTCGATGGCGCGGATGGTGCCGTGGCCGGCAGCGTCACGCTCGCCGGCAGCGCCGCCAGCGCGAGTACGGGGGCGGCCAGGTCGAACACGACGCGTGGCCGCGCGCCGCCAGCTTCCACGGCAAGCGAGCCGCGCAGCGCATTCGCGCCCACAGAGATGGCGAGGTCGTCGAAAGCGTAGCGCGCGCCATCGGCACGCACCTTGGCGGCGAAGTGCACCTTCTGGCCCGCCACGGTACCGCCCACGTCGACCGGATATGGCCACTGCCGCGCCAGCAGCGCCGCGAGCGCCCCGATGCGGCCCTCGACGTCGAGCGGCAGATCTCCCACGGCACCGGCAAAGCGCACCTCCAGCTCGCCGGCGAGCGCGCGCCGTTGCAGCGCGAGCTCGCGCACGGTCACGGTCGTCACCGTCGCCTTGGGGCCGTCGCGATAGGTGATCGTGCCGTCGCGCACGGCGACGTTGCCGATGACGAGCGCGGCAGGCAATCCGGGTGCCGCCATCCGCGGCGGCGGCGCGGACGCGCCCGCCGCGGGCTCGAACTGCCAGTTGGCGCGGCCGGCGCCGTCGGTCTCGAGCGCGATGCGCGGGGCCACGAGCTCGATGCGCGACAGCTCGACCTTCCCCTGCAGCAGCGGCAGGAGCTCGACGGTGAGGTCGAGCTCGCGCGCCTCGATCATCGTGGGCGCGCTTGCCCATGGAGCATTGGCCAGCGCGATGTCGGTGAGCACCACGCGCGGCGGCAAGGCCAGCGCGACGCGCGCGCCGCCGGCGACGGTGAGCTCACGCCCCGTGGCCGCTTTCACCCTGGCCGCCACGGGCGGCACGAGCGCGTCGCGGCCGAGCGTGGTGACATAGACTGCCGCGCCCGCCGCCAGCACCAGCAGCGTGGCCGCGAGGCCGAGGAGGAGCTTGCCCAACATCCGCATCGAGGGAATTCTACGCGGACCGCCCCAAGGGCGAACAAGCCTCGGAGCGCGCCAGCGCAAGGGAGTCGCCTGCTGCGCGGTTGGGTCGGCGCGCAGGCGGGTTCGTCCGCACGAGCGCCGGTTCGTCGGCGCATGCGGCCGCGCATGCGATGTTCGAATTACCATGGCGGTCATGTGGTTCCGGCCCCACCATCCCGGGACATCCAGGGGCGCGCCGCCACCGGCGGCGCACCCGGCACGATTCCGTCACGAGCGGGATCGAAGGAGGAAAGAGTGACTGCCCGTCGCAGTGGCGCCCTTGCCCGTACCTTCCGCGGCTTCACCTGGCGCCGCTTCGCGCTCTTCTGCGGACTGGTGGCAATCGCCGCGACCGGCAGCGCGCTGATGGGCTACCTGCGTCCCCAGGGCACGCTCCTCCTGGCCGGGCGCAACTTCCTCATGCAGTACCTCAACCTCTTCGTCTTCTTCGGCGCGGTATGGGTGTGCGTCGTGATGTTCGGCAACTGGGCGCCGCGGCGCACGGTGCCTCGCGTGCTCGTGCTGCTGGCCGCCGTGCTGGCGGGCCTGGGCGTGAGCTACCTCGTGATGCCGCATGCGACGGGGTGGATGCATGCCGACGAGAATGATCCTGTCTCGCTGCTGAAGGAAGTGCAGGCGATCGTGCTGTGGAGCCACGTGATCGCCGCCGGCGTGCTCGGCTACTTCTTCTGCACGCGCGAGGAGGAGGCGATCGCCCGCCTGCACGACGAGGACCTGCGGCGCGAGGAGCTCGAGCGCGAGCTCGCCGAGGCGCGTCTGTCGGTGATGCAGGCGCAGATCGAGCCGCACTTCCTCTTCAATACGCTCGCCAACGTGCGGCGCCTCTTTGTCACCGATCCCGCCGCGGCCGAGGCGATGCTCCGGCACCTCTCGCGCTACCTCGGTGCGATGCTGCCGCGCATGCGCAGCAGCGACTCGACGCTCGGCCACGAGGTGGCGCTCGCCACCGCATACCTGTCCGTGCAGGAGATCCGCATGGGCGACCG
>CAZUGY010000059.1:0-23230 GCA_964620265.1 uncultured Alcaligenaceae bacterium
TAGCCGGTCCGAGCGCCGCCCCTTGGGTGCTGGCTCCAAGCCGGGATACGCACGTAAGGGCACCGGCGTTGCGCGGCCGCCATGCGGCGGTGTCTGACAGCCGAAAGGGACCTCCGAACCTTGACGCGATAGTTGCCGCCCATATCTAATGGCTACCTGACGGGGCAATATTCCCCCGTCATATTGGCGCGAGATCGTGAAGGGGTGCAACCACTTGAACCGCAGGGTTTGGGTGGTGTTTGTACGTCTAAGGTGTGCATGACCTCGTCCTGAGAAGGAGTACGCCAATGCGCGATGATTTGCATGGCACCGAAGTAGTTCGGAGTTTCAGCGACCGTCTCTCGACCGACGGCACGTTTTCCCTTGCACTGTTGCGGGCGATCGACGGGACTATCGATTCTCTGTCGACTATCACGAAGGTGCTTCGTCAGAACTCCGACATCGGTTCCGAGATGCTGCCGAAGGTGGAGGCATGCCGGTTTGGAGACGAGCTCGACCCCGACAAGCTTATCGTTGGCAACCTTCACCAAGCGGCGGGCAAGATCGAGACGCTGAAGGAGAACCTCAGCGGGGGCCTGCGTTCGGCCCAAACGGCGGCTGAACTGGAGAGTCATCGTGATGATGTGGTTCAGCCGTTCGAGGAAACGATCGCCGCCGCCAGCGAGTTGATCGAGATCATCGAGCAACTATGTTCCCTGGTAGAGAAGCATGATGCTGAGCTGGATCATCTCGTTGGTCCATTTGACGACGCCGATGCGTTGATTGCGGCGCTGCGCAGCTAAGGGCGCCTAGAGTGACGGTCCCCGGTGGTGGCGGCGTCACGATCGACGAGATCGCCTTCACCAATCGGTTCAAGCGGAAGTATTACGCGCGACTCACCGCCGAAATGAAGGATCGGGCGGACGCCCTCCTTCGCAAGCTCCGTCAAGTCCCCATCCCAGCGGGGGCAAGGTTCGAAAAACTCAAGGGCTACGACGATCCGCCGATTTACACAGCGCACCTCGACGGCAATTACAAGCTGTCGATGGAGATCCGACTGTAAACAGCGAGTCCCGCGCAACCCTGCGCAAGATTCTTCCGCACGATCAGATGGACCGGTCGCCGTAGGGCGTCGCGCGGGGTATCCCAGTGCCTACGGTGGATGAGTGGGTCGAGCGGATCGATGAGATCGTCACTGAGCTCTAAGAGGACGAAGAACGCTGACGAGCTTTCTTGTTCGTACGGAGCTGGCTCATGCAGCCAGCCTGCTATGCGAAAGAACATGGCGTGAAACGCCCTGCAACCACGCGTGTTGTCCGTGGTGTCGAATGTGGTATGAACTTGGCTGATGACGGAATGTATCGTCGAATCAGCAACTTACAAATGTTAATGGCGGAGAGCGAGGGATTCGAACCCCCGAACAGGTTGCCCCGTTACCTGATTTCGAGTCAGGCGCCTTCGACCACTCGGCCAGCTCTCCGCGGAGCCCGCAATTATAGCGCAAGGCACCGGCTCGACTTCGGCCGAGACCGACGCCCTGGCCAGGAAACGTCGAAAAAAACGGAGGCCGCTCGGGCCTCCGTGCATTGCTTTGTGCGATATATGTCGGCGTAACCTATTCGACCGGGGCCAGCAACCGCGTGCCGCAACCCTCTTTTTTCTAGCTTCGCCCCCATGCCGTTCCGGGCCGACCGGCGGTGACCTCGAAGGACACCCCAAGTCGCGGAACGTGGCACAGATCGCCTTCTTCGCTTCCAGCCTCCTCCTGCAACTGCTGTGGTACGGCAGCCTCCTCCCGACCTCTTTCCGTTGCCGGCAGCATTCGCCGGCGAGCGGCCGCGATTGTCCTACTTGCGACGTGGGATTGCAATGGATTTGTTCTATTGCGGTGCAACACGACCGGCTTGGTGCGGTCTATTGGAACGACGCTGCCCTTGTACGCATGGGACAGGCCCGCGGCACGGCTGGGGCTTGCCGCGGCGCCCCTCTGCTACCATCTTCAGGCTACACGCCATGGCCACGATCCCCATCACCGACCAGCGAAACCACCAGCGCGAGGCCACGCTGGCGGGACTCGTGCGCCAGGCGGTCCTGGAACCGATTCCCCCCGGGCCGATCCTCGACGTGCGCGGCCGGCCCCTGTCCGACCTGCGCATCTCGGTCACCGATCGCTGCAACTTCCGCTGCGTGTACTGCATGCCGAAGGACGTCTTCGGCCGCGACTATCCGTTCCTGCCGCATGCGGCGCTGCTGTCCTTCGAGGAGATCGCGCGTGTGGCGCGTGTATTCGTGGGCCTGGGCGTGCGCAAGATCCGTCTCACGGGTGGCGAGCCCCTGCTCCGGCGCAAGATCGAGCGGCTGGTGGAGATGCTGCGTGCAATCGATGACGATCTCGACCTCACCCTCACCACCAACGGCGCCCTCCTCGCGCGCAAGGCGCGGGATCTGAAGGCGGCGGGCCTGTCGCGCGTCACGGTGAGCCTCGACTCGCTCGACGACGCGACATTCCGCGCGATGAACGACGTCGACTTTCCCGTGGCGAGCGTGCTCGAGGGGATCGATGCCGCGGCGACCGCCGGACTCACGCCGATCAAGATCAACATGGTGGTCAAGCGCGGCGCCAACGAGCATTCGATCGTGGACATGGCGCGGCACTTCCGCGGCACCGGCCAGGTGCTGCGCTTCATCGAGTACATGGACGTGGGCGCCACCAACGGCTGGCGCATGGACGACGTGGTGTCCGCGCGCGAGATCGTGGAGCGCATCGGCGCCACCATGCCGCTCGTTCCCGTGGATGCGCACTATCGCGGCGAGGTCGCGGAGCGCTGGCGCTACGTGGACGGCAGCGGCGAGATCGGCGTGATCGCGTCGGTCACGCAGGCGTTCTGCCGCGATTGCACGCGTGCGCGCCTGTCCACCGAGGGGCGTCTTTTCACCTGCCTCTTCGCCCACCAGGGCTTCGACCTGCGCGACCTCGTGCGCACGGGCAGCGACGACGAGTCGCTGCGGCGCGCGGTGGCTGCGATCTGGCGGCAGCGCAACGATCGCTATTCGGAAATCCGCACGGCGAGCACTGCGGCGTCGCCCAAGGTCGAGATGAGCTACATCGGCGGATGAGCGCCGCCGCGACGGGCGCGCCGATCGCGCGCGTGCACATCACGGGGGCGATCCTCGCGGGTGGTCGCGGGCAACGCATGGAGGGTGCCGACAAGGGCCTCGTGCCGCTGCACGGCCAGCCGCTCGTCACACACGCGCTCGCGCGCCTCGAGCCGCAGGTGGGAGCGATGGTGATCAATGCCAATCGCAACATCGACCGCTACGCGACGTTCGGGCATCCGGTCGTGCTGGACGAGATCGGCGACTTCGCGGGGCCGCTGGCCGGCGTGCACGCGGTGCTTGCCTACGCCACTACGCGCTACGTCGTCACCTGCCCCTGCGACGTGCCGCACTTTCCCCTCGATCTCGTGGCGCGACTGGCGGCCGCGCTCGTCGAGGGGCACTTCGACGTGGCCGTCGCAAGCACGGGCGCACAGCCGCAACCCGTGTTCGCGCTCTACGATCGCATTGCCGTGCTGCCGAGCCTCACGGCGTATCTGCGCAGCGGTGAGCGCAAGGCCGAGACCTGGCAGGCGAGCCTGCGCGGCGTGACGGTGGACTTCGCCGCCGATGCCGCGGCGTTCCGCAACATCAACACTCCCTCCGAGCTCACGAGCGCGCCATGACCGAACCCCAGACCTTGCGCGAGGCTTCCTGCGCCGACGACTATGATCCGGACTCCATGCCGGTGGAGCGCGCGCGCGCATTGATCCGGCAGTTCCTCTCGCCGGTGTCGGCACTCGAGCGCGTGCACATCCGCGCCGCGCTCGATCGCGTGCTCGGCGAGGACATCGTCTCGCCCATTGCGGTGCCGGGTCACGACAACTCGGCGATGGATGGCTGGGCGGTCCGCTTTGCGGATCTCGCCGAAGGCAGCGAGACCACGCTGCGTCGTATCGGCGAATCGTTCGCCGGCACACCCTTCACGGGCGAGGTCGGTGCGGGCGAGGCCGTGCGCATCTTCACCGGCGGCGTGATGCCGCTCGGTGCCGACACGGTGGTGATGCAGGAGCGCACAACCGCGATCGACGGTGGCGTGCGCATCGCCGCGGGTGCGGTCGCCAAGCTGGGGCAGAACCGTCGGAGCGCAGGCGAGGACCTGGCGCGGGGCCAGGTGGTGTTCGAGCGCGGGCAACCGCTGCATCCCGCCGAGATCGGCATGCTCGCGTCGATCGGTGTCATCGAGGTGAGCGTCTACCGGCGCCTGCGCGTGGCGTTCTTTTCGACGGGCGACGAATTGCGCTCGATCGGCACGCCGCTCGGCCCGGGCGAGATCTACGACAGCAACCGTTACACGATCGGCGCCATGCTGCAGCGGCTCGGATGCGAAACGCTCGACATGGGCGTGGTGCCCGACGTTCCCGCCCAGCTCGAAGCCGCCTTCGCGACGGCCGCGGCGAGCGCGGATGTGGTGATCACCTCGGGCGGCGTATCGGTGGGCGAGGCCGATTACGTGAAATCGCTGCTCGACAAGCTGGGCGAAGTACTCTTCTGGAAGATCGCGATGAAGCCGGGACGTCCCCTCGCCTACGGCCGCATCGGCACGGCCCACTTCTTCGGCCTCCCCGGCAACCCGGTGTCGGTGATGGTCACGTTCTACCAGTTCGTGCGCGATGCCCTCATGCTCCTGCAGGGTCGTCGCAACGTCCTGCCGGTGCCGCTCTTCAAGGCGCGGCTCGCCGCACCGATCCGCAAGGCCCCCGGACGTACCGAGTTCCAGCGCGGGATGCTCTCGAGCACCGGGACGGGCTACGAGGTGCGCACGACCGGCGAGCAGGGATCGGGCATCCTCTCGTCCATGTCGCGCGCGAACTGCTTCATCGTGCTTCCCGTCGACACGGGCGACGTGCCGGCAGGGGCGCTCGTGGACGTACAGATCCTCGAGGGGCTGATCTAGGCGTCGATCGCGTCGCGCTTGCGCAGCCGGACCGAGCCTGCGAATCCCGCGATCGCGGCAAGCGTGGCGACGCCCGCGCCGGTGAACGCGAGGTCGCGGGGCATGAGCCCCAGCGGCACGAAGGCCATACGCAAGGCGAGCACGGCCACGCAGGCCGCAAGGAGGCCTAGCGCGAAGGCGACCTCGGCCGCCCACCGCGACCCGATGGAGGCCCGGTGGGCTTTCGCGATCGCACCGCGGGTTTCGCCTGCGGCGATGGCGGGAACATGCCGGGCCAGGGTTGCCATGAAACTTCCTTTCGCGTGAACGGCTTGCAAGGATCAGGACTCGCCGAAATGGCGGTAACGACCCTCGCCGAGCATGCGCAGCTCGAGCTCGCGCGCTTCACGGAACACGTCCGCGATGGCCACGAAGAAGGCGACCACGCGATTGCGGGGCGCGGGCGATTGCGGTCCACCGTTGCGGGACACGGGCGCGGCACGGTTGGCCGCAAGAGGGATGACTTGGCTGGTTGCCATGGAAGTACTCCTTTGAGTCGTTGGCGCCCTGCACTTTTGGTGCGACGCACAACGACAACATAGGGACTCCCCTGCCCGAGGGCCAATTGTTATTTCGGATCGGCGCCATCGGTCCGGCGGATGGCTTCTAACATGCTGTTCCATAACATCATTCATCGCCTGCGGCGCCGGGCGGCCTCGCTGCCGCCCCGATCTGACGCGGGGCGCGGGGCGATACGCGCGGCCGCGCCGCAACCAGCCGGTATGATCGACGTCTCCCCACCTCCCTTCGCCCCCGCCGATGTCGTCGATTTCCCATCTGCTCGCGCGCAACCGGGCCTGGTCACGGCAGATCCACGAGGCCGAGCCGGACTTCTTCCAGCGTCTCACCGCGCAGCAGCATCCGAAGTACCTGTGGATCGGGTGCTCGGACAGCCGCGTGCCGGCCAACGAGATCGTCGATCTCCTGCCCGGCGAGCTCTTCGTCCACCGCAACGTGGCCAACGTGGTGGTGCACACCGACCTCAACTGCCTGTCGGTCCTGCAATACGCCGTCGACGTGCTGCACGTGGAGCACGTGATCGTGGTGGGCCACTACGGCTGCGGCGGCGTGCGCGCGGCGCGCCAGGGGCGTCCGCTCGGCCTCATCGACAACTGGCTGCGGCACGTGCAGGACGTGGCGGAGCGTCACGCCGCGTTCCTCTCCACCCTGCCCGACGAGGATGCGGTGGTGGACCGCCTGTGCGAGCTCAACGTGCTCGAGCAGGTGGCGCACGTCGCGCGCACGACGATCGTGCACGATGCGTGGGCGCGCGGGCAGGCGCTCACGCTGCACGGCTGGGTCTACGGCATCGCCGACGGCCTCGTGAAGGACTTGGGCTTCGAATCCGATTCGCCCGCCAGGCTCGCGTCGGATCACGTGGGGGCGCTGGCGGCGATCACGCGCACCGAGCGCTGACGCGGCGTCGCGCCGTTTTCTTCGGGTGATCCATCTCGAGCGCGTCACGCGCACTTTCGCCGGCCCGCCACCGCGCACGGTGCTCGCCGGCGTGACGCTCGACGTGGCCGCGGGCGAGCTCGTGGCGATCGTGGGCGAGTCGGGCACCGGCAAGTCGACGCTACTCAACCTCGTGGCCGGCCTCGACCGGCCCGACGCCGGCAGCGTGACCGTGGACGGCGTGGTCTTGGGCGCGCTCGACGACGACGCGCTCACGCATTTCCGCCGCGAGCGTGTGGGCTTCGTGTTCCAGGCCTTTCACGTGCTGCCCTATCTCACAGTCGCGCAGAACGTGATGCTGCCGCTGGCGCTGCTCGGCCAGCCGGGCGCGGCGGCCGCAGCGCGCGTGCATGACATGCTGCGTGCGGTGGGTCTCGCGGACCGCGGTGCCAGCATGCCGCGCGAGCTTTCCGGCGGCGAGCTGCAGCGCACGGCGATCGCGCGCGCACTCGTGCATCGTCCCGCGATCGTGCTCGCCGACGAGCCGACCGGCAACCTCGACCCGGCCAGTGCCACGGCAGTGCTGGCGCTGCTGCGCGAGCGCGTGCAGGCGGAAGGCGCCACGTGCCTGCTCGTGACGCATTCGCGTGCGGCGGCGGCGCTTGCGGATCGCAGCGTGACGCTGGGCGCGGCGGGGCTCGTGGAAGCGGCGGGATCGTGAGCGCGCTCGACCGGCGCGAACAGGCCGCGGAGCGCGCCAACGCGGAGGGGTCGTGAGCGCGCCGCGAGCTGGCCCGCGGGGCCTTTCATGAGCTCGACTGCGCTCGCCTGGCGCGCCGTGACGGGCGGCGCCTTTGCCCACCAGCGCGGACGTCTCGCGCTCGCGATCGGTGCCATCGCGCTCGGCGTGGGATTGGGCTTCGCGGTGGCACTGGTCAATGCCTCGGCGGTCGAGGAATTCGGCAGCGCGCTGCGCACCCTCGCGGGCACCGCCGATCTCGAGATACACGGTCCGCGCAACGGCTTCGACGAGACCGCCTACGCGCGCGTGGCGCGCGACCCGGACGTGGCCGTGGCAAGTCCCGTGGTCGAGGTGGACGCGCGCCTCGAGGGACGCGAGGAAGCGCTGCGCATCTACGGCATCGACGCCTTCCGCGCAGCCGCCGTGACGCCCGCGCTCATCGGTGAGGGCGCCGATCCGCTCGACCTCCTGCGGCCGGGACGCATCTTCCTCTCGCCTCCCGCCGCCCGCGCGCTCGACGTGACGACGGATACCACGATCGAAGTGCAGAGCGGCCTCGCCGCCGTGCCGCTCGTGGTGGGTGGGCTGCTGCCGGCGGCGAATGCGCAGCGCTTCGGCGTGATGGACATCGCCGCTGCGCAGGATGCCTTCGGCCGCGCAGGACGGATCTCGCGCATCGACGTGCGCGTGCGTCCGGGCGCGGCACTCGCACAGGTGAGCGCGCGGCTCGCCGCGATGCTGCCCGCCGACGTGACGGTGGCCACCCCCGACGCCAATGCCGACAGCGCGCTGCGCATGTCGCGCGCGTATCGCGTGAACCTCGACGTGCTGGCGCTGGTGGCGCTCTTCACGGGCGGCCTGCTCGTCTTTGCCACGCAGACGCTGTCGATCGTGCGCCGGCGCGCGCAGCTCGCGCTGCTGCGCGCGCTGGGCGTCACGCGGCGCGAGCTCACGCGCCGACTCGTGAGCGAAGGCGCGCTCGTGGGGCTCGCGGGCGCGGTGCTGGGGCTGGCCGCGGGCTACGCGCTTGCCGCGGTGGTGCTGCAGGCCTTCGGCGGTGACCTCGGTGCCGGCTACTTCCGTGGCGTGGCGCCGGGACTCGCGGTGAGCGCGCAGGCGGCGATCGCCTTCGTGGCGCTGGGTGTGGCGGTGGCAGCGCTCGGCAGCTACCTGCCGGCGCGCGCGATTGCGCGCGCGGCACCCGCCTCGGCGCTGAAGGCCGGTGCGGGCATCGACACGTCGTGGCGGCTTCGGTCCCCTCGCCTCGCGCTCGGGCTGCTCGCGGCGGGGATGGCATGCGCGTGGCTGCCACCGGTCGATGGCTTGCCGCTGTTCGGATACGTGGCAATGGCGCTGCTGCTCGCAGGGACCTTGCTCGTGCTGCCCTGGATCGTGGCCATCGTGCTCGCGGGATCACGTGCCTCTGCGGTGGCAGGAACCCACAGCGCCGGGCCGCCGTCGAGCGTGCGCGCGTCTGCGCCTGGGGCAGGCGCCGCGGCGGTCCGTCCCTCGCCTCCTGCGGCTGTGCAACTGCCCTCGCCGCGCGCCGTGCCCGTGACGCTCGCCATCGCACGCTTGCGCGCGACGCCCGGGGAGGCCGGCGTGAGCCTCGCCGCCATCGTGGCGAGCGTCGCGCTCATGGTGTCGATGGCGATCATGGTCGCGTCGTTCCGCGACTCGCTCATGGCGTGGCTCGTGCAGGTGCTGCCGGCGGACGTCTACGTGCGCGCCGGTGCCGCGGGTGACAGCGGCTACCTCGCAGCCGATGCGCAGCAGCGCATGGCCCGCGTGCCGGGTGTGGCGAGCGTGGCCTTCGCCCGCACGCAGGGCGTGCCGCTCGTACCCGGCGCGCCCCGCGTTCTGCTCCTCGCGCGCGATCTCCCCGCCACGGATCCTGCGCGCGTGCTCGTGCTGGTGGGCGAGCCGCACGCGCCGCGCGCGGGCGATGCCCCCGCGCTGTGGGCGAGCGAGGCGGCGGCCGATGCCACCGGCTGGCGTCCCGGGGCGCGCGTTTCGATCCCGCTCGGCGGTGCGACGCACGAATTCACCGTGGCCGGAATCTTCCGCGATTACGCGCGCCAGCAGGGCGCTCTCGTGATCGATCGCGCGGCGTATGTGCGGCTCACCGGCGACCACGTCGCCACCGAGGCGGCGATCACGCTGGCGCAAGGGACGGCACCCGAAGACTTCGCGCGTGCGCTCGTGCAGGCGCTTCCCGAGGCCGCGCGCATGACGCTGGCAACGCCGGGCGAGTTGCGCGCGATCTCGCTGCGCATCTTCGACCGCACATTTGCGGTGACGTATGCGCTGCTCGCGGTGGCGATCGTGATCGGCCTCGCGGGGCTGTCGTCCGCGTTCGGCGCCTCCATCGTCGCGCGCCGGCGTGAGCTCGGCATGCTGCTGCACCTCGGGATGACGCGACGGCAAATCGCGGGCATGCTCGTCACCGAGGGAACGCTCATGACGGGCATCGGGCTCGTCGCGGGCATCGCGCTCGGGGGCGTGCTCGCCGTGATCCTCGTGCATGTCGTGAACCGGCAGTCGTTTCACTGGAGCATGGACCTCACGCTCCCCGTGGGCCTGCTCGCCACGCTTGCCGGCGCGCTGCTGGTGGCGGCGGCGCTCACCTCGCTCGCGAGCGCGCGGCAGGCGCTGCGTCACGACGCCGTGGCGGCGGTGAAGGACGACTGGTGACGGCGCGACGCGCCGTGCTCGCGGGAGGGCTCGCGGCGGCGCTCATGGCGCGCTGTCCCCTCGCGCGCGCGGACGTGAGCCCGCCGGCTCCTCCCCAGGGCGAACAAGCACCGGAGCGCGCGAGCGCGCAGGGTCGTACCGCCGTGTATCCGCTCGTGGTGCCGCGTCCGCTCGAATTTCCCCGCGACCACGGCAGCCATCCCGACTTCCGCACCGAGTGGTGGTACATCACCGGCTGGCTGCGCGACGACACGACGCCACCGGGCCGCGACCTCGGCGTGCAGGTGACCTTCTTCCGGCATCGTCCCGGCATCGCGGAAGGAAGCACGAGCCGCTTCGCGCCTACGCAGCTCTTCTTCGCGCATGCGGCCATCGCCGATCCCGCGCAGGGCAAGCTGCGCCACGACCAGCGCGCGGCACGCGGCGGCTTCGGCCTCGCGCAGGCGAGCGAGGATGACACGCACGTCACGATCGGCGACTGGTCGCTCGCGCGTGCGAGCGACGTCTACACCGCGCGCGTGACTGCGCGCGATTTCGCCGTCGCGCTGCGCTTCGCGCCGCGCGCGCCGCTGCTGCCGCAAGGCGACGCGGGATGGAGCCGCAAGGGACCGCGCGATACGCAGGCGAGCCACTACTACAGCCGTCCGCAGCTCGCCGCCACGGGCACCGTCACGATCGACAACACCGTGCACGACGTCACCGGCTCCGCCTGGCTCGATCACGAATGGTCCACCGAGTACCTGGCCCCGGAGGCGCGTGGCTGGGACTGGATGGGCATCAATCTCGACGACGGCGGCGCGCTGATGGCCTTCGTGATCCGCAACCGCGACGGCGGCGTGTACTGGGCCGGCGGGACGTGGCGCGACAGCGCGGGCATCGTGACCACCTTGCGTCCGGACGACGTGCGCTTCACGCCGCTGCGGACGTGGCGCTCGCCACGCACGAGCGTCGAGTATCCGGTGGCGATGCGCGTCACCGCCGGCAGCGCGACACTCGAGCTCGTGCCGCTCTTCGACGACCAGGAGCTCGACTCACGCGCGAGCGTGGGCACGATCTACTGGGAAGGCGCGGTGCGCGCGCTGCGCGACGGCAAGCCCGTGGGGCGCGGCTATCTCGAGCTCACGGGGTACGGCGGGGCGCTGCGGATCTGACGCGCCTCAGGCCCCGGCACAATCTCAGTAATACGGCCGATGCTCGAGCTGGCGGATCCGGCGCTCCAGGTCGGCGAGGTCGCTCGACTGCGCGAGCCAGGCTTCGCGCTCGTTCTGGCGCTGGCGGAAGAACCAGTCGTCCATCGCGGCCAGGGAGCGGCCGATGAAGCCCGCGCGCTTGGGCGGATAGGCGGTCGCGGGGGCCACCGGCGCGCGGCGGTCCGCATTGGACGGCAGCGTGTCGTAGAAGGTGGCATGGGCAAGCGAGAGGACGCTGCCCAGCAGGCTGTTGTCGGGAAAGGCGTGATTCAACTTCATGGCATTCTCCAAAGGGCGGGGCCTCGTGGGCCGTCGCGGATTCGCGCATCGATGGTGCAATGCACAATCACACGATAGGAGCGCGTGCCGGCGTCTGCAAATCGTCTCTTTGGATCAAGGCCATTTGTCCCGATGATGCTTCGATAAGACTTTGATGCAACGCAACATTGTAGTAGAATGCAGCCTTGACAACGGTGCCTCTCGAGGCCCTCAACTGACATGGAGCTCTACCAGCTGCGCAGCTTTGCCGCGGTCGCCGAGCTCGGGCACCTGACCCGGGCGGCGGAGCGGCTGCACATCAGCCAGCCTGCCGTCAGCGCCCAGATCCGGGCGCTGGAGGACGAGCTCGGGGTGAGCCTCTTCGAGCGCGTTTCCAGCGGGATGGTGCTCACCGCGGCCGGCCGGAGCCTCCTGCCTGCGGCGGAAAACGTGCTGGATGCCGCACAGGCGCTGCGCAGCCGCGCCCGCGCCCTCCAGGGCGAGGTGATCGGGCGGGTGCGCGTGGGTACCGTCTCCGATCCCGAATTCACCCGCGTGGGTGAGTTCCTGGCGCATGCGCTGCACACGCATCCACTGCTCGAGATCGAGATCCACCACGAGGTGTCCGGCGAAGCCTTCGACAAGGTGCGCGACGGCGAGCTCGACGCCTCCTTCTACTACGGCAATCGCCAGCACCCCGACGTGGTGGCGGTGCCCATCGTCAACTTCGCCTATCGCATCGTCGCGCCCGCCGCGTGGGGCGATCGCATCCGCCATGCGTCGTGGGACGAGCTCGTGCAGATGCCGTGGATCGTCTCGCCGCCGATCAGCACGCTGCGCATCCTGCTCGACGAGCTCTTCGCAGCGCGCGGCAGCGCGCCCGCGAGCCGCGTGGAAGCCGACAACGAGGCCGTGATGCGCTCGCTCGCCGTGGCCGGCGTGGGCGTCACGATGATGCGCGAGGATGTCGCGCTCGAGGCGGCAGCCGCGGGCGAGGTGGCGCTGTGGAACAGGGTGCGGCTGCCGACCACGCTCAAGTTCCTCCATCTCGGGCAGCGCGCCTCCGATCCGGAGATCCGCGCGCTCCTCACCGTGCTGCATCGCACGTGGTCGTCGGCGCCGGCGGCCCTGGGCGAGCCGGCATAGACGATCAGCGTTGCGCGCGCCGGCGCGCAGCGTGCATCGGCGCGATCGCGTCGCGGGTGACCTGCGTCGCGTCGCTCGTGGCCTGCACGGCGTAGCGTGCGACATCGCCGGCGACGATGATCGCCGGGCTCGCGAGATCGGCCGCCTGCGCCTCCTCCACGAATCGTTCGAGCGTGGACTGCAGCACGCGTTGCTGCGGCCGCGACGCATGCGCGATGACCGCCACGGGCGTTGCGGGCGCCATGCCGGCCCGCAGGAGACTCGCGCGCAAGGCTTCCGCGCGGCGCATCCCCATGTAGATCACGAGCGTGAGACGGCTCGCGACGAGCGCCGTCCAGTCAGGATCGCTGCCGTCCGCGGCGTGTCCCGTGACGAGCGCGACGCCATGGGCGTCGTCGCGGTGCGTCACGGGGATGCCCGCGAGCGCAGGCGCCGCGAGACCGGACGTGATGCCCGGCACGACTTCCACGTCCACGCCATGCGCGCGCAGGAACGCCTGCTCCTCGCCCCCGCGTCCGAACACGAAGGGATCGCCGCCCTTCAACCGCACGACGACGTTGCCGGCACAGGCTTCGCGCAGCATGAGCTGCTCGATGAACGCCTGCGGTGTGGACGCGCAGCCGCCGCGCTTGCCCACGGCCACGATCCGCGCGCGCGGCGACACGTGCGTGAGGATGGCGTCCGTGACGAGATCGTCGTGGAGGACGACGTCGGCGGTGGACAGCGCCCGCACCGCGCGCAGCGTGAGGAGCTCGGGATCGCCGGGGCCGGCACCCACGAGAAGGACGCGGCCCCGCGGTGATGCATCGCGGGAGCGCAGTGGAGGGTCGGCGGGTGTCATGGCGGGCTCGTTTCGTGGAATGTCGTGGCGCGATTCAAGCCGCCGTGCGTTGCGCGGCCGCGAGGCGCTTCAACTCGGGCACGCACGAGCCGCACTGTGTGCCGCAGCGCAGGCTCGCCTGCACCGCGGCGAGCGCGCCGTCGGGCGATCCCGGATGGGCGGCGAGCGCATCGACGATCTCGCGCTCGGCCACGTCGAGGCAGTTGCACACGACGCGCCCACGCGCGCGGAATCCGCGGGGCGCGGCCGCCACCGGAACCATGAGCTGCGAGCGCAACGCGGCGATGTCTTCCCCCGCGGCGAGCCAGTCGCGCAGCCATGCTTCGGAAGCGACGTCGCCCGACAGCCGCACGGCGCGCAGGCGCGCCGCAGCGATGCCGATGCGCCGCCCGATGCCGCGCCGGCCGTCGTCGTAGCGGAGCGTGTCGGCGCGGTCGAGGCCGAAGAGACGATCGAGGTCGGCGAGCCATGCGGCGTCCATCGGCGCCTTCGCCGCACCGCGCAGGAACACGCCGGTGCGCTCGCGGCCGATCAGCACCACGCTCGCGAAATCGAGCTCCGCCGCGTGCGCGCGCAAGGCATGGCGCAAGGCGACGAAGCCGTCGTCGTCCGTCGCATAGCCGAAGGCCGCGAGCCGCCACGGCAGCTCGACCTTCGTGATGCGCACGGCGGCGTGCTTCAACTCCGGTTGTCTCGATGACGGGCACAGCGCCTTCGACGTCACCGCATTGATGCCGGCGCTGTCGCGCCCGGCGAGGGTCGCGCTGCCCCAATGCATCGGGAGGTAGGCGCAACCGGGCTTGCCCGTTTCGGCCGCCACGATGGGCACGATCACGTTGCCGCGTTTCGATTCCACCCGCACGAGGTCGCCCGCGGCCAGCTGGCGGCGCACGAGGTCGGCCGGATGCATCTCGAGCGCGGGCTCCGGCAAGTGCGCATAGAGGCGCGCGCTCAAGCCGGTGCGTGTCATGCCGTGCCACTGGTCGCGCAGGCGGCCCGTGTTGAGGCGGAACGGATGGTGCGCATTGACCGCCTCGGCGACCGGCGCGTAGCGCACCGCGGCGAAGCGGGCGCGGCCGTCCGGAGTGGGGAACACGCCATCGGCGTACAGGCGCGCGCGTCCTTGCGTGGCGCCCGCGGGATAGGGCCACTGCTGCGGACCATCGCGATCCAGCACATCGTAATCGAGGCCGGTGATGTCGAGGTCGCGGCCGCGTGTCGTGGCCACGTGCTCGGCGAAGACGTCGGCCGGGGTGCCGTAGGGGAAGAGCGTGGGCTCGCCCGGACGCAGGTACGCTTCCAGGCGACGGGCGAAGTCGACCGCGATCTGCCAGTCGTGCCGCGCCGCTGCGAGCGGAGCGAGTGCCGCGCGCACGCGCGAGATGCGGCGCTCGGAATTGGTGACGGTGCCGTCCTTCTCACCCCATGTCGTGGCGGGCAGGAGCACGTCGGCGAAGGCCGCGGTCTCGGTCTGCGCGAAGGCTTCCTGCAGCACCACGAGCTCGGCGCGCGCGAGGCCCGCACGCACGGTCGCCTGGTCCGGGAGCGACTGCGCGGGATTCGTGCAGGCGATCCACACCATGCGCACCTTGCCGGCCGCCAGCGCATCGAAGAGCTCGACGGCGGTGAGGCCTGGCGCTGCCGGCACGTCGTTCACACCCCACAACGCGGCGACCTCCGCGCGATGCGCAGGGTCGGCAAGGTCGCGATGCGCGGAGAGCAGGTTGGCGAGGCCGCCGACCTCGCGGCCGCCCATCGCATTCGGCTGGCCCGTGAGCGAGAACGGCCCCGCGCCCGGCTTGCCGATCTGTCCCGTGGCCAGGTGCAGGTTGATGAGCGTGGCGTTCTTGGCCGCACCCGCGCTCGACTGGTTCAGGCCCTGGCAATACAGGGAGAGCGTGGGGCCATCCGCGAACCACTGCGCCGCCTTGACGAGATCGGCTTCGGCGATCCCGCAGGTCTGCGCGACGAGCTTCGGCGTGTACTCGCGCACGAGATCCTTGAGCGCTGCAAAGCCTTCCGTGTGCCGCTCGATGAAGTCGCGGTCGAGGCGCTCGTCCCAGGCGAGGAGATGCAGCAGGCCGTGGAAGAGCACGACATCCGTCCCCGGCTCGATGGCCAGGTGCAGGTCGGCCATCGCCGCGGTGTCGGTGCGACGTGGATCCACCACCACCACCTTGAGCCCGGGATCGCGCGCCTTCGCCGCCTCGATGCGGCGATAGAGGATCGGATGCGCCCAGGCGGTGTTGGAGCCCGCGATGAAGAGGCAGCGCGCGTGATCGATGTCCTCGTAGCAGCAGGGCGGCGCGTCGGCGCCGAGCGTCATCTTGTAGCCCGACACCGCGCTCGACATGCACAGGCGCGAGTTGGTATCGATGTTGTTGGTGCCGACCAGCCCCTTGGCGAGCTTGTTGAAGACGTAGTAGTCCTCGGTGAGGAGCTGGCCCGAGACGTAGAACGCCACGCTGTCGGATCCGTGCTCCGCGATGCAGCGGGCGAAGCGCGCGGCGATGTCGTCGAGCGCATCGTCCCAGCCCACGGCTTCCGCCGGCGCGCCCTTGGCGCTGCGGCGCAGCGGCTGCGTGAGCCGCGCCGATTGCGCGGCCTTCGTCACCGTGAGCGGCAGCGTGCGGCCCTTGGTGCAAAGCTGGCCGAAGTTGGCGGGATGGTCGGGGTCGCCACGCACGCCGGTGATGGCGCCGGCGTCGTGCTCCACGACCACGCCGCAGCCCACGCCGCAGTAGGGACAGGTGGTGCGCGTCTCGGCCATCTTCGAGGTGAGGCCCGGCTGCCGCGACGCTAGTCGCCGAGGGCGACGAAGACGTCACCGTTGTCGATGCGCGCCGGATACGCGTTCGTGCAGCCGGTGTCCGGCTCGACCGCGCAGCCGGTGGCGAGCTCGATCGTCCAGTTGTGCAGCGGACACGCTACGCGATCGCCGAACACGATGCCCTGCGACAGCGGCCCGCCCTTGTGCGGACAGCGGTCGCGCACGGCGAACACGCGATCGTCGGCGGTGCGGAACACGGCGACGTTGCCGTCGGGATGACCGGGTCGCTCGATCACGCGCGCGCCCTGCACTGGCAGCTCCGCGAGCATGCACACGCGGGTGAAGGCGGGCGCCACCGGCGGACGCGCCATGGCAGGCTGGATCGCGATCTGTCTCGCGGTGATCGTCATTGCATCACCATCGGCTGGAACTGGCGCAGATCCACGCGCGCCTTGGCGATCTCGTGCCACGGGTCGGGCTCGCCGTCGAGCGTGAACTGCAGGCGCTCCCACAGCGCCTGCCGGTTCTCGGCATCCGCCAGCACCCGCTGCTTCACGTGCTCGAGACCGACGCGCGAGAGGTAGTGCACGGTGCGCTCGAGGTAGAAGCCTTCCTCGCGATAGAGCTGCAGGAAGGCGCCGCTGTATTCGAGCACCTCTTCCGGCGTCTTCACCTTGACGAGGAACTGCGCGACCTCGGTCTTGATGCCGCCGTTGCCGCCCACGTAGATCTCCCAGCCGGAATCCACGCCGATGACGCCCACGTCCTTGATGCCCGACTCCGCGCAGTTGCGCGGGCAGCCCGACACCGCGAGCTTGACCTTGTGCGGCGCGTACATGCGCCACAGCGCGCGCTCGAGCGCCTTGCCCATGGCAGTGGAGTCCTGCGTGCCGAAGCGGCACCATTCGCTGCCCACGCAGGTCTTCACCGTGCGCAGCGCCTTGGCGTAGGCGTGGCCCGAAGGCATGTCGAGGTCGGCCCATACACCGGGGAGATCGGCCTTCCTGATGCCGAGGAGGTCGATGCGCTGGCCGCCCGTGACCTTCACCGTCGGGATGCGGTACTTGTCCACCACGTTGGCGATGCGGCGCAGCTCGGCGGACGACGTCTCGCCGCCCCACATGCGCGGGATCACCGAATAGGTGCCGTCCTTCTGGATGTTGGCGTGCGCGCGCTCGTTGATGAAGCGCGACTGCGGATCGTCGATGGCCTCCTTCGGCCAGGTCGAGATGAGGTAGTAGTTGAGCGCGGGACGGCAGGAGGCACAGCCGTTGGGCGTGCGCCAGTCGAGCGCGCGCATCGTCTCGGGGATGGAGAGGAGATGCTTCGCGCGGATGGCGTCGCGCACGTCCTGGTGCGTGCGGTCGGTGCAGGCGCACACCGGCTTCTGCCTGGTGGGCGCCGAGTAATCGCCGCCCGCGGTCGCCATGAGGAGTTGTTCCACGAGGCCGGTGCACGAGCCGCAGGAGGACGACGCCTTCGTGTGCTTGCGCACGTCGTCGAGCGTGAAGAGGCCCTTCTCCTTGATGGCCTTGACGATCGTGCCCTTGCACACGCCGTTGCAGCCGCACACTTCGGCGTCGTCGGTCATCGACAGCGCACGTGACTGCCCCTCGTGCCCGGTGTCACCCAGGTTGGCCTCGCCGAACATCAGCCGGTCGCGGATGTCCGCCACGCTGCGGCCTTCGCGCACGAGCTTGAAGTACCACGCGCCGTCGGCGGTATCGCCGTAGAGTACGGCGCCCGCGAGCTTGTCGTCGCGGATCACGAGCCGCTTGTAGATGCCTGCGCCGGGATCGGCGAGCACGATGTCGTCCGTGCCCTCGCCGCCCGTGAAGTCGCCGGCGGAAAACAGATCCACGCCGGTGACCTTGAGCTTGGTGGATACCTGCGAGCCGACGTAGCGGCCGATGCCGTAGCCCGCGAGATGGTTGGCGCACACGCGCGCCATCTCGAAGAGCGGCGCCACGAGCCCGTAGCTGCGGCCGCGATGCGCGACGCACTCGCCGATGGCGTAGATGCGGGGATCGAAGGTCTGCAGCGTGTCGTTCACCACGATGCCGCGGTCGCAATGCAGACCCGCCTGCTGCGCGAGCGTGAAGTTGGGCCGGATGCCCACCGCCATCACCACGAGGTCGGCCGGCAGCAGCTCGCCCGAGGCGAGCCTCACGTGCGCCACGCGGCCGGACTCGCCAGCGACGAGGGCCTCGGTCTTCGCTTCGAGGCGAAACGCGAGCCCCTTGGCCTCCAGCGATTTCTGCAGCATCTCCGCGGCGGTGCGGTCGAGCTGCCGCTCCATGAGCCACGGCATGAGATGGACGACGGTGACGTCCATGCCACGGAGCCTCAGGCCATTCGCAGCCTCGAGGCCCAGCAGGCCGCCGCCAATCACCACCGCGTGCCGATGCTCGCGCGCGGCGGCGATCATCGCCTCGGTATCGGCGATGTCGCGGTAGGTGATGACCCCTGGCAAATCCGCACCCGGCACCGGCAGGATGAACGGCACCGAGCCCGTGGCGAGCAGCAGGCGGTCGTAGGGCACGCGGGTGCCGTCGGAGGCCTCCACCACCCGCCGCGCGCGGTCGATGCGCGTGACGGTACTGCCCGCGTGCAGCGCGATGCCGCTGTCCGCATACCACTGGCGCGGATTGAGGATGATCTCCTCGACCGTCTGCTCACCCGCCAGCACCGGCGAGAGGAGGATGCGGTTGTAGTTGGGATGCGGCTCGCTGCCGAAGACGGTGATCTCGTACGTATCGGGACAAAGCTTCAGGAGCTCCTCCACCGTACGCATGCCGGCCATGCCGTTGCCGACCACCACGAGGCGGGGACGGGTCAAGGGGACGCGCGCATTCACGATCAGGCCGCCTCGACGTGCGCCTGGCGGCGATAGAGGAAGTCGAGCACCGCCGTGCGATGATGGTGGTAGCGCGGGTCCTCCGCCATCTCCACGCGGTCGCGCGGCCGCGGCAGGTCCACGTCCACGATCTCGCCGATCGTCGCGGCGGGGCCATTGGTCATCATCACGATGCGATCGGCCAGCAACACCGCTTCGTCGACGTCGTGCGTGACCATGATCACCGTGCTCCCGGCGGCCTGCACGATCTTCATGAGCTCGTCCTGCAGCCGGGCACGGGTGAGCGCATCGAGCGCGCCGAAGGGCTCGTCGAGCAGCAGCACCTTGGGCTGCATCGCGAGCGCACGGGCGATGCCCACGCGCTGCTTCATCCCGCCCGACACCTCGTGCGGCAGCTTGTGCTCGGCGTGCGTGAGCCCCACGAGCTGCAAGGCCTCGTGCGTGCGGCGCGCGAGGTCCGCCTTGCTCTCGCGCTCGCCGAACACGCGCTCGACGGCGAGGTGGACGTTGCCGAAGCAGGTGAGCCAGGGCAGCAGCGAGTGGTTCTGGAAGACCACCCCGCGATCGGGACCCGGGCCTGCGATTTCGCGGCCGGCGCACAGGAGCACGCCGGTGGAGGCTTCGGTGAGTCCGGCGATGAGATTCAGCAACGTCGACTTGCCGCAACCCGAGTGCCCGATCAGCGCGATGAACTCGCCCTTGCGCACGGACAGGTCGATGTCGCGCAGCGCCACGAAAGGGCCGCGCCTGGTCTTGAAAGTCTTGCCCGCACGCTCGACGCGCACGTACTCCGGGGCGTCCACCGCACGGCTGGCAGCGCCGCTCTCGACGAATGAGCTCGGTTGCATGGCGGTCTCCCTACGCGTAGTTGAAGCGGCGGGCGAGCAGGATCAGCGCCTGCTCGAGGAGCAGCCCCACGATCCCGACGACGAAGATCGCGATGAGGATGTGCTCGACGTTGAGGTTGTTCCATTCGTCCCACACCCAGAAGCCGATGCCCACGCCTCCGGTCAGCATCTCCGCCGCCACGATCACGAGCCAGGCGACGCCGATGGCCAGCCGCACGCCGGTGAGCATGTAGGGCAGCACGGCGGGGAAGAGGATGCGCGTCATCACCTTCCACTCGGAGAGGTTCAGCACCCGCGCCACGTTGAGATAGTCCTGCGGTACGCGCTGCACGCCCACCGCCGTGTTGATCACCATCGGCCAGATGCTCGAGATGAAGATCACCCAGATGGCGGCGGGATTGGCGGACTTGAACACCATGAGCCCGATCGGCAGCCACGCGAGCGGTGACACCGGACGCAGGAGGCTGATGATCGGCGCCGCCATCCGGTGGGCGAACGTGAAGCGGCCGAGGATGAAGCCGAGCGGGATGCCCACGAGCGCAGCGAGGCCGAAGCCGATCCCCACGCGCGAGAGCGAGGCCAGGATGTTCCAGCCGATGCCCTGGTCATTGGGTCCCTTGCTGTAGAAGGGGTCGCTGAACACCGCGACCGCGGAGTGGAACGTCTTCACGGGCGAGGGCAGCTGCGGCGAGCTCATCGACACCAGCGCCCACAGTCCCACGAAGCAGGCGATGCCGAGGAGCGGTGGCAGGAACGTCAGCAACCATCCCCGCACCTGTTCGCGGCGCAGTTCCGCGGCGAGCCAGGCGGCGGCGCGGTCCGCCGCCTCCTGCGCGTCGTCCACGACGACACCCGCGCGCGGCGCGTTGGCCACCTGCGGATACGGCACGGAATTCGATCCGGCGGCGGCATCCTGCGCCGGCGCCACCAGGGCAATCACGCTTGCGCTCATGTCAGGCTCCCTGTCCCTTGATCCTGAAGCCCGCGGCATAGGCCTTGGGATTCCTGCCGTCCCACACCACGCCGTCGATGAGCTTCGACGTGCGCATCGGATCCTTGGGCAGCGGGGTGTTCGTGGCCGTGGCGGCCTGCTTGTAGATCTCGATCTGGTTCACCTTTTGCGCCACGGCGAGGTAGTCGGGATCGTCCTTGAGCAACCCCCAGCGCTTGTGCTGCGTGAGGAACCACATGCCGTCGGACAGATACGGGTAATTGGCGGCCCCGTCGCTGTAGAACTTCATGTAGTCGGGGTCGTTCCACTTCCTGCCGATGCCGTTGTCGTACACGCCTTCGAGGCGCTGGTCGATCACCTCGACCGGACAGTTCACGTACGACTTGTCGGCGATGATCCCGGCCACCTTCTTGCGGTTGGCCATCACGTCGATGTACTTCGAGGCATCGAGGATCGCCGCCGTCATCGCGCGGGCGGTGTTCGGATTCTTCTGCACGAACTCGAGCGTGGTACCGAGCGTCTTCTCGGGGTGGTCCTTCCAGATGCCCTGCGTGGTCTCGGCGGTGAAGCCGATCCTGTCGTGGATGGCGCGGTTGTTCCACGGCTCGCCCACGCAGAAGCCATCCATGTTCCCCACGCGCATGTTGGCCACCATCTGCGGCGGCGGGACCACGATCGTCTTCACGTCGGCAAAGGGATGGATGCCGTTGGATGCGAGCCAGTAGTAGAGCCACATCGCGTGCGTGCCGGTGGGGAATGTCTGCGCGAAGGTGTAATCGCGCTTCTCGCGGTCGATGAGCGACTTGAGTTTCGCGCCATCGGTAGCGCCCTTGTCCTTCAGCTGGTTGGAAAGCGTGATCGCCTGGCCGTTGTTGTTGAGGTTCATCAGCACGGCCATGTCCTTCCTGGGGCCTCCGATACCCATCTGCACGCCGTAGACGAGGCCGTAGAGCACGTGCGCCGCATCGAGCTCGCCGTTGACGAGCTTGTCGCGCACGCCGGCCCACGAGGCTTCCTTGCTCGGCACGATCCTGATGCCGTACTTCCTGTCGAACTCCAGCACCGACGCCACCACCACCGACGCGCAATCGGTGAGCGGAATGAAGCCGATCTTCACTTCCTTCTTTTCCGGTGCATCGGAGCCTTGCGCCCACGCGCCGGCGCGGATCGCGGGATCGACGAGGCTCATGATGCCGCCCGCAACGGCGGCGCCGATGAGGCGCCGGCGCTGAGGACGCGCGGTGGTGTCGGGCGCTGCAGCGGCATCGCTGGCGGGGGTTGCATCGTGCAGTTCCATGAAGTGTCCTCGGTACGCATCGTCGAATCGTCGAAAGCAACGTCTCAAAAACAAAAACGGCGCTGGGTGACCATCGCCGCATCGCCTTCAAGGAAAGGACGCGCGGGAGGCACTCAACGCCGTTGTCGGGATCAGCAACCGCCGTTGGCTGCAAGACCCTGCGAGCCCGCCATCGTGGCGGCTCGCACTCGCAAGTTAGCTAGATCCGTGCCACGTCGTGGAACGCACGTAACGCATTGATCCGATTCGATTCGCTTGTCCTGGTCGCGGCGCGCCACACAGGCTCGCGTGCACTCATGATGTGCGCCGTGCACGCCTTCGCACCAGCAACGGGCGCGCGCTTTAGCCGAGCAAGTCGGACACATCGATGATCTGCTGCGCGATCTCGAGGATGCGCTTGTTGCGATCCATCGCGAGCTTGCGCATCACGGCGTAGGCTTCTTCCTCACCCGCGCCCCTCTGCTTCATCACGATGCCTTTCGCGCGCTCGATCACCTTGCGCTCCGCAAGCCGATCCTGCGTCGACCTCAATTCCTCGCGCAGGGCGCGATCCTGCTCGAAGCGGGCGACGGCCACGTCGAGGATCGGTTGCAGCCGGTCCGGATGCATCCCCGCCACGATGTACGCGGTCACACCCGCCTTCAGCGCCGCCTGGATCGTCCTGTTGTCGCGATCCTCGGTGAACACCACGATCGGCCGCGGCTGGCGCGCATGCACGAAGGCGAGCATCTCGAGCGTGTCGCGCGTGGGCGAGTCGCTGTCGATGATGATGACGTCGGGCTGCGTGGCCGCGATGCGATCGAGCAACGCCGCCGCATTGGCGGCCACTTCGATCACGTCGTAGCCCGCGCGGCGCAGCCCGTCTTCGAGGAGGCTCACGTCCCGCGTCGAGTCCTCCACGAGCATCACGCGCAGCATCGGTTAGCGGATCGAGTGCACATGCCACGACCATAGCAAGCGGCGAGCCACCGCGCTGCGGCGCAGCAAACTCCTGGAGTACAACGACAACCCATTGATTCATAACAATTCAATGGTTTAGCACTGCCGGAGCCCCGCGGGGAGCTGCGACCTTCGCCGTGGCCGCCAGGTGGCGGCGTGCCTCAACTCGGAGCGCCCCCGCACCGCCGCGAGGCAGGCGCGCGCGCCACCCGCGGCCGGCAACGAGCGGAAAACGCTAGCGCCGGGCGGCGCTCAGCACGCCCTTGACGCCGCGCACGTCCTGCAATGCA
>CAZUGY010000060.1:0-23100 GCA_964620265.1 uncultured Alcaligenaceae bacterium
TGGCGCGTAGCAGGCGGCTGAGCTGTTCGCGAGAAGCGGCACTGAGACCGGAGGGTTTCATGCACTATATCTTAGGCGACTTAACGGCCTCTAGGAAGCCGTTTATGCGCTTTAAATATAGTCAACGACCGAGACGCGGCATTCGTCGATCGCTATGGGACTTCGCTCGGAATGGCTATTGGAGGGCCCATCAGCCTGCCAGAAGGGGCGCAACCGACGCCTGCCTCAGACCGGCGTTCCGAAGCCCCCGCCTCCAGGCGTCTCGATGACGAAGACATCCCCCGCCCCCATCTCCACCTTGTGCGTGGCCCCGAAGTCCACACGGCTGCCATCCACGCGCTCGACCCAGTTCCGCCCCACCGCCCCCGGCGCCCCACCTTGGGCCCCGAACGGCGCCACGCGCCGATGGTTGGCGAGGATCACGGCGGTCATCGCCTCCAGGAAACGCATGCGCCGCACCGTGCCATCGCCACCACGATGCGCGCCCGCGCCACCGCTGCCATGGCGGATCGCAAAGGACTCGAGGCGCACGGGAAAGCGCCACTCGAGCACCTCCGGATCGGTGAGGCGCGAGTTGGTCATGTGCGTCTGCACCGCCGACGCCCCATCGAAGCCGGGCCCCGCACCCGCGCCCCCGGCGATCGTCTCGTAATACTGGTAGCGGTCGTTGCCGAACGTGAAGTTGTTCATCGTGCCCTGCGAGGCCGCGAGCACCCCGAGCGCGCCGTAGAGCGTGTCGGTGATGGCCTGCGAGGTCTCGACATTGCCGGCCACCACCGCCGCCGGATAGTGCGGACGGATCATCGAGCCGTCGGGGATCACGATGCGCAGGGGTTTGAGGCACCCCGCGTTCATCGGGATCTCGTCATCGACGAGCGTGCGGAACACGTAAAGCACCGCGGCCTTGCACACGGCCGACGGCGCATTGAAGTTGGTCGGCTGCTGCGCGCTCGTGCCGGTGAAATCGATCACCGCCTCGCGCTGCGCACGGTCGATGCCGATGCGCACGGCGATGCGCGCGCCGCTGTCGAGCTCGTATTCGAAGCTGCCGTCGGTGAGCACGTCCAGCACGCGGCGCACCGCTTCCTCGGCGTTGTCCTGCACGTGCTGCATGTAGGCGCGCACCACGGGCAGGCCGAAGTGGCCCACCATCTTGGCGAGCTCCTCCGCGCCCTTGGCGCAGGCCGCCACCTGCGCGCGCAGGTCGGCCAGGTTCTGGTCGACGTTGCGCGAGGGATAGCGTCCGCCCGCGAGCAGCGCACGCATCTCGTCCTCGAGGAAGCGCCCCTGCGCCACGAGCTGCACGTTGTCGAGCAGCACGCCCTCCTCCTCCACGTGCTTCGAATCGGGCGGCATCGAGCCGGGCGTGATGCCACCGATGTCGGCGTGATGGCCGCGCGAGGCGACGTAGAACTCGGGCGTGGCGTCGTCGAGGAACACCGGTGCGATGACCGTCACGTCGGGCAGGTGCGTGCCGCCGTTGTAGGGCGCGTTCAGCACGAAGACGTCGCCGCGCAGCATGGTGCCCGCGCGGCGGTCGATGATCGTGCGCACCGACTCGCCCATCGAGCCCAGGTGCACCGGCATGTGCGGGGCGTTGGCGATGAGGTTCCCCTCGCGGTCGAACAGGGCGCAGGAGAAATCGAGGCGCTCCTTGATGTTGACGGAGTACGCCGTGTTGGCGAGCGTCACGCCCATCTGCTCGGCGATCGCCATGAAGAGATTGTTGAAGACCTCGAGCAGCACCGGATCGGCGGTGGTGCCGATCGCATGCGCCCGCTGCACGGCCTCCACGCGCTCGAGAATCACGTCGTCGCGCGCGGTAAGGGTGAGGCGCCAGCCGGGCTCCACGATCGTGGTGGCATTGCGCTCGCGGATGATCGCGGGGCCGTCGATCGCATCGCCCGGGCGCAGGTCCTCGCGCTCGTACACCGGCGTGTCGCGGAACGCGCCCGCCATGTAGGTACGCCGCTGCGCGATCGGCGCGAGCGCACCGCTGCGCGGCGCGAAGGCCGGGATGAAATCGGCGGCCGATTCGCTGCGCCCCACCGCCTCCACGGCGATCGCCTCGATCACGAGGCTGCGGCCGGGCATGAGAAAGCCGTATTGCTGGCGGTAACGGCGCTCGAAGTCTTCCACGATGGGCGCCACCGCGGCGGCCAGCGGCAGCTCGAGCGTCGTATCGGTGCCGTCGTACTTCACATGGAGCATGCGCGCGCAGTCGATGCGCGTGGCGGCGATCCCCTGCGCCGCGATCTCGCCGCGCGCCTGCGCCTCGAGACGCGCGAAGGAGGCATCCGCCGCCGCCAGCGCCGCCTCCGACAGCGTGGCCTCCAGCGCCTCCTGCCGCAGCGCCCGTACGTCGGCGAGGCCCATGCCGTAGGCGGAGAGCACGCCAGCGAACGGATGGATGAACACGCGCGTCATGCCGAGCGCGTCCGCCACGAGGCAGGCGTGCTGGCCGCCGGCGCCGCCGAAGCAGCATAGCGTGTACTCGGTGACGTCGTAGCCGCGCTGCACGGAGATGTGCTTGATCGCGTTGCCCATGTTCTCGACCGCGATCGCGAGGAAGCCGTCGGCGATCTCCTCGGGCGTGCGCACGATGCCGGTCCGCGCCGACACCTCCTGCGCCAGCGCCGCAAACTTCGTGCGCACGATGGCGGCATCGAGCGCCTCGTTGCCCTCGGGGCCGAAGAGCGCAGGAAAGAGATCGGGATCGATCTTGCCGACCATCACGTTGCAGTCGGTGACGGTGAGAGGGCCCCCACGGCGATACGCGGCCGGACCGGGATTGGCACCGGCGGATTCCGGCCCCACGCGAAAGCGCGCGCCATCGAAGCTGCAGATCGACCCGCCGCCCGCGGCTACCGTATGGATGCTCATCATGGGCGCACGCAACCGTACGCCGGCGACCTCTGTCACGAAGGCTCGCTCATACTGGCCCGCCCAGTGCGTCACGTCGGTGGACGTTCCGCCCATGTCGAAACCGATGATGCGATCGAAACCCGCCAGCCGCGACACTTCCACCGCGCCCACGATGCCTCCCGCGGGACCGGAAAGGATCGCATCCTTGCCCTGGAAGCGATGCGCATCGGTCAATCCCCCACTCGACTGCATGAACTGCAGGTTCAGCGTGCCGCCTTCCGCGCCCAGCAGCCGCTCCACGCGCTCGACGTAGCGGCGCAATATCGGCGACAGGTAGGCGTCGACCACCGTGGTATCGCCGCGCGACACGAGCTTCATCAGCGGGCTCACCTCGTACGACACCGACACCTGCGTGAAGCCGATGGTGCGTGCGAGGTCGGCGAGCGCCTGCTCGTGCGCCGGGAAACGATAGCCATGCATCAGCACGATCGCGGCCGCACGGATGCCGTCGCCCCGGGCCGCGCGCAATGCGGTCTCCGCGGCCGCGAGATCGAGCGGGCGCACGATCTCGCCCCGCGCAGCGACGCGCTCGTCGACCTCGATCACGCGCTCGTAGAGCATCGTGGGAAGCTCGATGCGGCGCACGAAGAGCTTGGGACGGTTCTGGTAGCCGATGCGCAGCGCATCGGCGAACCCGCGCGTGATCACCAGTACCGTGCGCTCACCCTTGCGCTCGAGCAGCGCATTGGTGGCCACCGTCGTGCCCATCTTCACCGCCTCGATGGCTGCCACGGGAATCGGCGCGCCCGCGGTGAGGCCCAGCAGGTCGCGGATTCCCTGCACCGCGGCATCCTCGTAGCGTTCCGGATTCTCGGAGAGGAGCTTGTGCGTGACGAGCGTGCCGTCGTCGCGGCGTGCGACGATGTCGGTGAAGGTGCCTCCCCTGTCGACCCAGAATTGCATCCTGGCATTCTAGCCGGGCCCGGTGGCCTCCACGCTGCGCCCGCTGTCCGCCCACTGCACGCGCATGGCGCGTTGTGTTAACTTCGCCACGAGAGCGCGGCACACCGCAGGTGCCGTGCCCACGTCCACGGAGAAGACCGATGACCCGATTCCTTGCAGCGCTCGGCATGGTGCTTGCCGCCAGCGTGCCGCTCACCGCGGGCGCACAGACGAAGTGGGACCTCCCCACCGCCTACCCCGCCAACAACTTCCATACCGAGAACCTGCAGCAATTCGCCAACGACGTCGACAAGGCCAGCGGCGGCAAGCTCAAGATCCAGCTCCATCCCAATGCCTCGCTCTTCAAGGCGCCGGAGATCAAGCGCGCCGTGCAGGGCGGCCAGGCGCAGGCCGGCGAGATCCTCCTCGTGAACTACGAGAACGAGGATCCGCTCTACGGCCTGGACGGCATCCCTTTCCTCGCCGCCTCGTATGGCGACTCGATGAAGCTCTACAAGGCCTCGCGCAAGGCGCTCGACGACAAGCTCGGCAAGCAGGGCATGAAGATCCTCTACACGGTGCCGTGGCCGCCGCAGGGCATCTACACCAAGCGCACGCTCAATTCCGCAGCCGACATGAAGGGCTTGAAGTGGCGCGCCTACAGCCCCGCCACGTCCAAGGTTGCCGAGCTCGTCGGTGCACAGCCGGTCACGGTGCAGGCTGCCGAAGTCTCGCAGGCGCTCGCCACCGGCGTGATCGACTCGTACATGTCCTCGGGCGCCACCGGCTACGACTCCAAGACCTACGAGCACATCAAGAACTGGTACGACACGCAGGCGTGGCTCCCCAAGAACGCCATCATCGTCAATGCCAAGGCCTTCGATGCGCTCGACAAGCCCACGCAAGCCGCGCTCATGAAGGCCGCGGCCGACGCGGAGACGCGCGGCTGGAAGCTGTCGGAAGAGAAGAACCAGTGGTACCTCGACCAGCTCAAGGGCAAGGGCATGACGATCGTCAAGCCCTCCGAGCAGCTCACCGCCGACCTGCGCCGCGTGGGGAACCACATGCTCGCCGAGTGGCAGCGCAAGGCGGGCGACGAGGGCAGGAAGGTGATCGAGAGCTACCGCGCCCAGCAGTAGTCCGCGAGTGCGCAAGCTCCTCGATCGCCTCTACGACGCCGCCGGCCTGCTGGCGGCGTTGTTCTTGGTGGGTACGCTCGCGATGGTCCTGCTCGGCATCGCCGGGCGCCTCCTGAACTTCCACGTGCCCGGCACCGACGCGTACGCCGGCTACTGCATGGCTGCGGCGGGCTTCCTGGCACTCGCGCACACGATGATGCACGGCGAGCACATCCGGGTCACGCTGATCCTGGAGCGCCTCGTGGGCCCCTCCCGGCGGGGGCTCGAGCTGTGGGCGCTCGCCGTGGGCGTGCTCCTCGCCGCGCTCCTCGCCTTCTACAGCGTGCGGCTCGCGTACCAGTCCTGGGATTTCCACGACATCTCCACCGCCAACGACGCCACGCCGCTGTGGATCCCGCAGTCGACGATGGCGATCGGCACCGTGATCTTCCTGATCGCGATGCTCGACGAGCTCGTGGCGGAGCTGCGCGGCCGCCGGCGCGCAGCCTCGGTGGAGGAGGCGCTTCACAATGAATGACGCCACGATCACGGTGCTCCTGATCGTCGCGCTGTTCCTGCTCCTGGGCAGCGGCGTATGGATCGGCCTCGCGCTGTCGGGCGTCGCGTGGATCGGCATGGAGCTCTTCTCGTCGCGTCCCGCGGGCGATGCGATGGCAGTCACCATCTGGGGCTCCGCGTCGTCGTGGACGCTCACGGCGCTGCCGCTCTTCGTGTGGATGGGCGAGATCCTCTTCCGCACGCGGCTGTCGGAAGACATGTTCCGCGGCCTGGCGCCCTGGCTCGAGCGCATCCCGGGCCGGCTCCTGCATACCAACATCATCGGCTGCACGATCTTCGCTGCCGTCTCGGGCTCCTCGGCTGCGACCTGCGCCACCATCGGCAAGATGACGCTTCCCGAGCTCGCCGGACGCGGCTATCCCGAAGGCATCACCATCGGGACGCTCGCGGGCGCCGGCACGCTCGGGCTCCTCATCCCGCCGTCGATCATCATGATCGTGTACGGCGTGAGCGCCAACGTCTCGATCGCGCAGCTCTTCATCGCCGGCGTCCTTCCGGGCGTCCTGCTGGCGGTCCTCTTCTCCGGCTACATCGTCGGCTGGGCGCTGCTGCATCCGGGCGCGATTCCCGCTGCCACGTCGCGCACCTCGTTCGTCGAGCGCATGTACGCATCGCGTCACCTCATCCCGGTCGTGCTGCTGATCGCCGTCGTGCTCGGATCGATCTACGTGGGCGTGGCCACCGCCACGGAAGCCGCGGCCTTCGGCGTCGTGGGCGCGCTCGTCCTCTCCGCCGCGCAACGATCGCTCACGCGCGCGACGTTCATGGCGAGCCTCATGGGGGCCACGCGCCTGTACTGCATGATCGCGCTGATCCTCTCCGGCGCTGCGTTCCTGACGCTCGCGATGGGCTACATCGGCCTGCCGCGCCACCTCGCGGAATGGATCGCCTCCCTCGGCCTCACGCCCTTCGGTCTCGTGGTGGCGCTCACGGTCTTCTACATCGTGCTGGGCTGCTTCCTCGACGGCATCTCCATGGTCGTGCTCACGATGGGCGTCATCCTGCCCTCGGTGGAGGCCGCCGGCATCGACCTCCTGTGGTTCGGCATCTTCATCGTGCTCGTGGTGGAGATGGCCCAGATCACACCGCCCGTGGGATTCAACCTCTTCGTGCTGCAGGGCATGACCGGCAAGCAGATCACGTGGATCGCCCGGCAGACCATTCCCATGTTCCTGCTGATGGTCGTGGCGGTGCTCCTCATCTGGTTCGTGCCGGACATCATCACGTTCCTGCCGCGGCAGATGCGGATGGGCTGACCCGTGGCCGGCGTCACCCCTCCCGACCTCGTCGCGCGCATGCGTGTGCCCTTCGGCGTGCTCGAGATCGCGAGCGACGGCCGTGCGCTCACGCGGGTCGCCTTCCTGCCCCGCGACACGCAAGCCAAGGCGCCGCCGGACAAGGTCACCGTCCTTGCCGTCCGCGAAGTCGAGCGCTACCTCGACGATCCCGCGTTCCGCTTCACCGTCCCGCTCGCGCCGCGCGGCACCGGGTTCCAGCAGCGCGTATGGAAGGCGCTGTCGGCGATTCCGGCCGGCGAATCGCGCACCTACGGCGACGTCGCGCGCCTGATCGGCAGCGCTCCGCGTGCAGTGGGACAAGCCTGCGGCTCCAATCCGCTCGCGCTGATCGTGCCCTGCCATCGGGTGGTGGGTGCGCAGGGCCACCTGGGTGGCTTCATGCACTCGCAGGGTGACGACCCGCTCGCGATCAAGCGCTGGCTGCTCGTGCACGAGGGCCATCGCTTCGGTGCCTGACATGGCGGCCACGACAGGCGACCGTGCGCCCGACCCGCTGATCGACGTCTTCTGCGACCAGCTCTGGCTGCGCGACGGGCTGGCCGCCAACTCGCTCGCAAGCTATCGCCGCGATCTCACGGCCTGGTCCGCGTGGCTCGGCAGGCGGCCGCTGCTCGACGCCACGCGCAGCGATGTCGAGGGATGGCTCGCGCACCAGTTCGAAGGCAAGGCCAAGGCATCGTCGGTCGCGCGACGACTGTCGGCACTGAAGCGCTTCTACCGGCTGCAACTCGACAACGCCGTGATCCGCGAGGATCCCACGCTGCGCGTGCGCGCGCCGAAGAAGCCGCGGCGCCTGCCCAAGCTGCTGTCGGAGAAGCAGGTCGAGGCGCTGCTGGCCGCGCCCGACACGGCCACGACCCTCGGCCAGCGCGATCGCGCGATGCTCGAGTTGCTCTATGCGACCGGTTTGCGCGTGTCCGAGCTCGTGTCGCTGAAGCTCGGGCAGGTATCGCTCGACGTGGGCGTGGTGCGTGTGCTGGGCAAGGGCAGCAAGGAGCGCCTCGTCCCGCTGGGCGACGAGGCGGCGCTGTGGATCGATCGCTATCGCAAGGAGGCGCGCACCGAGCTCCTGGGTCCCGCACGCGACGATCATCTGTTCGTGACGGCGCGACGCGGCCCGCTCACGCGCCAGGCGTTCTGGGCCCTGGTCAAGCGCCATGCGGTGCGCGCGGGCATCCCCGCCGCCACGCTCTCGCCACACGTGCTGCGGCACGCCTTCGCCACGCACCTGCTCAATCACGGCGCCGACCTGCGCGTGGTGCAGCTCCTGCTGGGGCACGCCGACATCACGACCACCACGATCTACACGCACGTCGCCCGCGAGCGGCTGAAGGCCTTGCACGCGCAGCACCATCCACGCGGATAGGCCCCCGCTACAATCGCGTCGCCGTGTCCACGCCGCCCGCCCCTCGCCGCTCGCCCGTCGCCCTCGCCCGCCTCGCCGCGCGACGGGGAACGCTGCGCGTCAGGGCCTGGCAGCGCTGGCGCCACGCCGTGCCCGACGACGCGGCGCGCATCGGTGGCGACGAGCGCATTCCCTTCCGCTGCAACATCTGCGGCACCGGCAACGACAGCACCCTCGGCGGACTCGACCGCGAGCGCATCACCTGCAGCCACTGCGGCTCCTGCGTGCGCTTCCGCGCGATGGTGCACCTGCTGACGAAGGAGGTGCTGGGCGCGTCGGTCGCACTGCCTTCGCTGCGCCCGCGCAAGGACATCGCGGGCATCGGCCTGTCCGACGCGTGGTCCTACGCGCACCGTCTCGCGCCGAAGCTCGACTACGTCAACACGTTCTATCACGCGCAGCCGCGCCTCGACATCTGCGACGTGGGCAGCGACCACCTCGGCCGCTACGACTTCATCCTCGCCAGCGACGTCTTCGAGCACGTGCGCGCGCCGGTGCGCGATGCTTTCGCCAATGCGCGACGGATGCTGAAGCCCGGCGGCAAGCTCATCCTCACCGTGCCCTTCTCGCTGCACGAGGACACGCTCGAGCACTATCCCGACCTGCACGACTACCGGATCGAGGAGCGCGGCGCGACCTTCACGCTGGTCAACCTCACGCGGGAGGGCGCCACGCAGGTCTTCACCGACCTCGTCTTCCACGGCGGCCCCGGCTCCACGCTCGAGATGCGCGTGTTCGCGCGCGAGGCGCTCCTGCGCGACCTCCTGGCGGCCGGCTTCACGCGCGTGCGCGTGGCGGCCGAATCGCACCTGCCCTTCGGCATCCACTGGCCCGAGCCCACGTCGGTTCCTCTCGTGGCCTACGCATGAAGGAGAAGCATCCCGTCACCCATGCCGTGCGCATGCTGCGCGAGCACGGCGTCGACTTCACGCACCACCCTTACGAGTACGAGGCGCGTGGCGGCACCGCGGTCTCGGCGCGCGAGCTCGGCGTGGATGAGCACGCCGTGATCAAGACGCTGGTGATGGAGGACGACGCGAAGCGTCCGCTCGTGATGCTCATGCACGGCGACCGCGAGGTCTCGACCAGGAGCCTCGCGCGCCACCTCGGCGTGAAGACGATCGCGCCCTGCGATCCTGTCACGGCCGACCGTCACTCGGGCTACCAGGTCGGCGGCACGAGCCCCTTCGGCACCCGGCGCACGATGCCGGTCTACGTGCAGCGCTCGATCCTCGACCTGCCGCGGATCTGGATCAACGGCGGCAGGCGCGGCTACCTCGTGGGCATGAGCCCCGCCGACCTCGTGCGGGTATTGCAGCCCGTGCCAGTGGACGCGCAGGCCTGACGCGAGGCACGGCGCGCGACCCGCAAGACACGCACGGTCCTAGCTCGGAAACCGCCGCGCGAGCTCGTCGATCTCCGGTGCCGTGAGCGTGCGCAGCGTGCGCCCGTGCAGCAGGAGCGTGAGCCTGGCTGCCTCCTCGAGCTCCTCGGCGCTTTCCACCGCGGCATCGAGCGACGTGCCCGCCACCACCGGACCGTGATTGGCGAGCAGCAGCGCCTTGTGCTTCTCCGCCAGCGCCTCGACGGCGGCGGCGAGCGCGAGGTCTCCCGGCGGGTGGTACGGCACGAGCGGCAACGGCCCCACGCGCATCATCTGGTAGGCCGTGAGCGGCGGCAGCACGTTGGCCGTGTCCTCGTGCACGAGGCACGACACCGCCACCGCACAGGTGCAATGCAGGTGCACGATCGCCTTCGCCGTGGAACGCTTCGCATAGACCGCGAGATGGAGGAAGGACTCCTTGGTCGGCGCGTCGCCGCCGACATGCCGTCCGCGGGCGTCGAGCTGCGAGAGCCGGCCGGGGTCGAGACGGCCGAGCGCGCTGCCAGTGGGTGTCATGAGGAAGCCATCACCGTCGCGCACGGAGAGGTTGCCCGAGCTGCCGTGCGCGAGGCCGCGCGCCGCCAGCGCGGCTCCCCGCGCGACGAGCGCATCGCGCAGCGCGGCGTCGCTCATGACGCCACCCGGGGACTCACAGCGCCTCCAGCGCGCGCCGGAAGAAGCCCTCGCCGCCGAAGTTGCCCGACTTGAGCGCGAGCCACACGTCGCGCCCCGCCACGCTGCGCGTCCACGGCACGCCGGGCGCGATCTCCGGCCCGATGGCCAACGCCGTGGCGCCGAGCGCCTCCACCACCGCACCCGCCGTCTCGCCCCCCGCCACCACGAACGCGCGCACGCCGTCGTCGGCCAGCGCCCGCGCAATCGCGCGGAATGCATCCTCGACGAGCTGTGCGCTGCGCGCACCGCCGAGCTCGGCCTGCGCGGCCTTCACGATATCGGCAGGCGCCGTCGCGTAGACGAGCACCGGTCCTTCGCGACTCGCCTTCATCGCCTCCTGCGCGATGCGCAGCGCCAGCCCGCCGTCGCGCGCGAGCTCACGCGGATCGATGCGCCACGACGGCACGCCATCCTTCACCTCCGCCACCTGCCGCTGCGTGGCCTCGGAGACGCTCCCCGCGAGCCACGCCGAGCGCACGGCAGACGCGGGCCGCGCGTAGGCCACCGCTGCATTCGCCCGCCGCGGCAAGGCGCGCACGATGCCCACCGCCAACCCGGCGCCGCCGGTGGTGAGCGGGAGTCCCGCAAATGCCTCGCCCGCCACGTCGAGGTGACGATCGTCGATGGCATCCACGATGGCGTGCGCGAACCCGTCGCGCGCGAGCGCCGCCAGGCGCGCCGATGTCGCCGCCGCTCCCGCCTCGAGCGTCGCCGTGTCCACGAGTCCGACCTTGCCCGTCGACTGCGCGGCCAGCACGCGCACCAGGCTCGAGTCGGTCATCGGCGTGAGCGGATGCTGGCGCATGCCTGTTTCCGCGAGCGGCACGCCCTGCACGAAGAGATGGCCGAAATACACTGTGCGGCCGTTGCGCGGATAGGCGGGCGTGGCCGGCACGCACTGCACACCCGCGATCGCCTTGCGCAGCGCTTCCGTCACCGGGCCGATGTTGCCCTGCGCAGTGGAATCGAACGTCGAGCAATACTTGAAATAGAAGCGCTGCGCGCCGTGACGGGCGAGGAGCGCATGCGCGGCCAGCGACATCGCGACGGCCTCGGCCGCCGGAATCGTGCGCGACTTGAGCGCCACGATCACCACGTCCGCAGCGGGAAGCTGCGCGCCCGGCGCCGGCAAGCCATTGAGCTGGATCACCGAGCGTCCCTCGCGCACGAGATTCACGCCGAGGTCGGTGGCGCCGGTGAGGTCGTCGGCAATGCAGGCCAGGTCCATGGCTAAGGGATCATTCGTGAATGAGTGTTCGGCGCGGCGTCCGGCCGCGCCGCGACTTTACCGCGATTCGCGCGCGGGTGCGGGTGATACCTCGAGCGCGCCAGGCCGCCCCGAGCGCGGACAAGCCAAGAAGCGCGCCAGCGCGAAGGTTCGCCTTGTTGGCCCGCCGCGCGTTACCCGGCCGCGGACACCACCGCCTTGCCGAAGTCGCGCGTCCCGAGCGTGCCGCCCAGGTCGCGCGTGCGCGTCGCCGGATCGGCGAGCGCTCCTTCCACGGCCGCGTGGATGCGCGCGCCGACGGCCGCGAGCGTCGCGTCGCTGCGCGTTTCGCCCAGCCAGTCGAAGAGCATGGCCGCGGACAGGATCATCGACGTGGGATTGGCCAGATCGCGCCCCTCGATGTCGGGTGCCGAGCCGTGCTGCGCCTGCGCGGCGCACAGCGTCTCGTTGGCATTGATCGAACCCGCGAGGCCCAATCCGCCCGAGAGCTCGGAGGCGAGGTCGGAGAGGATGTCGGCGTAGAAATTGGTGGCGAGGATCACGTCGTAGCGCGAGGCGTCGCGCACGAGGTGCGCGGCCATCGCATCGATGATGATCTCCTCGAGCGCCACCTCGGGAAATTCCTTCGCGACCTCGCGCGTCTTCGCGAGGAAGAGGCCGTCGGAGAGGATGAAGTTGTTGGCCTTGTGCACGGCGGTCACCTTCCGCCGCCGCTGCATGGCGAGCTCGAAGGCGCGCCGCGCGATCCGCTCGCACGCGAACGCCGTGATCTTGCGCACGGACAGCGCGACGTCGGGCGTGGGCATGAACTCGCCCGAGCCCACCGCCATGTTGCGGTCCGGATAGAAGCCCTCGGTGCACTCGCGCACGATCACGATGTCGAAGGCGTCGCGCACGCGGCCCAGGCCCGGGCGCGTGCGCGCGGGACGAATGTTGGCGTACAGATCGAGCTTGACGCGGAAGGCCGCCGACACGTTCACGCCACCCTTGTCGCGCGGGGGATAGTCGAGATGCGAGATCGGGCCCAGGAGCGTGCCCGCCACTTCGCGCGCACGCGCCAGCACGCGGTCGGGACAGGTCGTCCCTTCGGCGTGGTACGCCTCGAAGCCGATGCGGTCGTGCTCGAAGGCCACCGGCACGCCCTCGGCGCGCGCGGCGGCCTCCACGACCTCCACCGTCGACTTCATGATCTCCGGCCCGATGCCGTCACCGGGAAGTACCTGCAGCGTGATGCCAGTCATCGACGTTCCAGCAATGCAATGAATCGAAAGGGGGTCACTCGGCCTTGATGTTGCCGGCCTTGATGATCTTCGTGTAGCGGTCGAGCTCGGCCTGGACGTACCGGCCGAACTCCTCGGGCGGCATGCCGCCCGGTGCGGCGTAGAAGGTCTTGAGCTTCTCCTGCACGTCGGGCTGCTTCATGAGGTAGCTCACCTCTTCCCAGATGCGCTTGATGTCCGCGGGCGGCGTGCCGGCCGGCACGTGCAGCGAGTACCAGGAATCTACCTTGTAGTCGGGATAGCCCGCCTCCGCCGCGGTGGGCAGGTCGGGGAAGTCGGCCTGCCGCGTGGGGGTCGCAATGGCGAGCGCCTTGATCTTGCCGCCGCGCACGTGCGGCATGGCCGAGGCGGCGGTGTCGAACATCACCTGCACGCGGCCGCCGATGAGGTCGGCGAGCGCCGGACCACCGCCCTTGTAGGGCACGTGCAGCAGGTCCACGCCGGCCTGCTGCTTGAAGATCTCGCCCGCGATGTGCGGCGTGGTGCCCAGCCCCCCCGATGCATACGCGTACTTGCCGGGGTTGCGCTTCACCTCCGCGACGAACTCCTGGAGGGTGTTGGCCGGAAAGTCCTTGTTGACCACGATGACCGTCGGCGCCACGCCGAGGATCGTCACCGGCGCGAAGTCCTTGATCGGATCGAAGGGGATCTTCGCATACAACGCCGGCGCCAATGCATGCGTTGTTATCGACGAAAGCAGCCACGTATAGCCGTCGGCCGGGGCCTTGGCTGCCACCTCCGTCCCGATCAAGGTCCCGGCGCCCGGCTTGTTGTCGACGACCACGGGCTGGCCCAGGCGCTCGCCCAGCTTCTGCCCGAAGAAGCGGGCGAAGGTGTCGTTGCCTCCTCCGGGAGGGTAGGGCACCACGAGGCGAATGGGCTTGCTGGGCCACGGCGCGGCCGGCTGCGCAACCACCGCGCCGGATGCCAGCGTCAACAGCCCGAGGACGACCGCGGTTACGATCTTGGACATGGGCACTCCTCCTGGAAACGGTTCTCGTCACGGTGCAGGTCGCCGCCAAGCGGCGATCCCTGCCCCGGTTGCCAAATAACGCATACGTCAATAGACTATAAGGCATGCATTCCGAACGGTCAATCGGTGGCTCACCGCGTGGCGACTCACCCCGGCGCGACTCGCCCCGGCAGGCGGACGTCGCCTACCAGCAGCTGAAGGACGAAATCCTGACCGGCCTGATGCCGCCCGGGCATCAGGCACTGGAGCCCGAGCTCGCCCTGCGGCTCGGCATGAGCCGGACGCCCGTGCGGGAGGCGCTCGTGCGCCTCCACAACGAAGGCTTCGTGGAGCTCGTTCCCCGCCGCGGCATGCGCGTCGCCCGCCTGTCCGTGCGCGACATCCGCGAGATCACCGAGGTGCTCGCCGTGCTCGAGACCGAGGCGGCCGAGCTCCTGGCGTCCCGCAAGCTCCCGCCCGAGACGCTCGCCGAGTTCGATGCCGCCATCGCCGCGATGGATCGGGCGCTCGAGCAGCAGGACATCGATGCCTGGAACAAGGCCGACTACTCGTTCCATCTGCTCCTGATCCACGCCTGCGGCAACCGGCACCTGATCGAGGTCGCCGAGCGCTTCCTCGAGCGCGCCAATCACTATCGCCTCCTGACCTCCACGCGCCGCATGCCACCCGTGTACTCCAACGTGAACCATGCCGCGGTGGTGGAGGCGATCCGCCGTGGCGATCCGCAATCGGCGGTGGAGATCCACCGCTCGCACAAGCGACGCTGGATGCGCGAGCTCGACGGCCTGCTGCCCCGGCTCGATCCCGGCATGCTCAGGAACGAAGGGGACGCCCCGTGACACCACGCATCGCGCTCATCCACGCCGTGACGGTGGCGATCGATCCCATCGCCGCCGCGATGCGCGAGCTGTGGCCGCAGGCGCGCGCCATGAACCTCCTCGACGATGCGCTCTCGCCCGACCGCGAGCTCGCGGTGGCGCTCGACCCCCTGCTCGCCGAGCGCATCGTGAGCCTCGCCTCGTATGCCGTGTCGGCGGGCGCCGCCGCGATCCTCTACACCTGCTCCGCCTTCGGCCCCGCGATCGACCTCGCCCGGCAGCGTTTCCGCATCCCCGTGCTCAAGCCCAACGAGGCGATGTTCGAGCGCGCGCTCGCGGCCGGCACGCGCATCGGCATGGTGGCGACCTTCGCGCCGAGCGTGGCCTCGATGGAAGAGGAGTTCGCGGAGATGGCCCGCGCCCGCGGCAGTACGGCCACGATCGAGACCCGTCTCGCGGAGGGCGCCATGGCCGCGCTCAAGGGCGGCGATGCCGAACGTCACAACGAGCTGGTGGCGCGGGAAGCGGGCACGCTCGCGCACTGCGACGCCATCATGCTCGCGCACTTCTCCACGAGCCGCGCCTATGAGCTCGCGCGCACCGCCACCTCCCGGCCCATCCTGACGAGTCCCCGCAGCGCGGTGGAAGCGTTGCGCACGCTGGTCGCACCGTGAGGCGCGCGGGCGGCCTGGGCCGCCGCGCGCGCGAGCGAGCCCCGCAGCGCGCCCGTGCGAAGGCAGCCCCGTGAGCGGCGCCGTGGCCGCACGCGTGCCTGCGGGCGCGATCGACACGCACGTCCACGTGTTCGACCCCGCGCGCTTTCCGTTCGCCGAGGGCCCGGGCTACACGCCCGTGGCCGCCGAGATCGCCACCGCCTCGCAACTGCGCGACCTCCTCGACGCGCACGGCATGGAGGGCGTGGTCATCGTGGACCCCACCTCCGGTTACGACGGCGATGCGCGCTGCCTGCAGGACGCCCTGGAGGTGCTCGGCTCCCGCGCGCGCGGCGTGCTGCGCTGGTCGCCACGCCAGGCGCCGTTCGATGCGGCGTCCCTGCGCGCGTGGCGAGACCGCGGGGTCGCAGGCGTGCGCGTGGACTGCGTCGCCGACGGCCTCCCCCGCCTTGCCACCGGCGAATTCCATGCGCTGGCACGCGCGCTGGCCGACCTCGACCTCGTGCTCGACGTGCAATGCGAGGGCGCGCAGCTCGCCGCGGTCACGCGCGCGCTCGCGGGGCTGCCCACGCGCAACGTGGTCGATCACCTGGGCCGTCCCGACGTATCGCGCGGCATCGATGACGCGGGATTCCGCGGCCTGCTCGACCTCGTCGGGCGGGGCCATACGTGCGTGAAGCTCTCGGGGCCGATGCGCATGTCCACCACCGCCGGCTGGGGGGACGTCGACCCCTTCGTGCACGCGCTGCTGGAAAGCGCGGGCCCGCAGCGCCTCGTATGGGGGTCGGACTGGCCGTTCCTGCGCGCCCCGACGCGCGTGGATTACGCACCCCTGCTGGTGCTCCTCGAGCGCTGGATTCCCGACGCCGCGCAACGGCGACAGGTGCTCGTGGATACGCCGCGCGCGCTGTTCTTCCGCAACTAGGCGCGCACGGGCGCGCCGGCATGCTGCCGCACCCCGGGGCCGGTGGGGAGGAATGCAGATGCGATCCATCGCAGCGGCGATTTGCCGCGATTTGCGGGTCGAAGCGGAGCGATCCGGGAACAAAGCGCTTTGATTTGATCGTCGCTTTCGGCAAGATGCGCGATGCACGGTGCGCGCGGCGGCACCGGCCCGGGCATCCCGCGCCGGATGTCGACGGCGTGGACGTGCCTCCCGCGCGCCGCAACGGCGCGATCATCATCGGTTAGCGAGAGTTTCAATGAGCGAGCAGTCGTTGCCCCAGGCCTTCCTGCAGAACTTCCTGGGGAATGCGCCGCAGTGGTACAAGCGCACGATCATCGCCTTCCTGGTAGTCAATCCGCTCCTGTTCCTCGCCAGCCCCTACGTCGCGGGCTGGGCCCTGCTCTTCGAGTTCATCTTCACGCTGGCCATGTCGCTGCGCTGCTACCCGCTGCAGCCCGGCGGCCTGCTCGCCATCGAGGCGGTCGCCATCGGCATGACCAAGCCGCTCACCGTGTACCAGGAGGTCGTCCGCGGCTTCGACGTGATCCTGCTGCTGATCTTCATGGTCGCCGGCATCTTCTTCCTGAAGGACCTGCTCCTGTACCTCGTCACCAAGATGGTGATCAAGATCCGCTCGAAGATGGCGCTCATGCTCTGCTTCACCACGGTGACCGTGGCGCTGTCGGCGTTCCTCGATGCGCTCACCGGCATCGCGATCATCATCACGGTGGCCGTGGGCTTCTACGGCGTCTACCACCGCGTGGCGTCGGGCAAGCACATCGGCCGCGAGGATGCCGAACCGTCCGCCGAGCCTGCCGACGCGCCGCAGGAACAAGGGTCGGAGCAGTTCAACGCGCTCCTGCGGGCCACGCGCGTGGAGTGGGAGCTCGTGCAGCTCGCCGACCTCGAGCAGTTCCGGGCCTTCCTGCGCAGCTTCGTGATGCACGGGGCTATCGCCACGGCGCTCGGCGGGGTCACCACACTCGTGGGCGAGCCGCAGAACCTCCTCATCGGCTCGCTCGCGGGATGGGACTTCAAGGAGTTCTTCCTCCGGATGGCACCGGTGTCGCTTCCCGTCGTCGCGGCGGGCCTCGTCACCTGCGTCCTGCTCGAGCGCTTCCGCCTGTTCGGCTATGGCGCCGAGATCCCGGAATCGGTGCGCGCGGTGCTCGTCGCCTACGACCAGGACGAGGACAAGCGCCGCACCGCACGCGACAAGGCGGTGCTGATCTCCCAGGCCGCGGTCCTCGCGTTCCTGGTGATCGGGCTCGCCCTGCACCTGACCGCCGTGGGCCTCATCGGCGTGACCGTGATCGTGCTCGCGACGTCGCTCCTGGGCATCGTCGACGAGCGGCGTCTCGGCCACGCGTTCCAGGAGGCGCTACCGTTCACCGCGCTGCTCGTGGTGTTCTTCGCCGTGGTGGCGATCATCCACGACCAGCACCTGCTGGGCCCCGTGTTCAGCATGGTGCTCACGCTGCCCCGCGAGCTCCAGCCGTCGGCGATGTACGTCGTGAACGGCATCCTGTCGATCGGCACCGAGAACGTGTTCATCGCCACGGTATTCATCAACGAGGTGAGCGACGCGCTGAAGAGCGGCGCCATCGACCGCGCCCAGTTCGACCTCCTGGCGATCGCGGTCAACACCGGGACGAACGTCCCGAGCGTGGCGACCCCCAACGGCCAGGCCGCCTTCCTCTTCCTGCTCACGTCGGCGCTGGCGCCGCTGATCCGCCTCTCGTACATGCGGATGGTGCTGATGGCCCTGCCGTATACGGTGGTGATGACGGTGACGGGCTTCCTGGCGGTGACCTACCTGCTGTAGGGACCGCGCGGCCGTCACCCCGGCCGCGTCCCCCGCTCGATCTCGATCCCGATCTCGCGCACCGCGGCGATCACGCCGAGCTTGGCCACGCGCACCCGCACCCACGGCGCGCCGAATTCGCCGAGCACGAGCTGCGCGATCTTGTCGGCGAAGCGCTCGAGCAGCGGCGGCGGGGCATCCTTCGCAAAGGCCTTGATCCGCTCCACCACCTTGGCGTAGTCGAGGGCATCGGCGATGCGCCCCGTCTGGAACGGCAATGCGGAAGGCGCCGCGATTACGAGGTCGAGACGAACCGTCTGGGGGAGATGCTTCTCCCAGTCGTAGACGCCGATGCGCGCTTCCACGCGCAGGTCGTGAATGAATATGGTGTTCATTTGCTAACCTAGCGGCCCGATTCTATCGCGCGGACCGAAAGCGCACCCATCGTGCTCGCAGCCCTGCTCACCCTCTTCGGCGCATACCTGCTGGGCTCGCTGTCATTCGCCATGGTCGTCTCGCGCGCATTCGGCCTGCCCGATCCGCATGAGTACGGCTCCGGCAATCCCGGCGCCACCAACGTGTTGCGCACCGGCAACCGCAAGGCCGCGCTGCTCACCCTCGTGGGCGACGCCACCAAGGGGTGGCTGGGCGTATTCGTGGCGCAGATGATCGTCGCGCGCGTGGGCGCCCCGGAATGGACGGTACCGGCCGCCGCGCTCGCCGTATTCCTCGGCCATCTGTACCCGATCTATTACCGCTTCCGCGGCGGCAAGGGCGTGGCGACCGCGGCGGGCATCGTCTTCGCGCTGCACTGGCCATTCGGCCTGGCCCTGCTCGTGATCTGGGCGGTGATGGCCTTCGGCTTCAAGATCTCGTCGCTCGCCGCCCTCACGGCGGCGGCGCTGTTGCCGCTGGGGGGCTTCTGGTTCTTCGGCCCCGCGCCGGTGACATGGGCACTGGTGGCGATCAGCGCGCTGCTCTTCTGGCGGCACCGCACCAACATCCGCCAGCTCGTCGCGGGCAGCGAGCGCGTGATCGGACGCTAAGGCCCGCCTTTGCGGGCAGCTCGGCACCGGGCGCGTGGCGCGGCGCGTATGCCGCGCCTGGGCGCACGCGTCACGCAGGCAGCGGCGAGCTTCCCGGCGTGAGCGAGGCGAGCGGCCAGCGCGGCCGCACCTCGAAAGCCTGCGCGCGCCGGCCATCCCGCGCGAGGCGCAGCGCTCCCACCAGCGCGATCATGGCGCCGTTGTCGGTGCAGAACTCGAGCGCGGGGAAGAAGACGGCGCCCGCGCGCGCGGCAGCGTCCGCGTGCAAGCGCTCGCGCAGCAGGCGATTGGCCCCCACGCCTCCGGCCACCACGAGCTGCGTCCGGCCCGTGGCATCGAGGGCGCCGATGGCCTTGGCGGCGAGCACGTCCACGATGGCGCTCTCGATCTCGCGGGCGATGTCGGCCTTGCGCGCCTCGGGCAGGTCTTCGGTCGCCCCGCCCTGCGCCTCCTTGCGGGCCAGCGTGAGCACCGCGGTCTTCAATCCCGAGAAGCTGAAATCGAGGTCGCCCGACGCCAGCATGGGACGCGGCAGGCGCACGGCGCCGGCGGTGCCGCGCGCTGCGAGCCGCGACAACGCGGGACCGCCGGGATAGGGCAGGCCGAGGAGCTTGGCGGTCTTGTCGAAGGCCTCGCCCGCGGCGTCGTCCTGCGTGTCGCCCAGGAGACGGTACTCGCCCACGCCGGTGACGTCGAAGAGCTGGCTGTGTCCCCCGGACACCAGCAGCGCCACGAATGGAAACGCGGGCCGCGGCGTGGCCAGCAGCGGCGAGAGGAGGTGCCCCTCGAGGTGATGCACCGGCACCACGGGGATGCGCAGTGCGTAGGCGAGCGCGGTGGCCACGCTCGCCCCCACGAGCAGCGCACCGGCGAGGCCCGGCCCCTGGGTATAGGCGATGCCATCGAGGTCGCCGAGCGCGAGGCCGGCGCTTGCCAGCACCTCGCGCACCAGCGGCACGACGCGGCGCACGTGGTCGCGGGAGGCGAGCTCGGGGACCACGCCACCGTAGTCCCGGTGCATGGCCACCTGCGAATGCAGCGCATGCGCAAGGAGGCCCGCCTGGCTGTCATGGACGGCCACGCCGGTCTCGTCGCAGGAGGTCTCGATGCCGAGCACGCGCACGGGCGGGGGCTTTCAGGGGCATTGCCCGAAGGGCGAAAACGGGGTAGTATTGCAGGTTACGTCGCGCGAGGCCCCTCCCGTTTTACGGGGCGGGCCGCCAGGGTGCAGGGCACCCCACGCGATACAACCCAGATACGCCCCATTTCGAAGAAAGCAGGAAAGCCGCACATGCCGAGCGTCCGAGTCCGCGAGAACGAGCCCTTCGAGGCCGCCCTCCGCCGTTTCAAGCGCACCATCGAGAAGACCGGTCTATTGACCGAGCTCCGTGCGCGCGAGTTCTACGAGAAGCCCACCGCCGAGCGCAAGCGCAAGAAGGCCGCCGCCGTGAAGCGCCACTACAAGCGCATCCGCAGCCAGCAGCTGCCGCCCAAGCTGTTCTGAGCAGGCTCGCTGCGGTGGCGTCGAAAGGGGCGAGCATTCGCCCCTTTTGCATTGGAGCCGCGGCTCCGCGCTCCGTCCCCCGTACTTCCCAAACACCCCTGCCGCCCCCATCTCCTCCGTCATGACGCTCAAGGCCCGCATCACCGATGACATGAAGGACGCCATGCGCGCGAAGGACACCGCGCGCCTGTCCACCATCCGCCTCCTGCTCGCCGCCATCAAGCAGCGCGAGGTCGACGAGCGCAAGGAGCTGACCGACGCCGACGTCCTCGCCGTGATCGAGAAGATGGTCAAACAGCGACGCGACTCCATCACGCAGTTCGAGGCGGGCAAGCGCCCGGACCTCGTGGCCGTGGAGCAGGGCGAGCTCGCAGTCCTCGAGGACTACCAGCCGCAGCAGATGACCGCCGTCGAGATCGACGCTGCCGTCACTGCCGCGATCGCCGAGACGGGTGCCGCCGGCGCCGCCGGGATGGGCAAGGTCATGGGCGTGCTGAAGGGCCGGCTCGCCGGGCGCGCGGACATGTCCGCGGTGTCGGCCCGGGTCAAGGCGCATCTGAATCCCTGATTTCGAATCACGCGGAAGCGACGCCCGCTGCGTCGCCTCGGTGCAGGATCGGCAGGCGCGGCCCGCGCGACGGACGGGCGCTGCGACCGACGTGGCTGGCGCGAGATTTGCGGCCTTCCGCTCGCGCTTCGCTTGCCTATAATCAAGTCATCCCCGCGGCACGACACCCGAGGCGCGGCCGGCGCGAGACCGGCACGCGTGGGGTCGCGCCGCCGCGATTTACCCACGACCATGATCCCCAACGACTTCATCCAGACGCTGCTCTCCCGGGTCGACGTCGTGGAGGTGATCGATCGCCTCGTCCCGTTGCGCAAGACCGGGGCGAACTACGTCGCCTGCTGCCCGTTCCACAGCGAGAAGACGCCCTCGTTCTCGGTGAGCCCCACCAAGCAGTTCTATCACTGCTTCGGCTGCGGCGCGCACGGTACCGCCATCGGCTTTCTCATGGAGTACGCCGGCAAGTCCTTCCCGGAGGCGGTGGAAGAGCTGGCGCGCGACTGCGGCCTCGAGGTGCCCCGGGTGGAACGCGAAGGCGACCGGGAACGGCGCGAGGAAGCCGCCGACCTGAACGAGATCCTGCTCACCGCAGCCCGCTTCTACCGGGGCAAGCTCAAGGATGCCCCCCAGGCCATCGCCTATCTCAAGGGACGCGGCCTGACCGGCGAGATCGCCGCCCGTTTCGGGATCGGCTACGCCCCCGACGCCTGGCAGGGGCTGGCCGAAGCCTTCGAGAAGTACGACGACCCCGCGCTGGAGGCCGCAGGCCTCGTCATCACGGGGGATGGGAACAAGCGCTACGACCGTTTGCGGGACCGCGTGGTCTTTCCCATCCACGACAGCCGCGGCCGGGTCATCGGATTTGGCGGCCGCGTGCTGGACAAGGGCGAGCCAAAATACCTCAACTCCCCGGAAACAGCGGTCTTCTCCAAGGGAAGAGAGCTCTACGGCCTGTATCTTGCGCGAACGGCGATCCGTGATGCGGGGCGCGTGGTGGTGGTCGAGGGCTACATGGACGTGGTGGCGCTCGCGCAGCATGGCGTCGGCTGTGCCGTCGCCACGCTGGGCACGTCAACTACGCCCATCCACGCGCAAAAGCTCTTCAGATCGACCGATTCTGTCGTCTTCTGCTTCGATGGCGACAGCGCCGGACGCAAGGCGGCGTGGCGCGCCCTCGAAAACACCCTGCCGGTGCTCGAAGACGGCAAGAACGCCCTGTTCCTCTTCCTTCCCGACGGTGAGGACCCCGACGATTTCGTGCGCAAGCGCGGTCGCGCGGCCTTCGAGGCCGCCTGCGACCAGGCGATGCCGCTGTCCGAATTCCTCCTCGCGGAGCTCGCCGCGCGGCATCCGCCCACCTCCCCCGAGGGACGGGCGGCGCTGGTGGCAGCCGCCCGTCCCCTCGTGGCGCAGATCACGGCCCCGGTGCTCGCCGCCATCCTGCGCAAGCGGCTGGCGGCCGTGGCGGGCCTGGGCGAGGACGACATGCGCGAGATCTTCGCCACCGCGGGCAACGGGGACCGCCCCGCCGCCGGCCGGGCGGCGCCCGTTGCCGATACCCCCGGCTCCCGGCCGTTTCGTCCCGTCCGCAGTGTCGTGTCCCGGCCCGGCATGCGGCGTCCGCCCTCGCTGACCCGGCAGTTCATCCGCGGGCTGCTCCTCCTGCCGGCGCTCGCCCGGACGCTCGAGTTTCCCGCGCCCGACGCCCGGTCGCCAGAGACGGCCGCGCTGACTGCCCTGGTGGAGCTCTGCGCCGGAAGTGAGCGCCCGCCAACCACTGCGGTCGTGCTGCAGGCCTTTGCCGACACCCCCCATGCCGACCTCTTCGCCTCGATCCTGGCCGATCTTCCGGGCGAGCCCCTGGACGACGAGGCCATCGAGGCCGAGATGCGCGATGGGCTCACCCGCTGGTGGCACCAGGCACGGCTGCAGGGCCGTCCTGCGCCGGTGGCCGGGATGGCCGAGCTTCCCTCGGCGGAAGGCAGGCGTCTCGCGC
>CAZUGY010000061.1:0-9721 GCA_964620265.1 uncultured Alcaligenaceae bacterium
CCGTGCCGGTCGCCCCGGTGGCACCCGTCGCGCCCACCGGACCGACCGGGCCCAGTGCCCCGGTCGAGCCTGTCGCACCGGTCACGCCGATCGGGCCCGTAGCGCCCGTCGCACCCACGGCACCTGTGGGGCCCACGGGGCCTTGCGCTCCGGTCGCACCCGTACTTCCGGTTCCACCCGTCGCCCCCGTGGATCCTGTCGCGCCCGTGACGCCCGTGGGACCCGTTCCACCGGTCGGGCCGGTGTCGCCCGTGGCACCCGTCGCACCGGTGACCCCGGTCACACCGGTGGGTCCGATGGCTCCGGTTGCCCCGGTCGGTCCCGTGGGTCCCGTCGGCCCGGTGAACGCGCCGGGGATGCATTGCCCGAGCAGGCCGGTGCCACTCTGGAAGCACAACGGCTCCGGATGCTGCGGCGCGACGACCAGGAACGGGATCGTGACCTCGCCGGTGGCGCCATTCACGAGCAATCGCAACAACGCCCCGGTGGAATCGCGCACCGCGAAGTTGCCGCCCGATGGCGTACGAACCTCGACGTCGGCACCGAGGGTGGCGGTGCTCGCGATGGCGAGGGCGAGCGCAAGGACGATGGGACGCCGCCGGAAGCGTGAAGCGTTCATGGAAGGTTCCCGCGAGTCGGGTGATGAGGATGGGGTCGCCGTCCGCGGGCGAGCCCGCGGCGACGCAGGTCGAGCATCGCGACGCCAGCGAGCAGTGCAGCGAGGGCGAGCAGCGCGAGGTCGCCGAGCGTCGGTATCGGATTCTCCATGACCGGCGGCGGGACGGGCGAGCCGAACCAGTTCAACGCGTTCCCGCCGCCGCCTTCGTTGGTCTGGTCCGGTGCGAGATGCTGGCCGGTCGCCCACACGTCGGTGACGCCGACGTGCAGGATCGACTGCGTGCCGCCGGGCAGCAGGTTGATGTTCGCGACCTGGCCCGGCGTGCCGCTGCGGAACTGGATCGGGGCGCCGGCCGTGCCGACGATCTCGAGCAGGCCGACGATCGTCTGTGTCGTGCCAACCTGGAACACGTGGTTCTTTCCGATCGTCGACAGGAAGCGCGCATTGAAGAACGCGGTATTGCCACCGACCGTGCCAGTGGCGAGTCCACAGGTGTCGGCGAAGAGGACGGTCGACGTGCCGGCGGTGAACGTGCCGCCGTTGGTCCAGTTCCCGCCCATCTGAATGGTGCCGGAGCCGCCCTCGATCGTGCCCCCCGGCTGGATCGTCAGGTGCCGTACGTTGACGAGGGCGCCGCCGGCGACGAGCAGCGTGCCCGCGACGACGACATCGGTACAGGCGAGGTCCGTCTGGCCGCCGCCGGTGGTGTACTGCGCCCCGGGGGGGATGACGAGATCGGCGTGCGCCGCACCGGCCAGGCCGAGCACGAGTGCGATCGCGAGCGATGTCGACGCCAGAAATGAGCACACGAGCGTCCTGTACGCCGCTGCAATCGCGCGCAATGCCATCCCCTCCTGCTCCCCACCCTCATCTCGCCGGACCGATGCGGCTGCCTCCCCGGCCGACCGCGGCGCGCTTTCCATCCCCGAGCGCGCGGCAACTGCGGCTGCAACGCGAGGAGATCTACGGGACCGAAGGGCTGAAGAGTAACACCGCGTAGGACGGCCGCCGACCCAACATCGCGCGTCCGATGAATTGATGCGTCACCCGGACGTCTCCTATAGTTGCGTGGCGCATGGGCCGACCACACCCACAGGAGAGACGCCAGATGCCCGCCGGCATTCGAGCCAGCGTCCCGGAACCCACGGGGCAACGGGTCGTGCTTGCCCGCGAGGCCGAGGTCGAGGCGTGGTGTCTCAAGCTCCACTGCACAGAGGCGCAACTGCATCGCGCCGTGAAGGCGGTGGGGACCCTACCGGAAAATGTCGCTGCCCACCTCCGGCAAAAATACGGCGCGCAATGCAACTGAAGGAGACACGGGCCCGGCGAATTCCGCGAACCCGCCGCCCGCAGAGCGTAAAAACGGGCGACCCGCAGGTCGCCCGTTTTGCGTTGACGCGCCTGGATGCCTAGCGCCAGTACGGCTCCGCCTCGTAGTACGAGTGCAGGCGCTCCGCCCACTGCTGGTCCGCCATCGTGGGCCAGGCATCCTTGTCGAAGCCCTCCGCGGCCTCGAGCCGCTCCTTCGAGATGTTCAGGCGAAAGCCGTGATTCGCGGTGTCGAGCCGCAGCGCCTTCCACGGAATGGCGAAGAGCCTGTCGCCGATGCCGAGGAAGCCTCCCACGGAGAGCACGCCATAGGCTACGCGGCCGGTCGGGACGTCGATCATGATGTGGACGAGCTCGCCCAGCTTCTCGTCGGCGTCGTTGCGCACGGTGTCGCCTTCGAGCGTGTCGGCCGCCATCACTCGGGGACCGGGGCCGCGTTTGTCATCCCAATAGCCGTACTCCGAGGTGACGTAATCGCCGTCGCGGGAGTACGACGGAGGCATCGGAATCGTCGTACCGGTCATGGGATCGACTGCAGGAGTTCGTGTGGCCATGGGAAACCTCCGTTGCAAGGGGTAGAAAGAAGGAACACGCCGCGAGCGCGCGGTGTGATGCCATGGTGACGCGGCAGTCGCGTCGGCACTGTCCGTGCAACGCCCTCTTCCATGTCGGACGAAGTCCCCGGCGGGCGCCTACATGCTCGCGAAGGAGCCGACCGCGTCCGGGCCACCAACCACCACTGTCGGCAAACCGCGCGCAGGTCCGTGAGCGCCGACTGCGAAAGCAGCAGGCCTGCCGCCTCGCGATGGCATCGTCCCGATGTAAGGCGTAGGCTTGCCGTACGACTCAAAGGCACATCGCCCCGAAGGACGCCTTCATGAACCGCCGCCGCTTTCTTTCCGGGAGTGCCGCCGCTCTCGCAGCAGCCACTGCACTTCCCGCCACCGCCGCCACGCCCGGTGCCACCACCGACAAGATCGTGAAGACCCCCGACGAGTGGCGCAAGGCGCTCACCGCCGAGCAGTTCTACATCCTGCGCGAGGAAGGCACCGAGCGCGCGTTTTCGAGCCCGCTCGACAAGGAGAAGCGCAAGGGGACGTTCGTGTGCGCCGGCTGCGCGCTGCCGCTGTTCGGGTCCGACACGAAGTTCGACAGCGGCACGGGCTGGCCGAGCTTCTGGGCGCCGATCTCCGGGGCCGTGGCCACCAAGGTCGACTACAAGCTCGTGTATCCGCGCACCGAGTATCACTGCCGCCGCTGCGAGGGACACCAGGGGCACGTGTTCAACGACGGCCCGCAGCCGACCGGACTGCGCTACTGCAACAACGGGATCGCGCTGAAGTTCGTCCCGGCGTAGGCGGCCGCTACCGCGAGCGCGTGGCGGTGCCGGGCACGCCTCGCGGCGGCTCGCGCTGCCGCGAAGCTGCGCGAGTGGCGCCGCGGCCCGCAGGCTACGCGAGTGGCGCCACCTTCAGCACTTCGTCGGCGGTGGTGATGCCCGCCGCCACCTTCATCGCGCCCGACACGCGCAGGGGCTTCATGCCGTCCTTGTAGGCCTGCTCGCGGATGTCGCGGTCGTTGGCATCCGCGGTGACCAGCCGCCGCAACGCCGGCGTGAGGACCATGATCTCGTACAGCCCGATGCGCCCGCGATAGCCCGTCATCCGGCATTCGAGGCAGCCCACCGGCGCCATGACCTGCGTGGGCTTGTCCGCGCGCCACGGCGCGGTCATCATCTTCCAGGTCTCGTCGTCGGGCGGGTCGGCCGGCGCCTTGCAATGCGGGCATAGCGTGCGCACGAGCCGCTGCGCCATCACGCCGAGCAGCGTCGAAGACAACAGGTACGGTGGCACCTTGAGGTCGAGCAGGCGCGTCACGGCCGTGGGCGCGTCGTTGGTATGCAGCGTGGACAGCACGAGGTGGCCGGTGAGTGCCGCCTGCACCGCCATGTCGGCCGTGTCGTGGTCGCGGATCTCGCCCACCATGATGATGTCCGGATCCTGCCGCATCAGCGTGCGCACGCCGGTGGCGAAGTCCACGCCGATCGTGGGCTGCACCTGCATCTGGTTGAAGAGCGGCTCGATCATCTCGATCGGATCCTCGATCGTGCACACGTTCACCTCGGGCGTGGCCAGGATCTTCATCGAGGAATACAGCGTCGTGGTCTTGCCCGAGCCGGTGGGACCCGTGACCAGGATCACGCCGTTGGGCTGCTTGATCATCTGCTCCCAGCGTTCGCGGTCGTCGGTGGTGAAGCCCAGGTCGCCGTACTCGCGCACCAGGACTTCCGGCGTGAAGATGCGCATCACGAGCTTCTCGCCGAAGGCGGTGGGCATCGTGGAGATGCGCAGCTCCACCTCGTCGCCGTCGGGCGAGAGCGTCTTGATGCGGCCGTCCTGCGGGCGGCGGCGCTCCACGATCTCCATGCGCGCCAGGAGCTTGATGCGCGAGGTCATGGCCACGAGCACCGTCTGCGGGATCGTGTAGACCTGGTGCAGGATGCCGTCGATGCGGAAGCGCACGATGCCCACGTCGCGCCGCGGCTCGACGTGGATGTCGGAGGCGCGCTGCTCGAAGGCGTATTGCCACAGCCAGTCGACGATGTGGACGATGTGCTGGTCGTTGGCGTCGAGGTGCCCGTGCGCGCCGAGCTCCACGAGCTGCTCGAAGTTGCTGACGGCGAGCGAGCCCTTGCTCTTCTCCTGCGCCCGCTTCATGGACCGTGCGAGGTTGAAGAACTCGCTGATGTAGCGGCGGATCTCCACCGGATTGGCGAAGACGAACTTCACTTCCCGCTTGATCATCTCCTCGAGGTCGTCGGCCCACGCGCGCACGAAGGGCTCGCTGGTGGCCACGGTCACGGTCAGCCGATCCACCGCCACCGGCAGGATGCGGAAGCGCTCGGCGTAGGCGTTCGACATCGTCTGCGTGACGTTCGCCAGGTCGATCTTCAGCGGATCGATGTGGTAGTACGGCACCTTGAGCTTGCCTGCGAGCCACTCCACGAGGTACTCGAGCGTGAGTACCTTGTGCGGCGGCTTGGCCGACTTCCACTTCTGCACCGCGATGAGCTCGAGCGGATGGTCGTATTGCTTCGTGCGCGAGCGCGAGAGGTGATCGGCGTCGGCCTGACTCACGAGGCCGTCGGCGGCCATGAGCTTCAGGATGTCCTCGAGCTGCAGCCGCTTGTCGGGGGCACGCGTCACGCGTGGACCGCCGTGGCCGCCGGAAGGAGGTTGGGCCGGGGACGCCGGCGGACGCGCACCCGGCGGCGGCTTGAGGCTCGTGGGATTGGAGGCCATGCCGGCTATGCTACTCCGGCACCATGGCCGGCGCGAAGCGCGCCCGGAGGAGCGGTCGCCGCGCCTGCGCGCGAGCGGCGCGGCCCGCGCGGAACGCCGGTCGCGGTCGTGCCGCGAAGCGTCAGGCCGACAGGCGCAGCCCGAGCGCGGTGCAGCGCTTGATGTTGTACTCGTGGACCTCGAGCATCTCGCGCAGATCGCCCCGCAGTGCGGGATCGACGATGCGCGGCAACGCTGTCGCGAGCCGGCGCGCGACCCAGCCCTGCCCGCGATTGAGGAGGTCGAGCCGCTCGTCCACGCGCTCCAGCGCCCGGAGCTTGTCGAGGAAGGCGCCCGTCACCGGGCTCGGCACGCCCCCCAGCCGCGTGACATGACGCATCAGCATCGCGCAGAAGCGCGCCTCGTCGGTGGCCACGTCGTGCAGCGCCACCCGCACGGTGGGAGTGGCCGCCTCCCGGCTCATGCCTTCGACGCCGCGCGCACCGGCCCGCTCGGCCTCGACCAGCGTGTTGAGGAGCTCGAGGAGCGCCGCACCCTCGAGCGGCACCGTATCCGCGGTCGCCGGTGCCTTGCCGCCATGCACTTCCCGATTTGCCTGCATCGCCGTCTCCTTTGGCTGGCTGATATTTTATATCGTAATACGATATATTATGCCTCGTCGTACGATGTTTCGTCAAGCCCTCGAGGATGCGCGGCGGCTGCCGGCCGGCGCCACCGCCATATCCGCACCTGCCACGCCCATGCCCCGCAAACCCTCCTCCCCCGTCGCGCTCGACGACCGCGAATACGTGCTGCTGGCGGCCTTCCGCCACGCGTTGCGCCGCTTCCTCCACTTCAGCGAATCGGCCGCCGAAGGGAGCGGGCTCACCGCCCAGCACTACCAGGCGATGCTGGTGGTGCGCGGCTGCCCGGCGGAGCGCAGCGTGACCATCGGGGAACTCGCGCAGCAGCTCTTCATCCGCCACCACAGCGCGGTGGGCCTCGTGGATCGACTGCACCTGCGCGGGCTCGTCGCGCGCGAGGCCTCGCCGCTCGACCGGCGCAAGGTCTGCCTGCGGCTCACGGCGAAAGGGGAGCGGACGCTGCAACGCCTGGCCGGCGTGCACCGGGAAGAGCTCCGGCGCATCGGGCCGGAGCTGCGCGAGTTGCTCGAGCAGATCTCGCGCGCGACGGCAGCGCCGCCGCGGCCATGACGCCGCGCTATCCCGCCTTGGCGGGGGCTGCGGCCGGCACCTGGAACACCTCGCGCAGGTACGCCACGTAGGACGGGTCGTAGTCCATCGTCTTCGACGGCTCGTCGCTGATCTTGGCCACGGGCTGGCCGTTGCAGCGGGTCATCTTGATCACGATCTGGAGCGACTCGTAGCCCAGGTCGTTGGTGAGGTTGGTGCCGATGCCGAACGACGTCTGCGTGCGCCCCTTGAAATATTCGTAGAGGCGGATGGCGAGCGGGATCGTGAGGCTGTCGGAGAACACCATCGTCTTGGTGTGCGGATCGATGCGCATCTTCTGGTAGTGCTCGATCAGCTTGTCGCCCCACTCGAAGGGATTGCCCGAGTCGTGGCGCACGCCGTCGAAGAGCTTGCAGAAGAAGAGGTCGAAGTCGCGCAGGAAGGCGTCGAGGCCCACCACGTCGGACAGGGCGATCCCCAGGTCGCCGCGATACTCCCGCGCCCACATGTTGAAGGCAAAGGACTGCGAGTCGCGCAGCCGCGGCCCCGCCGCCTGGCAGGCCTGCAGGTACTCGTGCGCCATCGTGCCGAGGGGGGTCAGCCCCTGCTCCATCGCGAAGCGCACGTTGCTCGTGCCCACGAAGTGCGCCGGCATGTCGCGCCTGAGCGTCTTCAGCACTTCGTCGTGCCAGGTGCGCGAGAAGCGCCGGCGGGTCCCATAGTCGGCGATGCGGAAGTCGGTGCCCTCGATCGCATTCGCCTGCGCGATCTTGGCGGCGAGCCGCCTGCGGCCCTCGTCGAAATCGGGCGCGGGCACGTTGTTGCGGTAGTACACCTCCGAGACGATGGCGAGCACCGGCACCTCGAAGAGGATCGTGTGCAACCAGGGGCCGCGGATCGTGATGTCGATCTCGCGGGGCGAATCCTCGCGCCGCGACACCCGGATGAAGCGCTCGTCCATGTGGAAGAGGCCGAGGAGATCGACGAAGTCGCTCTTGAAGAAGCGCCAGCGCCGCAGGTACTCGAGCTCCTCGCGGTGGAAGCGGAGCTCGCACAGCGCCCGGATCTCCTGCTCGATCTCCTCGACGTAGGGAGTGAGGTCGACGTTCGCATTGCGGCACTTGAAGCGGTACTCGACCTGCGCCTCGGCGAAGTGATGCTGCACCACCTGCATCATCGTGAACTTGTACAGGTCGGTGTCGAGAAGGGACGGGATGATCACGGCGCGGCGCGGGGTGTCATGCGGGAAAACCGCAGATGGTACCGCGATTGCTGCCCCGCCGACGCACGCTTATGATGCGTGCACCCTCCGGCCCCGACTTCCCGCTTCGATGCTCATCACCTGCGTGGCATACCAGAATGGCCGCAAGGTCGCCGAAATCGCGGCCGCGGACATCAGCGAATACGTGCGCCGCCCCGACTGCTTCGTGTGGGTGGCCCTCTTCGAGCCCTCGCGGGACGAGCTCGACGAGATGGCCACCGAGTTCGGCCTGCACGAGCTCGCGGTGGAGGATGCGCGGCACGGCCACCAGCGTCCCAAGATCGAGGAGTACGGCGACTCGCTCTTCGCGGTGCTGCACACGATCGAGCAGGAGAAGTCCGCCGAGGGCGTGGAGGAATTCGCCACCGGCGAGGTCGACCTCTTCGTGGGCCCCAACTACGTGCTCACCGTGCGCCATCGCACGCACGTGGGCTTTGCCGCCGTGCGCGCGCGCACCGAGCGGGAGCCCGAGCTCCTGAAGAACGGATCGGGCTACGTCTTCTACGCCGTGATGGACAACGTGGTGGACCGCTACTTCCCCATCCTCGACGCGCTGGAGACCCAGCTCGAGGATATCGAGGCGAAGATCTTCGAGCGCAACACCGCGCGCGGCAACATCGAGGCGCTCTACGGACTCAAGCAGAAGCTCATGACGCTCAAGCACGCGGTGGATCCGCTGATGGAGGCCACGGGGCGGCTCTACGGCGGCCGCGTGCCGCAGATCTGCTCGGGCATGAACGAGTACTTCCGCGATGTCTACGACCATCTCCATCGCATCCACGCCTCGATCGAGGGCATCCGCGAGATGCTGCAGACGGCGATCCAGGTCAACCTCGGCATGATCTCGCTGTCGGAGAGCGAGGTGACCAAGAAGCTGGCCGCCTGGGCGGCCATCATCGCGGTGCCCACGATGCTGGCGGGCATCTACGGCATGAACTTCGACCACATGCCGGAGCTCGAGTGGGCCTTCGGCTATCCGCTCGTGCTCGCGATGATGGTGGGCATCGACGTCTTCCTCTACTGGCACTTCCGCAAGCTGAAGTGGCTGTAGCAGGAAGCCGCACCCGGCGGCGCCGCGCGAGCGCGCACCGCGGTGGCGTCAGTGCGGGTGGTCGTGGCCGTCCGCCGACGACGCCGGCACCACCGGAATGACGCGCGAGTCGTCGCGAAGCGCGGCAGGCACCGGCCACGTGGGCTGCAGCGTGGCGTGGCGGATGCCGTAGTCCGCGGCGAGCGTGCGCCGGGCCTGCGCGAGCAGCGGCAGCCAGTCGTCGCCGCGGGCGATCGACAGGTGGGCGGAGAGCGCGACCTCGTCGCTGCCCATGTTCCACACGTGCAGGTCGTGCACGTCGGCCACTCCCGGCAGCGCCGCAAGCGAGCGGCCGATCGCGTCGAAATCGAGGTGCGTGGGCACGCCTTCCATCAGCACGCCGATGGATTGGCGCAGAAGCTGCCACGTGGACCGCACGATGAGGAGCGCCACCAGCACCGAGAGGATGGGATCGATCGGCGTCCAGCCGGTGGCCATGATCACCACGCCGGCCACCACCGCGGCGAGCGAGCCCAGGAGGTCGCCCATGACGTGCAGCAGCGCACCGCGGGCATTGAGCGAAGCGCCCGACGCGCGCGAGAGCACCCACGCCGCAACGATGTTCACCACGAGCCCCGCACCGCCGATCAGCGTGACGATGCCGCCCGCCACCGGCGCCGGCTCGAGCAGGCGGCGCACCGCTTCGACGGCGATGAACAGCACGATCGCGAACATGGCGATCGCATTCACGAAGGCAGCGAGCACTTCGGCGCGGCCGTAGCCATAGGAGGCGCGGCTCGACGGCGGACGCCGTCCCACGGCATTGGCGAAGAGCGCGAGCGCCAGCGCCGCGGCATCGGTGACCATGTGGCCGGCGTCGGAGATGAGCGCGAGCGACCCGGCGACGAAGCCGCCCACGGCCTCGACCACGGCGAAGCCGGCCGTGAGGACGAGCGCGATGATCAGCGCGCGACGCGCGCCGTCGCCCTTGACGTCGGGGACGTGGCG
>CAZUGY010000061.1:9821-23015 GCA_964620265.1 uncultured Alcaligenaceae bacterium
GCGCGATGATCAGCGCGCGACGCGCGCCGTCGCCCTTGACGTCGGGGACGTGGCGATGCCCGGGGCCATGGTCGTGGCCATGCGCCTGCGCTTTCCCGTGCACGTGCGCCTTGCCGTGCGCGTGCCCCGGGTCGTGCGCGTGCGCCGCCGCAGGCGCAGGAGGAATCGACGGTTCATTCGCCATGTGAGCCGCCATTGTGCCGCCTTTGCCTCGCGGCGGTGCGTCGGATGCGCTACATCTGCTTGAACAGGTGCGCGTAGGCGCGCGAGACCTGCACCGGCTCCGGGCGCGTCTTCATGCGCAGCAGCACGCGTCCGGCGAGGTCGCGGGTGGTGGCGGCGATATGCCGCACGTTGACGATGGTGCCGCGATGCACCTGCCAGAAGTGCGATTCGTCGAGCTGCGTGGCGAGCTCCTTCAACGGCGTGCGGATGAGCGACTCGCCCTCCGCCGTGAACACGCTCGTGTACTTGTCGTTGGCCTGGAAGCAGGTGACGTCGTCGACGTCGATCAGCATCACCTCCGCGCCGCGCGAGGCGCGGATCCACGCGAGCCTGGGCACGGCCGCGCCCGGCGCGATCCTTTCGAGCGCCGCGAGCACGCTGCGGAGGTCTCCGTTCGCCGGCGCCGGCAAGTCCCTGAGCCGCGCGACGGTTTCGGCAAGGCGCTCGTCGCTGACCGGCTTCAACAGGTAGTCCACGGCGGCGCGCTCGAATGCCGCGAGCGCGTACTGGTCGTAGGCCGTCACGAACACGATGCGCACGTCGCGGCCGGCAGCCTGCGCGACCTCGAGGCCCGACAGGGCAGGCATGCGGATGTCGAGGAACGCGATGTCCGGCGACTCGCGCTCGAGCAGCGCCTGCGCTTCGGGGCCGTTGCCGGCGAGGCCCACGATCGCGAGCTCCGGCCACAGCACCGCGAGGCGGTCGCGCAGGTATTGCGCAAGCCGCGGCTCGTCGTCGGCGATGATGGCCGTGGGCGCGTTCATCGCGCAGCCTCGGCAGCGGCATCCTGCGGAGCAACCGCCACGGGCAGCTCGATCGTTGCCACGGTGCCACGCGGCGCGTTGTCGGACAGCCGCAGCGACGCCGCCTCGCCATACACCGCGGCCAGGCGCGCCCGCAGGTTCGGAAGCCCGAGTCCAGTGGACCGCGCGTCGCGCGTGGGCGCCACGCCGAGCCCGGTATCGGCCACCGTGAGCGTCATGCGGCCGGCGCGACGCGCCACGCGCACGTCCACGCGCCCGCCTTCGATCCCGGGCTCGAGCCCGTGCTTGATCGCATTCTCGACCACGGGTTGCAGGAGCATCGGCGCGATCTCGCAATCCGCCAGCGACGGATCGACCTCGATGGACCAGGCGAGCCGCGGCCCCATGCGCAGCGCGATGAGGTCGAGGTAATCGCGCAGGAGCGCCGTTTGCGAGCGGACCGTGCTTGTCTGCTGCCCCGCCACGGCCGTGGCGCGCAGCAGGTCGATCAGGCGATGCAGCATGCGCCTGGCGAGCTCCGGCTCGTGATCGACGAGGCTCATCACGTGGGCGAGCGTGTTGTAGAGGAAGTGCGGCTCGACCTGCGCCTCGAGGAGCTGCATGCGGGCGATCGTGGTCGCACGCTCGGCGGCGGCGACCCGCGCCTGGTCGCGCGCCGCCCGCGCTTCCGCCCGCGCCGCGCGCTCGCGCGGGATGAAGATCGCGACCAGCACGAGCGTGATGAATCCCGCCACGGTGAGCACCGACACCGCGCCGCGCCACGTGAACAGCGCGGCGCGCGGCGCCGACGCGCCGAGCACGAACGTGGCGAGCCAGTAGCCGAGGAACGCGCCCACGATGGGCGTCACCACGAACGTGATCCAGCGGCTCGCCCGCGACCGCTCGCTCCCGCCCGGCAGGAGCGCATGCATCGCCATGATGAGGAAGTAGATCGTGAAGCCGATGCACTGGGCGATCACCAGCTGCCTGGCGATGAAGCGCCCCTCGAGCACCTGGCCCAGCGTGACGTCGTCGCTGAACACGAGCACCAGCAGCACGAACAGCACGCCCATGATCGTGTTGAAGAGCGCCGTGTAGACGAGATCGCGCACGAGGCCCGGCCGCCAGCGCGAGAACACGGGGATGAGCTCCAGCGGGTGATGGGGCACGCGCTTGCAGGCGAGGTCGCCGGGTGCGGTATCGGTGGGCGGGGAGGCCGGCATGGCAGGGAATTGTCGCAGGACGATGGCAGGCAGTGTGGCCGGGCCCTCCCCGTGGACCAAGCCCCGGGCGACGAGCCGTCGGCCGGCGGCGCCAGCAGTCGTCAGGCGGCGCGAACGGCCAGGGCTGGAACTTCTTGCCGGGCTCGCGCGAATATACGGCGAGGCGCACGGGAACCCTGACGCCGGACGCCCGCCACCTTCGCGCCCTTGCCACCCGCACGCCCTTGCCCCGCTCACCCTCCGTCCCCGACATGCCCGCCGAGCTCTCCGACCGCCTGCGGGCCGCCGATGCCGCCCTCGCCGCACGCCTTGCCCTGGGTGATGCCGCAGCGCTGGCGCCGCTGTACGCGCGGCACAAGGCCATGGTGTACCGCTTTGCGCTCCTCTGGTCGGGACAGGCGGCCGTGGCCGCCGACGTGACGCAGGACGTCTTCCTGCACTTCATGACGCGCGCCGGCGACTACGATCCGGCCCGCGGCCCGCTCACGCCGTGGCTCCTGGGCATCGCCCGCAACTTCGTCCATCGCCGCACGGGTGCCGATGCCCGCTACGTCGCCAACGACGACGACATCGGCGACGAGCTCGCCACCACCACCGCTGCCACCGCAGCACCGGCCACGCCCGAGACCGCGCTCGAGCTGCGCCGCGACCTCGAGCGCCTGCGCGCGGCCATCGCCGCGCTGCCGCCGCACTACCGCGACGTGCTCGTCCTCGTGGAGCTTGCCGAGCGCTCGTATGCCGAGACGGCCGCGATCTGCGGCTGCGAGCTCAACACCGTGCGCTCGCGCCTGTCCCGCGCGCGTGTCCAGCTCGCGCAGGCGCTGGCTCCCGGGCAGCGCGAGACCCACCGGGCACAAGGATGACCATGACGATTCCCTCCGCCGACCGGGCCAGCCTCGGCCACCTCGACCGCCGCCTCGCGCAGCTGCGGGACAGCGTCGTCGATGCGCTCCCTCCCGCCACGACCGACGACGCCATCGCCGCCGCGATCGCGCACGCCACCCGCCAGCCTGCGCAAGCGGGCATCGCCGCGCGCGGCGGCGGCGCCCGCATCGGCGCACGCGATGCCCGCACGCCCTCCGATCGCTGGCTCGCGTGGCCGCTGGCGCTGGCCGCATCGATTGCCGTGCTGTCGTTCATCGTGCGGACGGTGCCACCGTCGGCGATCGTTGCCGAGCCCATGGCGATGGTGAGCGACGCGGATGCCTTCCTGCCCGTGGTGCCGCTGGCCGATATCGAGCGCGCGGGCGACACGATGGTCGTGTCCGCGCGGGTTCCGCGCACCACGCTCGCCGCGATGGGGCTGCCCATCGATCCGGCGCGCGCCGCCGAGGCCGTCGACACCGAGCTGCTCGTGCGCGGCGACGGCTCCGTGCTCGCCGTGCGCTTCGTCTTCTGATCCGTTGCCAAGGAACACGTCATGACCCTGCCCTTCTTTCCCCGTCCCCTCGCCTCCGCGCTCCTCGCGCTCTTCGTCGCGGCCGCGGGCATCGCCGCCGCCGAGGCCGCGCGCGCGGAGGCTGGCGCGCCGCCGGTGGCCGCGCCTGCAGCGCCTCCCGTGCCCGATCCGCGCGCGATCGTGGAGCGAGCGAGGACGCTCGCGCTTGGGCGCGTGCCCTTCGACGAGTCCGTGCTGGCTGCGCTCGGCGACGACCTCCCGGGCCTCGCGCCCTCGCTCGCCTTCGTGCAGAACGAGTTCGGCGGCCCGCGCGAGATCGTCAAGAACGCGCCCTACAGCGCCGATGCCGTCACCGAGGCGGTGCAGGTGCTGCCCGACGGCAATCGCATCGTGCGCAAGGGCAGCGTGCTCCTCGCCCGCGACAGCGCCGGCCGCACGCGCCAGGAGCGCAAGGGCGACGGCCGCGCCGGCATCTTCATCTTCGATCCCATCGCCGGCACCAGCGTGATGCTCGACGAGGGCACGCGCACCGCGATCCGCCTGCCCCGCCTGCCGGCGCCGCCCGAGCCCCCGGCGCTGCCGCTGCCGGGCGCTGCCGCCACGCCCCCGGTACCGCCGGTGCCGCCGGTGCCACCTGCGGCACCCGCCTGGGGCAACGGCACCCGCGAAGTGGACGTGCAGCCGGGGCGCGTGATCGTGAAGCGCCGCAATACCGATGCCGCCGGACGCGAGGACGTGCACGTGGAGGTGATCCGCATCGCCGGCGGCGAGCCGGGCGCGTCCCTGCCCGCCACGCCGATGCCACCGTTGCCGCCGCTCACGCTTCCGCTCGTCCCGCGCGAGCGGGGCGAGACCACGTCGCTCGGCACCCGCGAGTTCGACGGCGTCAAGGCCGACGGCACGCTCACCACCTACACGATTCCCGCGGGCAAGGTCGGCAACGAGAAGCCGCTCGTCATCACCAGCGAGCGCTGGTTCTCGCCCGAGCTGCACGTCGTGGTGTTTGCGAAGACGACCGATCCCCGCGCGGGCGAGACCACCTACCGGCTCACCAACGTGAAACGCGCGGAGCCGGCGGCGGAGCTCTTCCGGGTTCCGGCGGAGTATCGCGTGCGTGGCGAGTCGCGCCGCTCGTAGCTTCGCCTCCGCGTAAAATGCGGCGGTGACTCCCGCCGTCCTCCACTCCGCCGTCGACCTCGATGCGCTCGCCGCGCGCATCGACGCGGTGCTGCCGCAGACGCAGTGCACGCGCTGCGGCTACGACGGCTGCGCGCCCTATGCCCGCGCCGTGGCCGAAGGTGTCGCCGACATCGATCGCTGCCCACCGGGGGGTGACGCCGGTGCCGCCGCGCTCGCCGCCCTCACCGGACGCACGCGCAAGCCCGTCGACCGCACGCGCGGCGAGCCCGGGCCGCTCCTCGTGGCCGTCGTCGACGAGACCGCCTGCATCGGCTGCACGCTGTGCATCGTGGCCTGCCCCGTCGACGCCATCATCGGCGCGCAGAAGCGCATGCATGCCGTGCTGCCGTCGCTGTGCAGCGGCTGCGAGCTGTGCGTGCCCGCCTGTCCGGTGGATTGCATCGACATGGTCGCTGCCGGCCGGGCGTGGACGGCCGACGATGCCGCATGCGCCCGCGAGCGGCATGTCACCCGCAATGCGCGCGTCGCGCGGCAGGAGCGTATCGCCAATCGCCGCGCCGTGACGCCCCCGCCGATCAGCGAGGCCGAGAAACGAAAAGCGGCGGTCGATGCGGCGCTCGCACGCGCCCGGGCACGGCGGCAGGCCCCGTGAATCCCGCCAAGCGCATCGCGATCTACGAGCGGCTGCGCGCCGCCAATCCCGATCCCCGGAGCGAGCTCGAATACACCACGCCCTTCGAGCTCCTCGTGGCGGTGGTGCTCTCCGCGCAGGCCACCGACAGGAGCGTGAACAAGGCCACGCAACGCCTCTACCCGAAGGCGCGCACGCCGCAGGCCATCGCCAGGCTCGGCGTGGAGGGACTCATCCCCTACATCTCCTCCATCGGCCTCTTCCGCATGAAGGCGAAGAACGTGATCGCGCTCTGCGAGATCCTGCTGCGCGACCACGGCGGCAAGGTCCCGGAGGACCGCGCGGCCCTGGAAGCGCTGCCGGGCGTGGGCCGCAAGACCGCCAACGTGGTGCTCAACACGGCCTTCGGCCATCCCACCATCGCGGTGGACACGCATATCTTCCGCGTGGCCAACCGCACGAACCTCGCCCCCGGCAAGGATGTCGTCGAAGTCGAGCGCAAGCTCGAGAAATTCACGCCGGACGAGTTCAAGCTGGGCGCGCATCACTGGCTCATCCTGCACGGGCGCTACACCTGCATCGCACGCACGCCGAAATGCCCCGTGTGCATCATCCGCGACCTGTGCGAATACAAGCACAAGACGAAGGGCTGCGCGCCCCCGCTGCCGCTCGCCTGAAGCACCCGGCCGCCCCCTCCACGCCAACGCGACGCCACCCATGTTCAATCCCTCCCGCGACGAGGCCCGTCGCTTCCTGGTCGACGCCTGGTCGAAGCACCGCGCCGGACAGCCGCTGTCCGACCTCGAGGGGATCGTCGTGCGCATCGTCGCGCTGCATCCGGAGTACCACCCGCTGCTCGAGCAGCCGGAGAAATTCGCGCATCGCGACTGGCGCCCCGAGTCGGGGGAGACCAATCCCTACCTGCACCTGTCGCTGCATCTCGCAGTTGCGGAGCAGCTCGCCATCGACCAGCCGCCCGGCATCCGCGCGCAGTTCGAGCGGCTGCGCGAGGCGCGCGGCGACGAGCACGCCGCCCTGCACGCCGTGCTCGAATGCCTCGGGGAAGTGATGTGGAGCGCGCAGCGCCATGGCACGCCGCCCGACGCTGCGCTCTACCTCGACTGCCTCGCGCGGCAAGCGTAGGCGGGAGAGCACGGCACCGTCTCTTCCCGCGTGGCGCGTCTGCGGCGCCGCGGCGCGCCCTATGCCATGAACCCGACGTTGCGGACCGGAAACGCCGCGAGATTGGGAAACACCACGTCGAGCGCCTCGGCCGGCACGCCGAACCATTGCGCGAGGGTGGCGCCGTACTGGTCGAACGACGTCCCCGGGATCCAGGCGCCGTAGTCGCTCGCGTCGTCCGGGCCATTCATCGTGAGGTCGGGGAACGTGCCGTACATGGCCCCCCCCTGCACGGCGCCACCCAGCACGAGCTGCGGCGCGCCCCAGGCATGGTCGGTGCCCGCATTGCCGTTGATGCGGAACGTGCGGTTGAAGTCGGACAGCGTGAAGGTGGTCACGTCGCCCGCGACACCGAGCCCGTCGAGCGCGCGCTGGAAGGCGGCGAGCGCCCGACCCAGCTCATCGTAGCGCCGCGCCAGCTCGCCGCGCTGGTCGTTGTGCGTGTCGTAGCCGCCCGTCTGCGTGAAGAAGCCCTGGCGCGACACGCCGAGCGCGCCGCGCGCGGCGATGAGCTTGGCGGCCTGGTGGAGCTGGTCGGCCAGCCCGCTGTTCACGCCGGCGAACGCGGCGTCGATGATCGCGTTCTCGCCCGTGAGCGCGCCCGCGAGCGCCTCGCTGCTGCGCACGGCGAGCGCCATCACTTCCTGCGCCTGCGCCACGATCTGGTTGTCGCGATCGGCCGCAAGAATGCGCGACAGCGCCGTGTAGCGGATCTTGCCCTCGGTGGAATCGGGATTGCCGCCCAGCCCCACCGATCCGTAGCGCGACAGCGCCACCGGCAGCGACGTGATCCCCTGCGTGAAGAGCGCATCCCCGGCGAGCGACACCATGCCCGGGATGCCGCGTTCGCCGTTGCCGCCGCCGATCGCGTCGATCGCGCGCCCGCCCCAGCCGCTCGGCACCATCGCGCCCACGATCTGGCCTTGCGTGGCGAGCTGCTGGTCGCTGTGCGAGAAGAGGTTGCGGGGACGGTTGCGGCCCGCGACGTAGTCGGCCCTGGTGATCGGCGCCACCAGGGTGCCCACGTTCGCCACGATCGCGAGCTTCTTCTGCTCGAACAGCGGCGCCAGGTCGTCGAGGTTGGGATGCAGGCCGAACCGGCGCCCGAGGTTCACGGGGGTGATCGGCACGAGCTCCGACCTGGACAACGCCGCGCCGTTGCCACCGTTGGGACGGCCGGCCGCGTAGTTGGCGTAGTCGTCGTAGGGCACGACGGTGTTGTTGCCGTCGTTGCCGCCTTCGAGGAAAACGCACACGAGCGCACGGTAGGTCGTGGGAACCTGCGCGCGCGCGACGTGGGCGAGGCCGCCCAGCGCGGGCACGAGGCTCGACGCCGCGAGCGCGCCCGTGTGCCGGAGGAAACCGCGGCGCGTAACGAGTGGTGGGCGGCTCATCGGATCACCTGGTATTGGAACGACGTCACCGCGAGGAAGAGCGCCAGTCGTGCGCGCGCGTTGCGTCGATTGGCCTCGATCGCCGTCACCGCCTGGTAGATCTCGTCGCGCAGGCCGAGCGGCATGCCGCCGCCGAAGAGCCGCGCATCCACGAGCTTCACGAGCTCCGCTGCATTGCCCGCCACGTTGCGGTACGGAACGATGTCGACCCGGGTTCCCACCGCCCCCGCGAGCTCCGAATCGGGCGACCAGCCACCCTCGTCGATCATCTCGCTCGCGAAGTTCGCGCGATGCAGCACCGTGTTGGTGTTGTGGATGCCGAATTGCGGCGCCACCAGCGACGTGCCGGGAATGCGGTAGTCGGCCGAGTAGTAGTTGAACACCGACGGCGCGTAGTAGACGTCCTGCCCCATCGCGCGCGTGGGCTCGTAGAGCCGGTTGCCGTCGCTCGTGGCATCGAGCTGGCGCAGCAGCGACGTGACGTAGAGCACGGGCTCCATCAGCATCCCGTAGGTCGGCTGCGTCTTGAGGTCGCCGCGCGCCTCCGGATCGAGCAGCACCGCGCGCAGCACGGCCTTCATGTCGCCGCGTACGCCCTTGCCGTCGTCGTTGAAGGCCTTCGCCACGCGCGCGACGTAGTCCGGGCTCGGATTGCTGGTGACGAGGTGGCGGATCATGTGCTGCGCGAAGAAGGGGCCCACGTTCGGATGCACGAAGACGTTGTGGATCGCCGCGCGCAGGTCGGCCTCGGTGTTCTGCCCGGCGGGAAGCACGGTGCCGTGCAGGAGCGTCTTGGCCGCGGTGTCATGGCGCGACTCGTTCGCCACCATCGGCTTGGCATAGAAGCGCCGGTCGCTGCCGCCCTTGGTCTGCGGGGCATCGAATGCCGGATAGGTCCAGCCGGTGAACACGCGCGCGAAGGCCTTGACCTCGCCCTGCCCGTAGCTCGGCACGGGCACACCGTTGGCGTCGGTGAGCGGCGTGCCGTCGTCCTTGAGCTCCACGGTGCCGATCGAGAAGAGCTGCAGGAGCTCGCGCGCGAAGTTCTCGTTGGGCTCGGTCCCCTTCGCCGGATTGGCCTTGGCGTTGTTGATCATGTCGAGGTAGTGGCCCATCTGCGGCGAGCGCGTCACGCGGTCGAGCAGCGGTGCGAAGTTGCCGAACGCCTCGTCGAAGAGGATCTGGTGATAGCGCGCCTGCACGTAGGCCGTCTCCATGTCCGGGTCCTTCATCCCCGATACCACGAAGAATTGCGACAGCGCCCAGGCCACGCGCTGGCGCAGCTGGTCGTCGCGGGAGAGCGCGTTGACGAAGAACTGGTTGCGCAGCTTGAAGAGGGTGAGCTGGTCGCGGGCGCAGATGTACACGGGGCTCGAGCGCGACGCGCCGAAGGAGCAGGCGTCGGACTCGTCGAGCGAGAGATACCAGTACTCGCTGTCCGGATACCCGCTCGTGGGCCAGATGAACTGCTCCTCGAGGTAGACCGGGATGCCGAGCTGCTGCACGCGTGCCAGCGCCTTCTGCGTGGGCCCGAAGGAGGTCTGCTGGAGGAAGCGCCACGCGTCCGACGACGGCTTGTGCACCGGGGCCGCCACCGCGTTCGCGGGCGGATACCCGTAGAACGCCACACCCTCGTAGGTGAACGCGGGATAGGTGGCGACGATCGTGTCGCGCTCCGCAGCGGACACCGTGTAGAAATGCGCGCCCGTCTTGCGGTTGTAGAAGCGGAACACCGGCGTGCGCCCGTCCGTTCCCTCGCTCGCGAAGGCATGGAACGCCGGGCCCTCGTAGGCGAGATGCGGGTAATACGTGATGATGCCGTCGCGCTCGCTCTGCGAGGTCGTGTAGAAGTGCGTCCCGGTCTTCGTGTTGTAGAAGCGGAACACGGGCACGGTGCCCGTCATCGCGGAAGGAGCCGCAAAGGCCGCGCCCTCGTAGGCGAACTGCGGAAAGGCGCGGATCACGCCGTCGCGCTCGGCGACCGACACGGTGTAGAAGTGGGTGCCGGTGTCGCGGTTGTAGAAGCGGTAGACGGCCTCGCTCGCGGCGCTGGCAGGAAGCGCAAGCGTCGCGACGGCGATCGCCCAACACGCGGTGCGCACCCGCCGCGGGAGATTTCGCGACCGATCGGCATTTGCTGCGGTACCCGGCATGGCCCCTCCCCACACGCCATCGTCACGACGTGTAGCATACCACTCACTATGCCAACGTCATGGAACCGGGATCGCCGCCAGTCGGATGTGCGCTCGCAGTCGCCTCGCCGGTCGTGCTGCCCGGTCCGCCGATGAGCTCATGACAAAAAAGGCGCCCGCAGGCGCCTTTTTTCGTTGCTGGCTCGAACCCCGTCAATACCGCGACGCGAGGTTCCCCGGCTGGGTGTAGAAGAACTGCGAGATGTTCTCGATGTCGTCGTTGGTGAGCGTGGCCGCCATGCCCGCCATGATCGGGTTCTTGCGCTGGCCCGACTTGTAGTCGCGCAAGGCCTTGGCGAGGTAGTCGGGATACTGCCCGGCGAGCTTGGGATAGTCGGGCGTGGTGGGCGTGCCGCCATCCGGCCCGTGGCAGGCGGCGCAGATCTCCTGCACCTTCTTCCTGCCGGCCTCGACGTCCGCGGCAAGCGCGTGGCCGGAGGTGAGCGCGGCGACCACGGCCAGTGCCGCTACGGTAGTGAGCGTGCGCGAGATCATCATTTGTTTGCCGTGGTGAGCGGAGTGAGCGCGTAGTAGGCCGCGAGGTCCGCCATGTCCTGCTCGGTGAGCGAGGCCGCGATGGCCTTCATCGAGGGGTGGCTGCGATTGCCGGACTTGTATTCCTTGAGCGCGGCGATGATGTAGCCCGGGCTCTGCCCCGACAGCTTGGGCACGCGATACACCTCCGGAAAGGCCGTGCGCCAGCCGGGGATGCCATGGCAGCCCTGGCACATCTGGACCTTCTGGGCGCCACGGTTGGGGTCCCCGGGGGTGACGGGCGCCTGCGCCAGCGCGGCCTGCGGCAGCCAGGCCGCCACGGCCAGTGCGGCCAACGATGCGATTCTTGTCATGGATGAGTCGAAGCCTTGCGAAGCTCTTTCGTGTTGCGGGGCAAAAACCATTCGATTCTAGGGGTTGCAGCCGAGGCCGGTCAAACCGGCGCGCGGCGTTCAGCGTTCGAGGTACTGCAGCTTCTCCTTCACGTCCTTCCATTCATCGGCGTCGGGCGGGCCCGGCTTGCGCTCGATGATGGGCTTCCATTCCTTGGAGAGCTCGGCGTTGAGGGCGATGAACTGTTGCTGGTCCTGCGGGACGTCGTCCTCCGCGAAGATCGCCTCCACCGGACACTCGGCCACGCACAGCGTGCAGTCGATGCACTCGTCCGGATCGATGACGAGGAAGTTCGGCCCTTCGCGAAAGCAGTCGACGGGGCAGACGTCGACGCAATCGGTGTACTTGCAGCGGATGCAGCTTTCGGTGACGACGTAGGTCATGGCGGGGAAGCATCCGGCGGGTGCCGGATTCGGGCTCCAAAGGCGTCTATTCGCGTAAACCTTGAATTTTAGCAGATCGACGCAAGGTTACGCCCACGAAGGGAATGCCGACCCGATGTGGCGGGGTTGCCGCCTTGCGCCATGCCCCTCCTTCGGCTACCGTACCCCGTCGAAAGCGCACCTCCCGCAGGCCAAGAAAGGATCCCCCATGAGCAGCGACGCCATCAAGCACGTCTCCGACGCCACCTTCGAAAGCGATGTCCTCCAGTCCGGCACGCCCGTGCTCGTGGACTTCTGGGCGGAGTGGTGCGGCCCGTGCAAGATGTTCGCGCCGGTGCTCGACGAGATCGCGAAGGAATACGGCGACAAGTTGCAGATCGCCAAGCTCGACATCGACGCCAATCCGTCCACGCCGGGCAAGTACGGCATCCGCGGCATCCCCACCGTGATCCTGTACAAGGATGGCCAGGCGCATGCCCAGAAGGTGGGCGCGCTCACCAAGTCGCAGCTCACGGCGTTCCTGAACAGCAACCTGTGACTCGCCCCGGCCGGACGGGCGCCTGTGGCAAATGCACCCGTCCCGCCCGCCGCGGCCCGCTCCCGGCATGCCGGCGTTGACACGGGCCGGCAATCCCGATAGTCTCGAATTTCGTAGCGGCGCGCCGTGAGGGCGCATTCCCCACCCAAAGCCGCCGCCGCATCGCAACGCAGTTTCGTAACGTTTCCCTGACGTTCCGCCCCCAACGTTCCAATCGCCGGTTTCAATAGCCGCCTCGAGCGCCATGCCGACTGTTCGTGCGGCGCGCACGGCAGGCATCCGCAGACCGCCCCTCCGGGCACCTTAGGCCCTCCCGACTTCCGCGCTCTCCACGGCGCGCCTCCTTAAGCACATGCATCTTTCCGAACTGAAATCCAAGCACGTCTCCGAGCTCATCGAGGTCGCGAACAACAACGACATCGAGGGCGCCAACCGGATGCGCAAGCACGACCTCATCTTCGCGCTGCTGAAGCAGCAGGCGAAGAAGGGCGAGTCGATCTTCGGCGGTGGCGTGCTCGAGGTCCTGCCCGACGGCTTCGGCTTCCTGCGCTCCCCCGATACTTCGTACCTCGCGAACACCGACGACATCTACATCTCGCCGTCGCAGATCCGCCGCTTCAACCTGCACACGGGCGACACGATCGAGGGCGAGATCCGCACGCCCAAGGACGGCGAGCGCTACTTCGCGCTGGTCAAGGTCGACAAGGTCAACTTCGAGCCGCCCGAGAATGCGAAGTCGAAGATCCTCTTCGAGAACCTGACCCCGCTCTTCCCCGACGAGCCGCTCGTCCTCGAGCGCGACATCAAGGCGGAGGAGAACATCACCGGGCGAATCATCGACATCATCGCGCCCATCGGCAAGGGCCAGCGCGGACTGCTCGTGGCTTCGCCCAAATCCGGCAAGACGGTGATGCTGCAGCACATCGCGCACTCGATCGCCGCCAACCACCCGGACGTGATGCTCATCGTGCTCCTGATCGACGAGCGTCCCGAAGAAGTGACCGAGATGCAGCGCTCGGTGCGCGGCGAAGTGGTGTCGTCGACCTTCGACGAGCCCGCCACCCGCCACGTGCAGGTCGCCGAGATGGTGATCGAGAAGGCCAAGCGCCTGGTCGAGCACAAGAAGGATGTCGTCATCCTGCTCGACTCGATCACCCGCCTGGCGCGCGCCTACAACACGGTGGTGCCGCCGTCGGGCAAGGTGCTCACGGGCGGTGTCGATTCCAATGCCCTGCAGCGTCCGAAGCGGTTCTTCG
>CAZUGY010000062.1:0-5484 GCA_964620265.1 uncultured Alcaligenaceae bacterium
GCTTGAAGATCTGCGGCGATTGCGGCAGCGCGTAGAACTGGCCGTGGTGGATACGCGAGGGCACGAGGAACTCGCGCGCGCCTTCGGGCGTGCTCTTGTAGAGCATCGGCGTCTCGATGTCGATGAAGCCTTGCGCATCGAGGTACCTGCGCGCCGACATCGCAGTGCGATAGCGCAGCATGAGGTTGCGCTGCATCTGCGGGCGGCGCAGGTCGATCACGCGATGCTCGAGGCGGACGGTCTCCGAGAGGTTCTCGTCGTCGAGCTGGAACGGCGGCGTGGCCGAGGCATTGAGGATCGTGAGCTCGTGCGCGAGCACCTCGATCTCGCCCGACACCAGCGAGGTGTTCACCGTACCCGCCGGACGCGAGCGGACGCGACCGGTCACCTCGATGCAGAACTCGTTGCGCAGCGACTCGGCGGTGGCGAAGGTGGCCGCGCGATCGGGGTCGCACACCACCTGCACGAGGCCTTCGCGATCGCGCAGGTCGATGAAGATCACGCCGCCGTGGTCACGTCGCCGGTGGACCCAGCCCGTCAGCGTGACGGTCTGGTCGAGGAAGCGGCGGTCGATGCGGCCGCAGTAATCGGTTCGTTTCACGTGCTGCTCTCCACAATGTTCGTCGGGGCGGCGCGCCGCGCGAAGGTGGCGGGCCGTGGCAATGGATCGTGTTCGGGGCGGGTCGCGGATCTCGCGGCGGGCAGCGTCGGCTCGCTCACGACATGCACGACCCGGTCAATTTCGCGCGTTGTCGTCCGCGGACGTGTCGGCGAGCGCATCCACCTTCGCCGGCGCCGCCGCGCGCGGGGGTGCGCCGCTCAGGCGGCGACGAGGCGCCACCACACCCATCGAGATCACGTACTTCAGCGCATCGTCCACGCTCATGTCGAGCTCGCGCACCTTGGACCGGGGCACGATCACGAAGTAGCCGCCCGTGGGATTGGGTGTGGTGGGGACGTAGACGCTCAGGTGATCGTCGCCCAGGTGCTGCGCGACCGCGGGTGCGGGCGTGCCGGTGAGGAAGGCGATCGTCCACGAGCCGTCGTGGGGCCATTCCACGAGCAGCGCCTTGCGGAAGGCATTGCCGGAATCGGACAGCAGCGTGTCGCTCACCTGCTTGACCGACGAGTAGATCGACTTCACGAACGGGATGCGGCCGAGGAGGGCTTCCCACAGCCGGATGAGGCGCGCGCCGAAGAAGTTGGCGGCGATCACGCCCGTGATGAGGAGGATCACGAAGGAGAGCACCACGCCGAAGCCCGGGATGTGCATGCCGAGCAGGCGATCGGGTTGCGCGCGCTCGGGGAAGAGCAGCAGCGTCTGGTCGAGCGTCGTCACCAGGAAATGCAGCACCCAGATCGTGATGCCCAGCGGCACCCAGACGAGCAGCCCGGCGACGAGATAGCGCTTCATGGCGACGAGGGGGTTGCCGTCAGGACGCGGTCGGGGTGGGCGGCGACGGCGTGGCCGACGGCGCGCTGCCCTTGTCGCTGCCGGTGCTGGACGTCGTTCCCGACGCGCTGCTGTCCGCCGTGGCGGCGGGGGTGGCTGCCGCATCGGGCTTGGCGGTGGCGTCACCGTCGACCTTGGCGGCGGGCTTGCCGCCGCCGCGGAAGTCGGTCTGGTACCAGCCGCTGCCCTTGAGCTGGAAGCCCGCGGCCGAGACGAGCTTGGAGAGGGCTTCCTTGCCGCAGGCGGGACACGTGGAAAGCGGGGCGTCGCTGAACTTCTGCAGGGCCTCGAGCTTGTGGCTGCATTGGGTGCAGCGGTATTCGTAGATGGGCATGGTCTTCGCGATGACGTGGTGTGCGCTGGCCCGGCTGTCCAAAGCGCTGATTAGAAACGACAAATAGCCCTCCATTATAGCGTGGGAAGGCGTGCTTGGCGACCGCCATCCGGCAATGGGCGACGCCGTCGCGTAGATGGGTGCGGTCCCGCGCAAACCAAACTGCCGTATCCTTGGATCACGCGACGATACGTGGGGCGTTTCCGAAGGTCATGGACGACTACTGGCTCTGGTGGATCCTGGCGGCGATCACCATCGCTGCCGAGCTCGTGCTGGGCACGTTCTACCTGCTCGCCGTGGGCATCGCCTTCGCGATCGGTGGCGTGACGGCGCTCCTGGGGGCGTCGCTCGAGGTGCAGCTCGCGGTGGCCGGCGTGCTGGCGGTGATCCTCACGATGATCGCGCATCGCTGGCGCTTGAAGCGCGTGGACCCGCCGCAGGCCTCGCTCGACCTCGGCCAGTCGGTGCAGGTGCTCGGGTGGAAGGATGACGGCACCGCCCGCGTGAGCTATCGCGGCACGCAGTGGGACGCCGAGCTCGCGGGTCCCGCCGAGGGTCGCGCCGAGACGATGTACATCGTGGGCACGCGCGGGTCGACGCTGCTCATCGCGGATCGCCGCGCCTGAATTTCATCGCAAAGGGGAGGCCTTGAACGCCATGTGGACAGGATCGGCGATCGTCACCGCCGCACTCTTCATCGTCGCGCTGATCGTCGTCGTCAAGGCGATCCGCGTGGTGCCGCAACAGCATGCGTGGGTCGTGGAGCGCGTGGGCCGCTTCCATGGCGTGCTGGAGCCCGGCCTCAATTTCGTCATTCCCTTCGTCGACCGCATCGCCTACCGCCACGACCTGCGCGAGATCCCGCTCGACGTGCCGAGCCAGATCTGCATCACGCGCGACAACACGCAGCTGCAGGTCGACGGCATACTCTACTTCCAGGTGACGGACGCGAAGCTCGCATCCTACGGCTCGTCGAACTACGTGCTCGCCATCACGCAGCTCGCCCAGACCACCCTGCGCAGCATCATCGGCCGCATGGAGCTCGACAAGACCTTCGAGGAGCGCGACCAGATCAACGTCGCGGTCGTGGCCGCGCTCGACCAGGCCGCGGCGAGCTGGGGCGTGAAGGTGCTGCGCTACGAGATCAAGGACCTGACGCCGCCCGCCGAGATCCTGCGCTCGATGCAGGCGCAGATCACGGCCGAGCGCGAGAAGCGCGCGGTGATCGCCACGTCCGAGGGCAGCCGGCAACAGGCGATCAACGTGGCCATCGGTGCGCGCGAGGCGGCCATCGCCAAGTCGGAAGGCGAGAAGCAGGCCGAGATCAACGTGGCGCAGGGCGAGGCGCAGGCGACACTCGTGAATGCCGAGGCCAACGCCAAGGCCATCCGCGTGATCGCCGACGCCATCGGCCAGCCGGGCGGGATGGAGGCGGTCAACCTGCGCGTGGCGGAGCAGTACATCAATGCCTTCGCGCACCTCGCGCGTACCAACAACACGCTCATCATGCCGGCCAACGTGTCCGACATGGCGGGGCTCATCGCCACGGCGATGAAGGTCGTGCAGACGCCGCCGGCGCGGTAGGCGTTCCTTCCGGAGGCGAAGATGGTGATCGCAGGCAGCGCATTCGTGGTGACGGGCGGCGCGTCGGGATTGGGCGCCGCCACGGCGCGTTATCTGGTGGCCAACGGCGGCAAGGTGGTGATCGCGGACCTGAAGGAGCAGGAAGGCGCCGCGCTCGCGATGGAGCTCGGCGCGGACGCGCGCTTCGCGCGTACCGACGTGACCGACGAGGCCAGCGGCCGCGCGGCGGTGGCGATGGCGGTGGACGCTTTCGGCAGCCTGCGGGGGCTCGTGGGCTGCGCGGGCATCGTGCACGGCGAGAAGGTGCTCGGCAAGGAGGCCCCGCATGCGCTCGCGAGCTTCGCGCGCACGATCTCGATCAACCTCGTGGGCATGTTCAACATGATCCGCCTCGCGGCTGAAAGAATCGCCGCGAGCACGCCCAATGCCGATGGCGAGCGCGGCGTGATCGTGAACACGGCGTCGATCGCCGCCTACGACGGGCAGGTCGGCCAGGCCGCCTACGCGGCGTCGAAGGGCGGCATCGTGGGCATGACCTTGCCGATCGCGCGCGAGCTCGCGCGCAGCGGCATCCGCGTGGTGACGATCGCGCCGGGCATCTTCGAGACGCCGATGATGGCCTCGCTCCCCAAGGAAGCGCAGGACTCGCTGGGGAAGATGGTGCCGTTTCCGCCCAGGCTTGGACGGCCGCCGGAGTTCGCCTCGCTGGTGGGCGAGATCGTGCGCAACCCGATGCTGAACGGCGAGGTGATCAGGCTGGACGGGGCGATACGGATGGCGCCGAAGTAGGGGGAGTCGTGGCGTGCCGAGCGCGGTTTTCGTCCGGTGCCGAGGTCGACAAGGCTCGAGCTCCCCGTGCATGACCGAAGGATGCATCGGGCCTGACACGTTTTGCATCTGTGTGCGGCCATGGCGCTATAGTGGCGGTGGCGTGCGCCACGATCGCGCGCGTGTCGGACCTGTCCCCGGGCGGCCGCGAATCGCGCGACCTCGATGCGAAAGGCATACGGTGACCACAACCTGCTCGTTCCCCATGGCCGTAATCCGTGCGACCCGCGCGGGCGCGCGGCTCGGTGCGCTCGTCATGGCGGGCTGGTTGGTCACAAGTCCCGGGCTTGCGCAGGAACCATCGCCACCGGCACCCTCGGAGGCCGCCGCACCCGCGGCCAAGGCGGAGTCGCCGCCCGATCTCGATGCCGAGCGCCTCTTCGGTGCCATCGTCAGGATCACCGCGCGCGCGGTGCCCGGTGCGCGCAGCAGTGCATCGCTCGGCAATGAGCGCGAGGGCACGGGCATCGTCATCGGCGACGATGGCCTCATCCTCACCATCGGCTATCTCATCGTGGAAGCCGACGACGTCAACATCGTCGACAGCAAGGGGCGCAGCTTCGGCGCGCGCGTGGCGGGCTACGACCATGCCACGGGCTTCGGGTTCCTGCGCACGATCGCGCCGCTTTCGGTGAAGGCAGTGCCCTTCGGAGACTCCGCCAAGCTGGCGGAGCGCGATCCGGTGATGATCGCCTCGTCGGGCGACGACAGGGTGGCCTTCGCCTACGTCGTGAGCAAGCGGCCGTTCTCCGGCAACTGGGAATACGCGCTGGAACAGGCGCTGTACACGAGCCCGCCGGTGATGAACTGGAGCGGCGCGGCGCTCTTCGATCGCAACGGCAAGCTGGTGGGCGTGGGATCGCTCATCGTCCGCGAGGCCAGCGAGGGCGAGCCCAGGATCCCGGGCAATGTCTTCGTCCCCATCGACCTCCTGAAACCGATCCTCGCGGACATCGAGAAGACCGGCAGGCGCGCCGGCCCCGCGCGTCCCTGGCTCGGCGTGGCCGCCGACGAGGTCTCGGGACGACTGGTGGTCACGCGCGTGTCGGCCGAAGGTCCCGCCGACAAGGCGGGCCTCAAGCCCGGCGACATCATCCTCGGGGTGGGCAGCGAGAGCGTGCGCACCCAGCCTGAGTTCTACCGCAAGGTGTGGGCGCGCGGAGCGGCCGGCAGCACGATTCCGCTCAAGGTCCTGCAAGGCGTGGATGTGAAGGAAGTGCCCGTGGAATCGATCGATCGCATGGAGTATTTCAAGGCGCGCACGACTTACTAGGGTGGAGACCTT
>CAZUGY010000062.1:5584-7406 GCA_964620265.1 uncultured Alcaligenaceae bacterium
GATCGATCGCATGGAGTATTTCAAGGCGCGCACGACTTACTAGGGTGGAGACCTTCGGCCGCAGATGAGGGCGCTGCAACGGTCGCGGGTGCGGTCTGCGGTGGTTGCAGGACCACGATTGAACGCTGATCCCGCCGCGCCAACGCGTTCATTTACATCTACGGCGTTCTGCGCCGCGACAGCACCCGCCGCAGCATCGGCTCGAATTCGGCGAGCGACATCGACGGGTAATCGGGATCGAATGCCGCCTGATCATAGGCGCGGCAGAACTCTTCCGTATAGCCGTAGAGCGGGTGATCCTTCAGCCGATCACGGGCATTGCGGTTCCCGCCGAAGAAGTGTGCAAAATAATAGCTTTGGAACAGGCCGTGGTGGTGCAGCATCCATCGGTTCGCGGGCGACACATAGGGCGCCATGATCAGCCCGATGAGCTCGGCATGATGCTCGGGCGCGAGCATCGCGCCGATATCGTGCACCAGCGCGCAGACGACATATTCCTCGTCGCGGCCATCGCGAAAGGCGCGGGTCGCGGTCTGCAGGCAATGCTCGAGGCGGTCGATCGCGAAGCCGTGGCAATCGTCGCGGAGCATCTCGAGCTGCAGCAATATCCATTCGGGCAGCTTGCGGTTGAAGGCCGCGTCCCGTTCCGCGATGCGCCGCCAATGCTCGGCCGTGCCTGCGGTCATGGCGGGGAAGAAATCGCTATTGCCCATGATTGGTTTTCCCTTCGCGCAGCCGCGCCGCCTCGGCCAGGGCGATGCCCTGCCGCATGCATTCGTCCGAATTGGCATAGTCCCATGCGCCGAAACGGCCGATGCTGTAGATGCCCAGGGTCGCGAGATGGTCGGCGATCTGCCTGACCGCCGCGGCCCGGCCATGGGTGTCGATCGGATAGCCGAACGGCTCGTCCACCACCTGGGCAGCGGCGAGCGCGCCATGATCGCGGACGAAGCCCATGTCGACCAGCCAGTCCATCATGCGCGCGATCAGGCGATCGTCGTCGGGCACCGGCTTGGTGGCGGAATATGAAATCTCGCAGGTGACGGCATGGTGCGGGCGGTCGGCGAGCGTCGGCGACGAGCAATGGTTGAAGGCGATCTTGTGGCCCGGCACGTCCGCATCGGGGACGTAGACGCGCTGCGGGACCTTGCCCTGGTCGAGGGTGACGAGCAGCATCGCAACCTTGAGCGAGACTGCCTTGAGGCTCGCAACGAGCTGCAAAAGCTGTGCGGGACATTCGCTCAGTCGTGCCAGCAGCAGCGGCAACGGCATGGTGGAGACCAGCGTCCGGTAGGGCCGGACAGCGCCGCTTGCGGTCGTGACCTGTCGGCGCTGGACATCGATCGCCACCGCCTCCTGGTCGAGCTCGATGCGGTCGCACCGGGCGGCCAACGCCGCGAAGATCGCGCCGAACCCGCCTTCGCGCGGATAGCCGACGAGGCTGCCGCCCACCAACGGCGTGCGCTGGCCGGTTGGCTTGGCCGTGGGTGCCGGCGCCGACGAGGCGCTCGGAATACGCTGATCGACCCAACTCACGGCGATGTCGCGCAGGTCGTGCGCCCATAGCTTCCGGTTGTAAGGCAGCATGAAATGCTCGGCGACGCCCGCACCGAACTGGTGGCGGATCCATTCCTCCAGGTTGGCGCTGGCGGCGACCCGCTCGGGGTCGGGCCGGTGCCCCTCGCATGCGGCGGTGATCCCCGGGTCTCCCAGCTCGGCGAAATGATGCTGGAAGGGATAGGGGATGAGGCGATCGCCGATCGCGACCCTCGCGTCGCGCGGCTGCTCGTGCCAATTGGCGCCCATCAGCTCGCGGACCAGC
>CAZUGY010000062.1:7506-22861 GCA_964620265.1 uncultured Alcaligenaceae bacterium
TCGAGCGTGCGCAGATGTTGCTCGGGCAAGGCGATGCCGCCTTCGCTCACCCGGGCCTCGACCATCACCCGCAGTCCCCGCGTGAAGTCGGGATAGTTCCGGGCCACCATCAGCATGGGAGACGGCGTGGCCAGGTACTTGTAGGGCCCCGAGCGATAGGCGTGCGGATATTCGGCTCCCTCCTCGCCGTGGATATCGGCGCGGTCGAGCAGCAGCATCAGCGCATTGCCGAAGCAGGCGAGGATATGCGCGCCACCGCCCTGGGTCGCGACGAACAGATGGGACTTGGCCAGCATCGTGAGCTTCATCTCGTTGTAGTCGCCACCGGAGTCGCGACAATATTGCTCGAAGTGGAGCGCGTGCGGGTAGCGGCGGACGATGTCGAGATCGGGATAGTCGAGCCCGCTGTTGTGATCCGCTGCATAGCGGCGGTTGTTCATCGTCTCGGCGCGGCTGTAGACGATCTGGAACCGGTCCTTCGTCCAGTCGAGCAACCACTCGAGCGCGTTCAGGGGGATGAAGTTGATCGGCCCGATGCCCCACTCGATCACGAACTTGTTCTGGACGTACAGGATCGGCCGATCGAAGCCGCCGCCCGCTGCCGCATACTGGCGGCGATAGTCGGGATAGACATGCCAGCGGCTGCGCACCGCATGATAGGTGCTGTTGCCCGGCCAATGGCGCTGGTTGATCGGCAGCCAGTGCCGGCGCTGCGGCTTCTCCTCGTATTGGCTGTCGTCGAGGAAGAAATAATAGGGCCGCATTCCCGCATAGGTGACGATCCGGCGGCCGTCCAGATGCCCTTCGGCATGGAGCCATGCCACGAACGGAACGAAGGTGGTGATCTCCGCGCCATACTCCCCGATGTATTCGAGCGATCCATGGTTGCGCAGCCGCTCGAGGCAGGAGGCGAGAAGGTCGAGATCGGACTGCGCGGCGTCGCCCATGTCATTCCTGACGGATAGGAAAGCCAACCTGCGTCATCACGGGAAACGCTGCGACGTCCAACGCGACAACCCGACCCTGGACTAATCCCGCCGCACCAACGCGATCGCCGCCGTGATCATCGCGATGAAGAACACGAACGTCCACCCCGGGATCGCGAGGCCCAGCAGCACCCAGCCCTGTTCCGCGCACTCGCCGCTGCCCTGCAGCACGCGCGTGATCACGTCGGTGAAGGGCAGCGTCTCCAGCATGTAGTCGAGCCCCATGCCGCAGGCGGCGACCGAGCCCTTGGGCTGCGCCTGGATCCATACCTGCCACGCGGCGATCCCGGCGCCGATGCCCGCCGTGATGAAGGTGAGCACCGCATAGAAGATCGCGCCGCCGCGCCCGGGGCCGTGCAGCGCGGCCACCAGGAACACCACGCCGGTGGCGATCACCGCCACGCGCTGGAATACGCACAGCGGACAGGGCTCGAGCTCCATGACGTACTGCAGGTAGAGGGCCCATGCCATGAGGGCGGCGCACACGAAAAATCCGAGCGCGTAGGCGGCGCGGCGCGGCGGCAGGAGCAAGAGCACGATCGTGCTGGCCGCGATCGACCACGCGAGCATGCGAAAGGCCATGGCGCCGACGAGGCTCGCGACGTCGAGGATCTGGAAGAGCAGGTCCTGCACGACGAAGAGGACCGCGACGAGGAGGGCGGCGAGCGGCCAGGCGATGGCGTTGTAGCGCATGGAGATGGTGTCTTGCGAACCCGCGGAGGTGGACGCGCGCAGCTACTGCGCGCGGTCCAGCGCCTGGTCCAGATCCCAGATGATATCGTCCAGCGCCTCCAGGCCGATCGACAGGCGAATCATCGAGGGCGCCACGCCCGCCGCGATCTGCTCCTCTTCGCTCAACTGGCGGTGGGTGGTGGACGCCGGATGGATCACCAGCGACTTGGCGTCGCCCACGTTGGCGAGGTGCGACAGGAACTGCACGCCCTCTATGAACTTCTCGCCGGCCGCAGCACCGCCGCGCACGCCGAAGGTGAGGATGCCGCCGGCGCCACGCGGCAGGTAACGCTGCGCCAGCGCGTGGTAGCGGTTACCCGGCAAGCCCGGATACTCCACCCACTCCACGGCAGGATGCGCCGACAGGTGCTGCGCCACCGCGAGCGCCGACTCGCTGTGCCGCGGCATGCGCAGGTGCAGCGTCTCGATGCCTTGCAGGAGCAGGAACGCGGAGTGCGGCGACAGCGCGGGCCCGAGCGTGCGCATCACCTCCATGCGTGCCTTCATGGTGAAGCCGAAATCGCCGAAGGTCTCGTGGAAGATCACGCCGTGATAGCCGCGCGAGGGCTCGGTCATCTGCGGAAAGCGGCCGTTGTTCCACGGGAACTTGCCCGACTCCACGACTACGCCACCCATCGTGGTGCCATGGCCGCCCAGGTACTTGGTCACGGAATGGATCACGATGTCGGCGCCGTGCTCGAAGGGTCGGCACAGGTACGGCGAGGCGAGCGTGTTGTCGACCACCAGCGGCACGCCCTGCGCATGCGCCACCTGCGCGATGGCGGCGAGGTCGGCCACGTTGAGCTGCGGATTGCCGATGGTTTCCACGTACACGGCCTTGGTCGTGTCGCGGATGGCGGCGGCGAATTGCGCGAGGTCGTCGCCGTCGACGAACGTGCAGTCGATGCCGAATTGCGCGAACGTCACCGCGAGCTGCGTGTAGGTGCCGCCGTAGAGCGTGCGGGAGGCGACGATGTGGTCGCCCTTCTGGCAGAGGGTGAGGAGCGCCACCATCTGCGCCGCCATGCCGCTCGCGGTGGCGAGCGCCGCGCGGCCGCCCTCGAGTGCGGCGATGCGCTCCTCCAGTGCGGCGACCGTGGGATTGCTGATGCGCGAGTAGACGTTGCCGAACGTCGACAGGTTGAAGAGGTTGGCGGCGTGCTCGGCGCTGTCGAAGACGTACGAGGTCGTCTGGTAGATGGGCATCGCACGCGCGCCGGTGGCGGCGTCGGGGATCTGCCCCGCGTGCAGGCACAGCGTGTCGAAGCCGAAGCGGCGGTCAGGCATCGGGTATCGCAGTCGAGTCAGGGAAGCGTGGGGTCGGACGTGCCGCGCGAGGCGACGGGCTCGGGCCGGCGTGCCGAGATCACGCCCGTATTCACGCCCGCCCAGTTGAGGCCGCCCAGGATGCGCGCATGCTCGATCTTGACACAGCGATCCATCACCACGTCCATCCCCGCCTCGAGTGCGATGCGCGCGGCCTCCTCGTTGCGGATGCCGAGCTGCATCCACAGCACCTTCGCGCCGATGGCCACGGCCGCGCGGGCGATGGGGACGACGTCCTGCGGCTTGCGGAAGCAGTCGACCATGTCCACCGGCCCGCCGATCGCACCCAGGTCGGGGTAGCAGCGCTCGCCCAGCACTTCCTGGTACGACGGATTCACGGGAATGATGCGGTAGCCCTTGCCCTGCATGTACTGCGCGGCGAAGTAGCTCGGCCGGTGCCAGTGCGCGGACAGCCCCACGACCGCGATCGTGCGGGTCTGCGCGAGCACGCGCCTCAATCCTGCGATGTCGTCGACGATGGGCATCGGGCTAGCGCCACAGGGGAGGCGCGTTGTTCGGATAGTCGTTGCCGAGGCGCCGTCCCGAGGAGATCTGGTTGGACAGCCAGCCGAGCTGCGGATGGTCGCCGGGGCCGAAGGTGCGGCACTGGCCGCCGAAGTGGGCGTCGGTGCAGAACATCCAGTAGCCGCGCTCCACGCGCAGCGACGCCGTGCGGTCGTTGAAGCCGGAATCGGCGAGGTTGTCGAGCACGCCGTCATCCACCGTGAAGGCGCGTCCGCCGAAATTCTCGCGCTCGTAGAGCACGACGCGGCTGGTGCTGCCCCAGCCACCACCGCCCCAGTTCCCGCCGGCAGGAGGACCGGCGGGAGGCCCGCCGGCACCTCCCCTGTTGGGGTCGAAGGGGCGCAGCGAGCTGACGCGGCCCGTGACCCCGCCGAGGTCGTCGTGGCGGCCCGGCGGCAGCACCTCGCAACTGCTCGTGAAGTCGGCATCGGCGCAGAACTGCCAGGTGCCGCCGCTGATGAGCACCGAGCGGGCGCGGTCGTTGAATCCGGTGCCGTCCATGTTGGGCATGGGGTCCTGCACGGTGAGGGAGCGTCCGGTGAGGCCCGGCTGGTCGAAGAGGACCACCTCGCCATGGCTCCATCCGCCCCCGCCGGGGCCGGTCCCCGGGCGAACTCCGCCACCGCCGGCGCTCCAGCCCACCTCACGGAGCGAGGAGATGGCGTCGTTGAGTCCCATGGCGCCGAGCGACGGATACTGGCCGGGCTGGAGCGTGACGCACTGGCCGCGGAAGAGGGAATCGGAACACAGCTGCCACGTCCCACCGCGGACGACGACCGACGATGCGCGGTCATTGAACCCGACCCGCGCGAGGTCGTCGACCGGGCCGCTGGTGCCCCAGCGCGCCCCGGCGAAATTGTCGTTCTCGAACAGGATGATCTCCTGCGCCGCCGCCAGGGCGGGGGCGCCAGTGAGGAGGGCGATGGCCAGGAAACGCTGCATGGAGCCTCGTGCACGGGGAAGACGTGGGCGCCCGGCGCCCGTGGAGGTGCCATCGTAATACGTGACAACGGATGGCGTCCTGTGAACCACAGGCCCGATCCTTGCTTTAGCGGGACGACTTGGGCGCCGCGCGCCCTCGAAACGGCAGACGCGCCGGACGCCGCTCCCCACCCACACGACATGGCCCTCCCACGCTCGGCATATCGCCACGACCTCTCGCCCCCGACGGTGGGCGATCCGGTCGAACGCGACTCCCTGCTCGCCCTGTCGCAGCGCAAGCTCAATGCGATGGGCGTGCCGGTGGCCTATGTCGACCGCAACCAGCGTTACCGGTTCGTCAACAAGGCCTTCGTGGAGTGGCTGGATCGCCGCGAGAACGAGGTCCTGGGGCACGAGATCATCGAGGTCGTGGGACGCGACGTGTTCCAGCTCTATCGCGCCTACATCGAGGCCGCGCTTGCCGGGGAGCGCACGGGCTACGAGCGGCAGCTCGTCACCTCGGGCCGCCCCGCCATGTGGATCCGGGTGGACTACTACCCCGACCGCAGCGCGACCGGGCAGGTCCGCGGCTTTCTCGTCACCTACGCCGACATCGACCACATCAAGCGGCTCGAGCTCGAGGCGGGCCAACGCGAGCATCGCCTGCGGCTCGTCACCGACAGCGTGGGCCTGCCGATCCTCTACTTCGACCGCCAGCTCAAGATCCGCTTCGCCAACAAGCCGTTCGGCGGCTGGATCGGCGTGCCGTCCGACGACGTGATCGGCCACGCGCTGCGCGACGTCCTCCCGGGCGACGCCTTCGGCGAGATGCAGGGCTACATCGACCGCACCTTCGCCGGCGCCACGGTGACCTACGAGCGGCGCGAGCGCCAGCCCGACGGCGACGCCCGCTGGACGCGCATCACGCTCTTCCCCGATCGCGAGCTCGGCGGCCGCGTGGGCGGCGCGTTCGCGGTGATGACGGACATCGAGGAGGACATCCGCATCCGCGATGCGCTGAAGGCGCAGGAGACGCAGATGCGTCTTTTCGCCGACAACATCCCCGGCCCCATCGCCTATCTCGATCGCAACCTGCGCTACACGTTCGTGAACCAGGCGTTCGCCAACTCGGTGTGCAAGCCGCAGGACGAGATCTACGGCAAGACGCCGTTCGAGGTGATGGCCGCCGACGTGGCGTCGTTCCTGCGCCCGGTGCTCAAACGCGCGCAGGCGGGCGAGCACGTCGAGTACGAGCGCGTCGGCGCCACCATGCAGGGCACGCGCCGGTGGCTGCATGGCCGCATCGCCCCCGACCTCGATGCGGGCGGGTCGGTGCGCGGCCTCTACTGCACCGAGTACGACATCCACGACCTGAAGCAGACCGAGCAGGCGCTGGCGTCGCGCGAGGAGCAGCTGCGGCTGTTCAACGACAACATCCCCGAGCCCATCGTCTACCTGTCGGCGGATCGTCGCTACCAGTTCGTGAACGACGCCTTCCTTCGTCTCGTGGGCCTTTCGCGCGACGACGTGCTGGGCAAGACCGCGGAGGAGGTGCTGGTCCCCGACATCGCGGGGTTGCTCGAGCCCGGACGCGATCGCGTGTTCGCGGGCGAGGCGATCACCTACGAGCGGGCCGTGATGGATGCCTCGGGCCGCGAGCGGTGGATCCGCGCGCGCTGCGTGCCCGACGTGCACTTCGACGGCACCGTCAAGGGCGAGTATGTCGTGGGTCACGACATCACCGACTTGAAGCAGGCACAGGATGCGCTGGCGGCGCGCGAAGGGCAGCTGCGCGCGATCATGGATGGCGTGCCTGCGCCGGTGGCCTACATCGACCGCGACGAGCACTGCCACTACGTCAACCGCACGTTCCTGCAGTTCTTCGGGTTGACCCCCGAGCAGGTCGCGGTGATGCGCCTGCGCGACGTGGTGGGCCACGGCATCTACCAGAGCGCGCAGGCGATGCTCACGCGCGCGATGGAAGGCGAGTCCACGGCCTTCGACCGCCTGGTGCAGGGCGCCAACGGCGTGAAGCGCTGGATGACGATCCGCGTCGTGCCCGATGCCTCGGCATCCGGCGAGGTCTACGGCGCGTTCGTGCTGATGAACGACATCCATGGCCTGAAGCAGGCGCAGGAGGCGCTGCGCGATTCGGAAGCGCAGATGCGCCTCATCATGGACAACGTGCCGGCGCGCGTGTCGTACATCGACCGCGATTACCGCTATCGCTTTTTGAACCGCCACAACGAGGAGTGGCTGGGCGAGAGCCGCAAGGAGCTGACCGGCCGCACCTTCGCCGAGGTGCTGGGCGACGAGCGGGCGTCGCAGCTGGGACCGATCCTCGACCGCGTGCTGCAGGGCGAGACCGTCACCACCGAGGAGCAGCTCGTCCAGCCCGACGGCCGCCAGCGCTGGGAGTCGGTGCATTACGCGCCGCACCGCGACGGCGAGGGGAATGTCGTGGGCATCTACGCGATGCACGCCGACATCCACGACCAGAAGCGCAACGAGGAAGAGCTCCGGCGCGTGAACTGGATGCTGTCGAGCCACATCAACAACACGCCGCTCGCGGTGCTCGAGTGGGACCGCGACTTCCGTCTCGTGCGCTGGTCGCCGCAGGCGGAGAACATCTTCGGCTGGCGCAGCGACGAGGTGCTGGGCGCCACCCTTGCCGAAAGCCCCATCGTGCATGCGGAGGACCGCACCGAGTTCACCGGCCTCGTGGCGCGCCTCATGGAAGGCGAGGAGCCGCGCGCGACGGGCATCACGCGCAATCACCGCCGCGACGGCAAGATGATCTGGTGCGAGTGGTATCACTCGGCACTGCTCGACGACGAGGGCCGGATCGTGTCGATCCTCTCCTTCGTGCAGGACGTGTCCTCGCGCATCGAGGCGGAGGAGCGGCTGCAGTACCTGGCCACGCGTGACGCCCTCACCGGGCTGCCCAACCGGCTATTGCTGCAGGAGCGCCTGTCGCAGGCCATCGCGCAGGCCAAGCGCAGCGGGCACCGCGTCGGCGTGATGTTCATCGATCTCGACCGCTTCAAGAACGTCAACGACACGCTCGGTCATCGCATCGGCGACGAGCTTTTGAAGAAGGTCACGGCGGCACTGTCGGGCGCGCTGCGCGAGACGGACCTCCTCGCACGTCTCGGCGGCGACGAATTCATGGTGATCGTGGAGGATTTCGACGATCGCGCGGTGCTGGGCCGCATCGCGCAGAAGCTCCTCGATGCCATCGCCCAGCCCTTCGAGATCGAGGAGCACGAGATCTTCGTGACCTCGTCGATCGGCATCGCGGTGTATCCCGACGATTCCGATGATCCCGAGGAGCTCCTGAAGCATGCCGACGTGGCGATGTACCGCTCCAAGGACCTCGGCCGCAACACCTACCAGTACATCGACGAGAACCTGGCCGAGCACCGGCTGCGCCAGCATTCGCTGGAAACCGCGCTGCGCACCGCGCTTGCCGAGGAGGCCCTGCGCCTGCACTACCAGCCCGTGGTGCGCATCGAGGATCGCGCGATCGTGGGGGCGGAGGCGCTGCTGCGCTGGACCGATGCGGAGCACGGCAACGTGCCGCCGCAGGTATTCATCCCGCTCGCGGAGGAATCGGGCCTCATCCACGTGCTCGGGGAATGGGTGCTGCGCTCCGCGGCGCGCCAGTGCGTGGCCTGGCGCCGCGCCGGCCTCGACCTCAAGGTCTCGGTGAACCTCTCCGCCCGCCAGTTCTATCGCGAAGACCTTGCGCAGCGCATCTCGGAGATCGTGCGCTCGGAGGCCTGCGAGCCCTCACGGATCGAACTCGAGGTCACCGAGACGAGCCTCCTGCACGACCTCGATGCGATCCGCAAGGTGCTGCACCAGCTTCGCGACGAGGGCTTCGCCGTCGCGATCGACGACTTCGGTACCGGCTACTCGTCGCTCACGCACCTGAAGCACTTTCCGATCGATACGCTCAAGATCGACATCTCGTTCATCGCCGACCTCGAGACCGATCCGCAGGACGCCGCGATCACCGAGGCGATCATCGGCCTCGCCCGGGGCCTGGGGCTGCGCGTGGTCGCCGAGGGCGTGGGCACGCGCGAGCAGCTCGCCTTCCTGGAAGCGCGCGGCTGCGACTGCTTCCAGGGCTTCTGGGCGAGCGAGCCGCTCGCCGCCGACGCATTCTGCGCCTACGTGCGCGGCAAGCGGGGGTAGGGCGGGACCGTCTTCAGGAACCTGCCTGCAGGTCGTGCTTCACCGCGCCTCGCGGCCGGTGCGACCCGAAGTGCCTCAATCGAGGGTCGTGAGCCAGGCGAGAAGATGGCGGGCGGCGCCTTCCCATCCGGGCTCGAGCATCAGCATGTGCGCCATTCCAGGCAGGATGGTGGCGCTCACGCGGTGGTGGCGCGCCGTGTCGCGCACGTCGGTGGGGCTTGCGATGCGATCGCCTTCGGCGCCCATGACGAGGCATGGGGAGTTCGCCTGCGGCTCCGCCCAATGCAGGCGCATCGACAGGTCGAAGAGCGCGCGCGCGGATTCCGAGTTGAGGTGGTGCATGGCCTCGGCCAGCAAGGCCGGCGCCACCTCGTCGCTGAAGTAGAAGGGCCGCAGCGCAGCCAGCACGTCGCCGGACAGGCGCGTGGGATCCATGCCGAACAGGTGCGGACCGAAGGCGAGGTGCGAGGTGGCGAGCCGCGCCGCGACCGGCAGCAGGCCCGTGGGCGGCACCGGGGCGATGAGCCCTGCGGCGCGCACCGGGCGCGTGGCCATCATCCGCTCGATCACCGCCGCGCCCATCGAGTGGCCGATCAGCACCGGCGGTGCCGCAAGCTCGGCTGCCACGTGCTCCACGTCCGCGACGTAGTCGTCGAGGCCGGAGAGGAACAGCGTGTCGGCACCGCTGCTCGTGCCGTGGCCGCGCAGCGACAGCGCATGCGCCGCATGGCCGCGCTCGGCGAACCACGGGAGAAAATAGCGATCCCAGCACCACCCATCGCAGTAGCCGCCGTGCACGAAGAGCAGCGGCGGCTTGCGGGTGGCGCGGGGAGGCTTGCGCGACCTTAGCTCGAGCATTCAGAGATCAGGTAACAGAAGTCAGGTGACAGGGGCGGCGGAGCATTCGGTGGCGGCGCATCGAGCGCCGGTGTCGGGCAAAGCGGGGGACCGGAGGAACCGCGAGGGGCCATGCCTCGGTTGGGTGGGCCCAACGTCGGTGGCGGGCTTGAAAGGGCGAGCGCGTGATTCTATCTCGATAGGTGGTCCATCGTGCCCTGTATCTTGCTGCGGCGACAAATTGGGCCCCAGGAGTGGCTGCATCATCCCGTCCCGGCGCTCGACACGCCGCCGGCGTAGACTCCGCCGCTGCTGTTACCTGTTACCTGTTACCCGTCACCCGTTGCCTGAATGAGCAAAACGCCCCGCCTTTCGAAGGTCACCACGCCGCCGGTGGAGGGCGAGGCGCCGGCGCGTACCTTCGATGCCTCGGAGCTCCTGAAGTCGATGCCGCACCGGCCGGGTGTGTACCGGATGTTCGATGCGGAAGGCAACGTGCTCTACGTGGGCAAGGCGCGCGACCTGAAGAAGCGCGTGTCCAACTACTTCCAGAAATCGGGGCACGAGTACCGCATCGCGGCGATGGTGTCGCACGTCGCGCGGGTGGAAACGACCGTCACGCGCTCCGAGGGCGAGGCGCTGCTCCTCGAGAACAACTACATCAAGGAATACGAGCCGCGCTACAACATCCTCTTCCGCGACGACAAGAGCTATCCCTACGTCTGCATCAGCAACGACGCGTATCCGCAGCTGCGCTTCCATCGCGGCGCGCTCGACCGGAAGAACCGCTATTTCGGGCCGTTTCCGAGCGCGGGCGCGGTGCGCGACGGGATCGCCACGCTGCAGAAGGTCTTCATGCTGCGCACCTGCGAGAACACGGTGTTCGCCAATCGTTCGCGTCCGTGCATGCTGCACCAGATCGAGCGCTGCACGGCGCCGTGCGTGGGCATGATCGGCGAGGCCGAGTATGGCGAGGACGTGGAAGCCGCATCGCTCTTCCTGCGCGGCAAGGGACCGGAGGTGCTCATGCACCTGCAGGGGCAGATGGAGGAGGCCGCGGGCAAGCTCGAGTTCGAGCGCGCCGCGCGCCTTCGCGACAAGATCGCGCGGCTGCAGTCGTTGCAGTCGCGGCAGTTCGTGGAGAGCGCTACCGCGGGCGACATCGATGTGGTGGCCGCGGCCACGGAGCGGGGACTCTTCGCGGTGAACGTCGTGATGGTGCGCGGCGGGCGCCACGTCGGCGATCGCACGTTCTTTCCGCGGCATGCGGATGCGGCGGAGGTGGAGGGCACCGGCGAGATCGTCCCGGCCTTCCTCACGCAGCATTACCTGGAGCGTCCGGTGCCGCCCACGATCGTGGTCCCCGACGTGGAGCATCACGAGGCGCTCGCCGAGATCCTTTCCGTGCAGGCCGGCCAGAAGGTGGAGATCGTGGGCAATCCCGGCGGCGAGCGTCGCGTGTGGCTTGCGATGGCGCAGCAGAACGCCACGCTCGCGATCCGCCAGAAGCTCGCGCAGAAGGCCACGCAAGAGGACCGCCTGGCGGCCCTGCAGCAGGCGCTCGGATTGCCGTCCACCGCACAGCGCATCGAGTGCTTCGACATCTCGCACACGATGGGCGAGGCGGCGGTGGCGTCGTGCGTGATCTTCGACAAGCTCGGCATGCAATCGTCGGAGTATCGCCGCTTCAATGTCACGCCGGCGCAGGCGGGCGACGACTATGCCGCGATGCGCGAGGCGCTCACGCGGCGCTGCGCGCGGATCGTGGCCGGCGAGTATCCGGCACCGGATCTGCTCGTGATCGACGGCGGCAAGGGGCAGGTGGCGGTGGCGGCGAGCGTGCTCGAGGAGCAGGGGCTGCATGGCGTGCCGCTCATCGGCATCGCGAAGGGTCCGGAGCGCAAGGCGGGGCTCGAGGACATCGTGTTTCCGGGACGCGACGACGTGCTCAACCTGCCGTCGGACCATCCGGGCCTGCATCTGTTGCAGCAGGTGCGCGACGAGGCGCATCGCTTCGCCATCCAGGGCCATCGCGCGCGGCGCGCGAAGGCGCGCACGAAGAGCTCGCTGCAGGAGATCGCCGGCATCGGCGCCACGCGGCGCAAGGCGCTGCTCGCGCACTTCGGGGGCGTGAAGGGCGTGCAGGCGGCGAGCATCGAGGACATCGCGCGCGTGCCGGGGATCTCACGGGCGCTGGCGGAGCGGATCTTCGCGGAGCTGCATTGAGGCCTGGCGGGGAGACGCCACCGCATGGGAGCGTCGTGGCTGCCCCACTACCACGGCATCGGGAAGCGGCGTCCACCCAGCGCCGGAGTAGAATCGGGCACCGCTAACGCACCGCAGCGTCCAGCTCGTGGCCGTGGCGCGCCGCCGATGCCCTTCAACCTTCCCATTGCGCTGACCTGGCTGCGGATCGTCCTGATCCCCGTGTTCGTGGCGGTGTATTACCTGCCCGATGCCTGGCTGCGCCCGGAGATGAAGAACTGGACCGCGATGACGATCTTCGCGGTCGCGGCCATCACCGACTGGCTCGACGGCTTCCTCGCGCGGCGCATGGGCGTGACGAGCGCCTTCGGCGCCTTCCTCGATCCCGTGGCCGACAAGCTCATGGTGGCGGCGGCGCTCATCCTGCTCGTGCAGCTCGGACGTGCCGAAGCGTATCTGGCCATCATCATCATCGGCCGCGAGATCACGATCTCGGCGCTGCGCGAGTGGATGGCCTCGCTCGGCCGGCGCAACAACGTCGCGGTGGCGCTCATCGGCAAGGTCAAGACGGCTGCGCAGATGACGGCCATCATCGCGCTCCTGCTGTGGGAGCCGGTGATTCCCGGCGTATCCACGCCGCTGCTGGGTACCATCGCGCTGTGGGTGGCGGCGATCCTGACGCTGTGGTCGATGTTCCACTACCTGCGGCTCGCGGCACCCGACCTGCGCAACGGCGGCGCCTGATTCCGGTGCGCCGGTCCGGCGGGGACGTGCGCGATCGGAGCCCGCTGCCGCACCGCCGTCGCCATTGAAGACGTTGATCTGGCTGGGAGTTCCACCATGACCGAGCAGGAAATCGCCGCCTACGTCGATGCCGCAGCGGCGGTACAGGGGTTGCACTTCGATGCGCACGAGCGAGCGCGCGTGATCGAGCAGTTCACGCGCATCGCGGTCATCGCGGGACCCGTGCTCGACGTCGACCTGCCCCTCGGGGTGGAGATGGCGCCCGTGTTCCGGCCATGAGCGCTGCGGGCGGACGAGCCTCGCGGTGCGCCGCTGCGGGAGCCCGCCGGTGACGATGGCGAGACAAGGCGACAGCGCAGGCGCCGAGCCGCGCTCGGTGGCGGCGATGGCGGCGGCGATCCGGACTGGCGTGACCAGCGCCGTGGCGGCTACCGAGGCCACGTTCGCCGCGATCGACGCGCTCGACAGGACGCTCAACGGCTTCACCGCGATCACCCCCGACCGGGCCTTCGCCGAGGCGCGCGCCATCGATGTGCGCCGCGCGCGAGGCGAGGCGCTGCCGCCGCTCGCCGGTGTGCCGTATGCGGTGAAGAACCTGTTCGACGTGAAAGGCCTGCCCACGCTCGCGGGTTCGAAGATCCGGCGTGACGCTGTTCCCGCCGAGGCGGACGCCGCGCTCCTCACGCGCATGCGCGAGGCGGGCGCGATCCTCGTGGGCGCGCTCAACATGGACGAGTTCGCCTACGGCTTCACCTGCGAGAATTCGCATCACGGTCCCGTGCGCAATCCGCACGACCCCACGCGCGTGGTGGGCGGGTCGTCCGGCGGATCGGCCGCGGTGGTGGCCGCACGGCTCGTGCCGCTGTCGCTCGGTTCGGATACCAACGGCTCGATCCGCGTGCCGGCGTCGCTGTGCGGCATCTTCGGCCTGAAGCCCACCTACGGGCGCCTGTCGCGCGCCGGGTCGTATCCGTTCGCGTGGAGCCTCGATCACCTGGGGCCTTTCTCCACCACGCTCGACGGCCTCGCCGCGGCCTACGATGCGCTGCAGGGTCCCGACGCCGCAGATATCGCATGCGCGCAGCGGGCGCCGGAGCCCGTTTCCGACGCGCTGCGCGAAGGCGCCCACGGCTTGCGCATCGCCCGCCTCACCGGCTACTTCGACGAGCACGCCACGCCCGCCGCGCGCGCCGCCGTGGACCGTGCCTGCAGCGCACTCGGCGTGACCCGTAGCGTCGAGTTTCCCGCCGCGGCACTCGGCCGTGCGGCCGCATTCATGATCACCGCAGGCGAAGGCGGGGCATTGCACCTGCCACATCTGCGCGAGCGCCGCGACGACATGGAGCCGCTGTCGCGCGACCGGCTCGCCGCCGGGGCCTTGCTGCCCGCGGCGTGGTACGTCAAGGCGCAGCGCGTGCGCGAGTGGTACCGCGCATCGGTGCGCGATGCGTTTGCCGGCATCGACGTCGTCATCGCCGCTGCCACGCCCTGCGCGGCCACGCCGATCGGCACCGAATGGCTCGACATCGAGGGCAAGCGCCTGCCGCTGCGTCCCAGCATGGGCATCCTCACGCAGCCGATCTCCGCCGTGGGCTTGCCCGTGGTGACCGCGCCGATTCCCTTTGCGGGCAAGCTGCCGATCGGCGTGCAGGTGATCGGCGCGCCGTGGCGCGAGGACCATTGCTTCCGGGTGGCGGCGAGTCTCGTGGCGTCCGGGGCATCGTTCGCGCCGCTGCCGCCGCTGCACGCCTGAAGCCCACGCCCATGTCTCTCGAGATCGACCTCCCCGACGTCGTCGCCGAAGTCCGCGCGGCCTTCGACCGCTACGAGCGCGCGCTCGTGACCAAGATCACGCTGCATCCGCTCTGCACGGCTCGGACGACATGATGGTGCCTTCAGCGACCGACTCGCCATGGGGCGTGCCGCTCGCCGCTTGGCCAACTGGCGAAGTGACGCGCTTCATCGTCGTGAACGACTATCCGCTCGCCTACGTCGAAGCGGGAACGCGCCTCCCGGCACTGCTGCTCGTGCACGGCTCGATCAACGATGCACGCGCGTTCCAGCTGCAGGTGTCCGCGTTGTCCGCGCAGGCGAGGACGATCGCGGTGAGCCTGAGACACGCGTTCCCCGAGCGCTGGAACGGACGGGGCAGCGGCTTCAGCGTCGAGCAACATGCTGCCGATCTTGCGGCATTCGCCGAGGCACGATCGCTGGCTCCCGTGCATCTCGTGGGACATTCGCGCGGCGGTGCGGTGGCGCTCCAGCTCGCATTGACGCATCCGCACCTGGTCAGGACGCTGATCCTTGCCGATCCGGGTGGATTGGAGGCGCTGCTTCCACCGTCCGTTGACAACAAGGACATGGCCCGACAGTCGAGCGACATGTTCGCCCGCCTGCGCGCGACGCTTGCCGCAGGCGACGAGGCAGCCGCACTACGCAGCTTCGTCGAGGACCTGAACGGCCCGGGAGCGTGGGAGCGACGCAGCCCCGAGCAGAGGCAGGTCATGCTCGACAACGTGCGGACGGGTCCAGCTTGTGCCGAGCGGCCCTCTTTCACTGTGGACCAGATCGCGTCGCTCCGCATGCCGATACTTCCGGTCACGGGATCGGCAAGTCCTCCGCGTTATCGTTCGATGCTGGAGGCCATGCGCATGCTGAATCCGGACGTCGCTCCGATCGTCACGATCGAAGGCGCCGCTCACGCCATGCAACGCGATCGTCCCGAGGCTTTCAACGCCGCGGTGCAGGACTTCATCGCGAAGCACTGAACGGCGCTGCCGCCGGCCGCGGTGCTACTGCGCCTTGAGCCCCAGCGCCTTGATGCGAGGCTCGAACAGCGCCCGGTCGGACTTGATCATCGCTTCGAGCTGCGACGGAGG
>CAZUGY010000063.1:0-4163 GCA_964620265.1 uncultured Alcaligenaceae bacterium
GCGACGTCCTCGGGCATCTTCGCGTTCTCGATCTGTCCGCGCAGCTCGCCGATCTCCGCACCGGTACCCTCGTTCTCGCCGAGCTCCGTCTGGATGGTCTTCAGCTGCTCGCGCAGCAGCGCCTCGCGCTGGCGGCCTTCGAGCCGGCCCTGCGTCTGCTCGCCGATCTCGCGCGACAGGCGCAGCACGTCGATGCGCGCGGCCATGAGCGCCAGCACGCGATCGAGGCGCATCTGCACGTCGAAGGTTTCGAGGAGCTCCTGCTTCTCCTCGGGCTTGATGTCCATGAGCCCCGCGATGAAGTCGGCGAGCGCCGCGGGCGAGGTGACCTGCTCCACGGCCGCACCGAGCCCTTCGGGCGCGCGCGGCAGGAGCTCGAGGAGCTCGTTGGCGCGCTGCTTCACCTGCAGCATGCGCGCCTCGAGCTCGCGGTTCACCGTGGTGGCATCGGGCAGCATGTCCACGCGCGCGACGCGGAACGGGTAGCCGTCGAGATACTCCTTGATGCGGAAGCGCTGCTCGCCCTGCAGCACGAGGTTGTGTGCGCCGTCCGGCGTCGTGATGTAGCGGAGGATGCCGGCCGCGGTACCGATGTTGTGCAGGTCGTGCGGCGCGGGCGTCTCGATCTCCGGGGACCGCTGGAGAACGATGCCCACCTGCCGCTGCGAGCGCGCGGCCTCCTGCGCGGCGGCGATCGTCTCGGCGCGGCCCAGGGCGAGCGGCGCGATCAGTCCCGGGAACAGGACCATGTTGCGCACGGGCAGGATGATGAGCGCATCCGCCGGCAGCGCGGCCGGGCGGTCCGTATCGATCGTGGTGGTTTCAGCGGTCATGATGTCGGGTATGCAGGTCGCGGCCTCAGACGTGCCGGCGCAGCGCCAGCACGAGGCAGCCGTCGACGTAGTCGCGGGCGACGATCTCGTAGCGGCCCGGCGGCAGCTCGATCACACGCTCGAAGCGGCCGTAGGGGATCTCGAGGCGGTGGATGGTGGCATCGCGCGTGGCCGGCAGGCGGCGGCCGCCGATCACCGACAGGCGCGCGCCGTCGCTGCGCACCTCGATGTCGTGCGCCGCCACCCCCGGGAGCGCGACGCGCACCACGAGGGCGTGCGCATCCTCGACGATGTCGATGGGCGGCTCCCAGCAGGGACCGCCGTGGCCACGCGCCACGGTGAAGAACTGGCGATGCATCCTGTCCGCCTCGCGCAGCAGGTCGAGGGCCTCGCCGAAGAGGCCGGCATGGGGATTACGCACGTGCGTTCCGATCCATAAGGGGGTGGGTCACCGACAGGTGACTCGCGCATGTCGATAGGTGACGCCGCTGCGAGGCATTTCAAGGTGGCGTGACGACCGCGGCCGCCCTCGAGCGTCGGGCCCGAACGCAGGACAGGCATGGCAGCGGAAGGCGTGAGCACCGGGAGCCGGCGCCAGGCCGGCCCCGGACGTCAATCGTCGCTTTGCAGGAGCCGCAGGAGCGCGTCGTGTTCGACCGGCTTCTCGAGGATCACCGCGCCGAAGGGCACCACGTCCTCCGGCGTCACTTCCTGGCCCGTGACCAGGAACACGCGCATGTACGGAAATCGGTGCTTGACCACACGCAGGAAGTCGAAACCGTTGAGGTCGGGCATGCGTACATCGGAGATCACGATGCCGATCGTGGCATCGGTATCCAGGGTGTCGAGCGCGTCGCGCACGGACGCCAGCGCCGTGACCTTGTAGCCGGCGATCTCGAGGACTGCAGCCAGCGCGTCGGCCACGTCGCGGTTGTCGTCGATGACGAGGACTGCCGGCCGATCGGGCCCGGCGCTGGTGGATGGCGAGGGCGTGGCGGACGACGGCATGGCGGGACGGATGCTGCCTGCCCCGGTCCCCAGTGTCAACGTGAATACATTGGACGCGCGTGCAACGCGGCCTCGGCATCATGCCCGGGCGCCGGTTGCTATAGTGGCGGCATGTCCCGACTGAATACCCCCGCAGCACAGCAAACGCTCCGCGAATTCTGTGCCTCGCTCTACGGCGCCCAATGCCTCGTGGCCGCCGGCGAGATGGGCCCACGCGTATCGATGCTGATCCGCTACGCATCGACGCTGCTGGATTCCCTCGATGTGCACCTGCTGGAAGCAGGCATCACACCCGACGCGCCCGAGCTCGCCGTGGCGCAGCACCTGCGCGACAGCTTCGCCCGCCTGGCCCAGAGCCTCACGGCGGCGTCGTTGCGCCGGCGCGCTGCGCGCATGAAGTTCTGACGTTACGTGCGCATGAAGTCCTGACCATCGGTGGCGGTGCGGCCACCGATGGTCAGTCAAGGCTTCAGCTCGTCCGCTTCACGACTTCGTCGACCGCGTCCTCGGCCACTTCGCGCGCGTCGCCGTAGCTCTTCTGGACCTTGCCTTCGACCTGCTTGGCCATGCCCTTGACCTGCTGCGACGGGCTGCCGATGATCTCGCCCGTCTTTTCCTGCACCTTGCCCGCGATTTCCTTGGTCTTGCCGACCACCTGGTCCTTGTTCATGACGTTTTCCTCGTAGTGTGGATCCATCCGCGTCGCATGCGCTGCGGTGCGGTGCTGCGAAGTGGATGCTACGGGGGTCCGGGGATGCGCAGAGTCGGCGCGCGCCGCGAAACGGCGTAGGACAACGTAAGCCCGCGCGCCGCCGCCTAGCTGCGTCCTTCGCCGCGCCACCGCTTCAGCATCAGTACGATGGCGGGCGGCACGTGCACGAGTCCGAAGCCGATCACGAACCCGATGATTCCGCTCTCACTTCCCGGGATCCCCATCATCACGACGCCCACGCCGGCGCCGAGCACGACGAGGAAGGCGCGGAGCCCGAGGACACGTGCGCGGCCCCGCACGAACTGCGCGACGTTCCAATGCGTATAGCAGACGGCCGCGAGGGCGATCATGCACAGCAGGAGCGACAACGCGGACTCCATACAGCGGCGTCACGAGTCGGATCGGGTTGGCATCCGCGACGCGCGAATCTCATCTTGCATCTCCGGCGTATCCCGGCAGATCGCGCAATGCTGCCCTTTGCGCGCCTGGAAGTATCGAGCAACCGTGAACACGAAGGCGCTCAGGAGCGACCAGATCGCACCCTGCGTCACCGCGTAGGCAAGGTCATGGCTCTTGGCGTACTGCGCCGCGCCGATGATCACGAATGCGATGGCGAGCACGGTGAAGAAGCGCTTGATCCAGAATGCAGTGGTCACCTCGAAGCCCCTCCGTCAACGATCAGGCGATGATCCCATGGCCTGGGCCGTGGACCCGGTTCCTAGCCCTTCTTGCGCGTCACGATGGCGGGCGGCGGCACCCTTGCGGGTGGCGGCGCCGGTGTCGCGCGTCGGTGCTTGTGCGGCGGCACGTACGCCGGCCAGTAGACGGCGCCGTCTGCGTTCCCGTAGCGAAGGGAGTCGGCAAGCGCCTGGCGCTCCCGATACGCGCTGTCCTCGTAGAACGCCCGCTCCCGCGCCAGGCGGTCCCGCTCGAAGGCCCACTCGTCCGCTGCGCGGCGCGCCTCCAGGCGCTGGGCCATCGACGCATCGCGGGCACGAATGCTGGCGAGGCTTTCTCCGGTGCCGATGGTGTTCGCGCGCGTGTCCACCAACTCGCCGCTGGCCGCGCCGGCGTCGCAGGGATAGTCGCGATACTCGACCTTGCCTGTTGGCGTGGCGCACTTGAAGACCTCGGCGACGGCGGGCGACGCAGCCAGAACGAGGGTAGTCGCGACGGCGAGGAGCGCCGGGAGTCGGAGTGTCATGGCGGGTTCCTCCGGGCAGTCCACTGCCCATGGGATAGGTCCAACGATACCGCGGCAGATGGGCGATACGCAAAAAAGTTGCCGGCGGGAGGAGGCAGGCCGGCGTCGAGCACCGTCATCCCCGTTCGACATCGTCGGGACGTGCCTCGTGCATCGACGCGGGGATGTCGCGCTTGCCATGCAGGATGCGCCAGACATCGATGTGTTCCGGACGCTCCACGTAGAAGACGAGACATGGGTAGCACGTCAACGGCCAGACACGCAAATCCGGCAGGTCGAGTTCATGCGCGTAAACGCCCGCGACCAAGAGCCTTGAAGCAAAACGTCCTCTCGCGGAGGCCGCCATTGCTCAGGTTTGGGATGGCGAGCATTGAACTTCGCTCGTTTTTCATAGGGAGATGGGCGG
>CAZUGY010000063.1:4263-22481 GCA_964620265.1 uncultured Alcaligenaceae bacterium
AGGTTTGGGATGGCGAGCATTGAACTTCGCTCGTTTTTCATAGGGAGATGGGCGGCCCGATCTGCCCAGAATCAGCCCTTACCCGATCCCCCGGTGCGCTCCGTCACTGCTTGCGCTTCGTCACGATCGCCGGAGGTGGCACCCTCGCTGGTGGCGGTGTCGGCTTCTCGCGCCAGTGCCGATTGGGCGTCACGTAGGCGGGCCAGTAGACCGCATTGTCCTCCGCTTTCCCGGATCCGCCGGAACCGGTGTTTCAACTTAGCGTCCAGGCAGCCTCCAATTGGCGACGATCCAGAGGCGTCACTGCGGCTAGACGATCAACATCCCTATCGATCTCCCACAGATCCCGCGCGGCCTGCATGCGCAGCCAGATCTCCGGTGCGCCGCGGAGCAGCTTGGCGACGCGTGCGGCCATCTCTGGTGACATCGAACGCTTGCCATGCAGAAGCTCCGAAACGCTCAGCCGGGACACGCCGAGGCGTTGCGCGAATTCCGTTTGCGTCATCTTGATCGCAGGCAATACATCCTCCCGCAGGATCTCCCCGGGGTGCGTAGGCGCTCGCTGCTTGTCTCGTAGGCTCGGCATTAGTGATAGTCCTCTAGATCAACGGTGGCCGCATCCTCGCCTTCGAACGCGAAGGTGATACGGACATTCCCGGTCACAGTCACGCTGTAGGTGCCATCGCGATCTCCCTTCAGAGGGTGGAACCGATAGCCTGGAATGTTCATGTCCTCCGGGCGCGATGACGCATCGAGCGCGTCGAGAAGCCGGCGAATGCGGTCGGCCGACTTCGCGGGGATGCCACGATGGTCGCTGCGCCGAAAGAAGCGCTCCAGACCGCGGTGCCGAAACTTGATTATCATGTAATTCTATACATTACAGTGTAATGCATGACATGTCAATTTGCATGGAGCTTCACCACCTTGGCGCCGTCACGAGCGGCGATCGATCGAGTTGCGCCTCCACGGCCCCGGTGTCCTTGCCTGCCTCGTTCGCCCACGTCGAAAGGACGGAGCGCCAGGAGTGGGGCGAGTGCTTGCCGGCGAGCACCAGCGCGCGACTGTAGAACTTCTCGACCCAGTCGGCGGCGACCACCGCGAATGCTTGCCGAGTGGCCACCTGCTCCTTGCCGTCGAGCCGATAACGGTACTGCCAAGCCCGCACCCCGCTCGGGCGGCACGAAGAGGAAGAGCCCGCCGCCATCCTTCAGCCGATAGGGCTTCTCCCGCGGCTAATCCTGCACACCATGACGGAAGGCGTCCAGAATGCAAAAACCCGCACGAAGCGGGTTTTCACAGTGGGTAATGGTGGAGGTGGCGAGAATCGAACTCGCGTCCGAAGACGATCCACAGTCAGGACTACATGCTTAGTCGCGTCATTGTGCTCTCATCCTGCAACCGTTGACGGACAGACGGCGGCAGGACCAGTCACCTTGCTTTAGCGTCTCGCCCAAGTGACCCGGACGGACGCGATCGCTCGAAATGTCCCTGCCGTGTCTTGGCGTTACCGCCTCGTCACCCGGGCTGAGCGCCGCCCGGTGCAGGGTCCGGCGGGATTAAGCCGCCAGAGCGTAGTTTTCGTCGTTCGCAGTTAAGTTTGCGATTGTCAGGGTTTTACGAGGACCAACACCTCGGCATGCCCCAAGCTGCTTCACAGCCCCCGTCGAGACCAGTTCACCCCCGGTTCGTACGAAGCTCGCGGTCGAGGCGACCACGATGCTCAATTCTACCAGTCCGAGATGATGGCGCCCGGCTGCATTTCAAGTCACCGCGCAGTACCGGCGCGCGCCACGCGCGGCGTCACCTCGGCGCCGCTGCCGATCACGATCTCCACGCGGCGATTGCGCACGCGGCCCTCCGGAGTCTCGTTGCTCGCGATGGGAAATGCCTCGCCGTAGCCGCGCGACACGATGCGCCCGCTGGCCACGCCGGCATCGACGAGCGCCTCGCGGACGGCGGCGGCGCGCGCCTCGGACAGCGCCTTGTTCTGCGCGTCGTCCCCCGCAGCGTCCGTGAAGCCTTCGATGGCCAGAACGGGATCGGGATGAGCGCGCAGCAACGCGCCGAGGCGCGCGAGCAGGCGCATCCCGCCGGGGCGCAGCGTGGCGCTGTCGGTATCGAACAGCACCTCGTTCATCGTGACCACGGTGCCGCGATCGGTCCGGGTGGCGACGAGTTCGCGCATCACCACGTCGAACTTCTCGTTGCGATAGTCGGGCAGCGACGCCATCCGCCGCGCGCTCGCGGCCTCCGCCGCCTGCTGCCGCGCCAGCGCCGCGCTGGCCTCCGCGTCGCGCGCGGCTTCGGCCCGCTCCTCCGCAGCCCTGGCCTCGCGCTGCGCTGCCGTAGCCTGCGCCTCCGGCGGCGCGGTCTCGCGCGCGGCGCGGGATGGCACGGGCTCGGCACTGGGCACGGCGGTGGGCTGCTCGGCGGCGATGCGCTCGCCCGTCGCGCGCGCGATGGCCACGCGCTCGCGCGCAAGGTAGGCGAGGCTGCGCACCTCGGGCGTGTCGCCCTGCCGGCGGAAGAGCGCATCGGCCTGCTGGTAGGCCTTGGCCGCGGCGTCGAGCTCCGTCGCCGCATGGCGCGTGACGTCGGGTGTGGCACGCGCGGTGTCGAGCGCGGCACGCGCCTCGTCGAGCACGGGCGGGCGCGGCCCGCTGGTGGTGGCGCACGCCGCAAGCAAGACAGTCATCAGCAGCGCCGCACACCACGTGGCCACGTCCTTGCTGCGAAGCGTCTGCACGGCATCCTCCTGCACGGAACCTGCCATGTTATCCCCTCGCGCGCGGCGGGGCCACCTTCCGGGTCGCCCTGGCGGCGGCGCCTCGCGCAAGGGGCGTCGCGATAGAATGACGCCCATTCTTTCCCCAGGATGCTCCCCATGCCCTCCCTCGTTCCCGTCATTCTTTCCGGCGGCGCGGGCACGCGCTTGTGGCCGCTGTCCCGCGAGGCCGCCCCCAAGCCGTTCATGCCGCTGCCCGACGGCGACACGCTGCTCGGCAAGACGGCCCTGCGCGCGTCGCTGTTGCCCGGCGTGAGCGGCCTCGTCACGGTCACCAACCGCGACTATTACTTCCATACCAAGGACGTGTACGCAGGCCTCGGCGAGCGCGAGCCCGTCGATCCCGCGTATCTCCTCGAGCCCTTCGGCCGCAACACCGCGCCGGCGGTGGCGCTCGCGGCGCATCTCGTGCGTGCGCGCCACGGCGAAGATGCCGTGATGCTCGTGCTCGCGGCCGATCACCTCATCCGCGACCAGGCGGCCTTCGCGAACGCCGTGCAACGGGCCGCCGAGCTCGCCCTCGACGGGCACCTCGTGACGTTCGGCATCACGCCCACGCTGCCGGAGACGGGCTTCGGCTACGTCCATTGCGGCGAGCCGATCGGCGCGCGCGCCTTCAAGGTCGAAGGTTTCGTGGAGAAGCCGCCGCTCGCCAAGGCGCGCGAGTTTCTCGCGGCGGGCACGCACGTGTGGAACTCGGGGATGTTCGCGTTCACGCCGAAGGCGCTCCTCGCCGCGTGCGAGCGCTATGCGCCCGTGGTGGCGCAGATGGCCCGCTCGGTGTGGCAACCGCTCGCCGCGCGCAGCAACGAAGCGATGCTCGAGATCGACGCGGCGATCTTCGCGAGCGCGCCCGACGTGTCGATCGACTACGCGATCATGGAGAAGGCCGCGGCCAACGGCGAGGTCGCCGTGGTGCGCGGAGACTTCGACTGGAGCGATGTCGGCTCGTGGCAGGCGGTGTCCGAGCTCACCGACGCCGACGCCGACGGCAACCGCGGCAGCGGCGAGCGCGTGGCGATCGACACCCGCGGCACGTTCGTGCATTCCGAGGATCGCGTGGTGGCCACCATCGGCGTGGAGAATCTCGTGATCGTCGACACCCCCGACGCGGTGCTCATCGCGCATCGCGACCACCTCCAGCGCGTCAAGGAAGTGGTGGGCGTGCTGAAGGCCCGCGGCCACGAGTCCTACAAGCTGCATCGCACCGTCGCGCGCCCCTGGGGCACGTATACCGTGCTGGAGGAAGGCCCCGGCTTCAAGATCAAGCGCATCGAGGTCAAGCCGGGCGGACAGCTGTCGCTGCAACTCCATCACCATCGCAGCGAGCACTGGGTAGTGTTGCGCGGCACCGCGCGCATCACGTCGGGCGAGCGCGTCTTCGACCTCCCCGCCGGCGAGTCGACGTTCATCCCGGTGGAGACGAAGCATCGCCTCGAGAACCAGGGGACCGAGACGGTCGCCATCATCGAGGTGGCCTGCGGCAATTACATTGCCGAGGACGACATCGTGCGCTTCGAGGACCGCTACGGCCGCGTGGCCGGCTGACGCAAGCCGCGTCAATCCGCGGCGTAGCCGCGGCGGGCGAGATCGGCGAGAAGCCGGTCGAGGTTGGCGCGCGCCTGCGCTTCGTAGCGCTCGCGGAACCAGGCGGTGCGGAAGAATGTCGGGCGCCGTCGCAGGCGCGACAGGAACTTCCACTGTCCGCGGTAGTAGGCCTCGTCGTCGAGGTCCGCGAATTCGCGGCGCAGCCGAGCGGAGCTCGCGGCGAAGGCGGCCCAGCCCACGCCGAATCCTGCGAGATCGATGTCGTCGACGAAGCGCGCGTCCTCCGTGCGCGGCGCCTGCCGGCGCTCGGTGGCGAGGATGAGGGACACGACGCGGGCACGCAACACGTGCGGCGCACCGCCCGCCTGCGCGACGAAGAGGTCCGCGCTGCGCCGCTCGTTCGCGGGATCGCCGGGCGCGTAGACCGCGTCGTGGAACCAGAGGGCCAACTCCACCGCATCGGCATCGCGAAGGTGGGGCGCCACTTCGTCGAAGCCACGCAGGCAGTCGTCGATGTGGCGGAGATTGTGGAACACGCGGTCCGGCGCATCGAGTCGCCGCACGAGATCGGCGTATACCGCGGCCGCGGCCGGGGAAGGCGGCACGGCGATGCAGCGTTTCCACAGCGCGCCGAAGCGGGTCGCCGTCGCGCGCATCATGACATTCGCCGACGTGCCGTACCCCGGTGCCTACGGCTGCAAGCGCGCGCTGCGGGCGGACTCATGGCACCGACTCTACGGCATCCGCCAGCCGCCGGAAAGGCCGGCGGGCAGCGCTTTTTCGCCTGGTGGCGTGCGACAATTCGCGCGCGGTCGCCCCTGCCCGGACGGCCGGGAGCGGCCCGCCCATGTTCGGCTTCCTGAAGCTCAAGCCCGATCACCCCCGCATCGCGCAACTGCGCCGCCTGGGCCTGTTCGCACTGCTCTCCCCGCGCGAGCTGCGCGTGGTCGACGGGCTCCTGCACGAGCGCCGCTATCTCGCCGGCGAGGTGATCTTCGACGAGGGCGAGGTGGGCCAGGCGCTGTACGTGGTGCTGCAGGGTCGCGTGTCCATCCTGCGCGCGGGCGCCCCCAACGACGGCCGCATCGCCGAGATCCCGCAAGGCGCCATGTTCGGCGAGCTCGCCCTGCTCGACGGCGAGCCGCGCACGGCGCAGGCCCGCGCGCTCGACGACTGCGTGCTCGCCGCGCTGTCGCGCGCCGACTTCAACCAGCTCGTCGACACGCACGGCGCCATCGCCTCCCGCATCGCGCTGCAGCTCGCCCGCGATCTCGGGCACAAGCTCGTGGCCACGCACCTCGCCCCCGCTGCGCGGCCGCTGTGAGTCCTGCGGCCGTCCCGAGCACGACGCACCCGAAGCGCGCCGGCGCGCGGGATGACATCGTGAGCGGGGGCTACTTCCTCGGCGGCCCGCTGGTGTGGCTGGTGACGATGACCGTCACCACGCTGCTGCTCATCGCCTCCACGCACGCGCTCTGGCTCGTGGTACCGCTGCTCGTCGCGATCCTGCTCTACTACATGCTCTTCCCGGTCGTGCGCCGCCTGGCGCTCGGGGGACTCGGCCGGGAGACGTCCGCCGCGATCGTATCGGGCCTGGCGCTCGTGGCAGTCGTCGCGATCCTGTGGCCGCTGCTGCCCTGGCTCGCTGCGCAGTCGATGGCGGGCGAGGCCACGCTCTCGCGCTACCTCGAGGGCGGCCGGGCGCTCGCCGAGCGTACCTTCGCCGCGCTCGAGGCGCAGTTCGCCTTCCTCGCGCGGCTGCACTTCCACGACGAGATGATGCGCCGCCTCACCGAGCTCGGCGACACCGTGATGCAGCAGAAGCTGCGCGAGGCGCTGGTGAGCGCCGCGGTGTCGGCGCCGTCGCTGCTGCTGGCGCCGTTCTTCGCCTTCTTCCTGCTGCGCGAGGGACAGCTGTTCACCAAGCTCGTCACGCGCGGCATTCCCAACGCGTTCTTCGAGCGCGCGATCTACATGTTCGATCGTGTGGACTCCACCGCGCGCAACTACTTCGCGGGACTGCTGAAGCTGACCGCGATCGACACCATGGTGCTCGGCGCGGGACTGTGGATCGTGGGCGTCCCCAATGCGTTCCTCATCGGCTTCGCCGCGGCGCTCATGGAGTGGGTACCGGTGGTGGGCTCGATCGCCGGCTGCCTGCTGGCCATCCTCGTGGCCGCCACGGGCAATCCCACGGATCCCTGGATCGTCTATGCGGTGCTCGCGGTGTTCGTGGTCAATCGCATGCTCGACAATTTCCTCTTCATCCCGCTCACGGTGGGACGCAGCATCCGGATGCATCCGCTGCCGACGGTGCTGATGGTCTTCATCGGCGGCGCCGTCGCGGGCATTCCCGGACTGATCCTCGCCTTGCCGCTGGCGGGCGTGGTGAGCGCGATCGTGGGGACCGCGGCGGGCATCGTGCGCGATCCCCGCCTGCGGGCGCGGCACGCGCATGCCAGGGCGCTGCTGCACAAGCGCGTGAACGCGGACCTGACGCTGTAGCTGCGGCCTGGTAAATCAGGCCGGCACGTCGGGGTCGATCTCGCGCACGAGTCGCGCGATCTGGTCCTTGAGCAGCAGCTTGCGGCGCTTCATGCGACGGATCGCGAGCTCGTCGCTGTCCGGTGCCCGCTCGAACTGCTCGATGGCGATGTCCAGATCGCGGTGCTCGAGGCGCAGTCCGGCCAGGCGCTGTTGCAGGGCGACCCGCGCGGGATCGCCGATACTCGCATCGGCGAATTCGTCATCGTTCACGGAATCGTTGCGCACCGGCACCTCGAAACGGGCGTGAGACCTGCGGCGACGCCTTCCCACGCCATGCACACCCGCCAGTATATGCCGCCGGTGGTGGCGCGGGGCGCCGGTATAATCGTGGCTTGAACAACGCTTCGCCGCCGTCCGCGGGCGCCGCCTCCATCGCGGACCCGGCCCCCGATACTGCCGCCCCGTCGACGCGGGCGGCGGCTACCCTTCCGGCCCTCATCCACGACCTGCCCGACACCGGCAGGCGCAGCGGTGCGGGGCCCTTCGCCGGCTCCTCCGATGCGTTGGCGCTCGCGCTTCTCGCGCGGCGGGCCAGGGCCGACAAGCGCATGCTCGCCATCGTGAGCGCGGAGCCGCGCTCGGCCCAGCGCCTGGCCGAAGAGCTGCCGTGGTTCGCGCCCGAGTTGCGCGTCGCCATGCTCCCGGACTGGGAGACGCTCCCCTACGATCACTTCTCGCCGCACCAGGACCTCGTGTCGGAGCGGCTCGCCACGCTCTGGCGCATCGCGCGCGGCGACTGCGACGTGCTCGTGGTTGCCGCCACCACGGCGCTCTACCGCCTCGCCCCGCCGTCGTACCTCGCGGCGTTCACGTTCTTCCTGCGCCAGGGCACGCGCCTCGACGTGGAGGCGCTGCGCTCGCAGCTGGCACTCGCCGGCTACTCGAACGTGACGCAGGTGGTGTCTCCCGGCGAGTTCAGCATCCGCGGCGGCCTCATCGACCTCTACCCGATGGGCTCGCCGCTGCCGTACCGCATCGATCTTTTCGACAACGACATCGAGTCGATCAAGACCTTCGACGTCGACACGCAGCGCACGATCTATCCGGTGCCGGAGATCCGGCTCCTCCCCGCGCGTGAATTCCCGCTCGACGACGCCGGCCGCGCGCGCTTTCGCAGCCGGTACCGCGAAGTGTTCGAGGGCGATCCCTCGAAGTCACCGCTGTACAAGGACGTGAGCAACGGCATCGTCCCGGGCGGTGTCGAGTACTACCTGCCGCTCTTCTTCGAGGCGACCGCCACGCTCGCCGATTACCTGCCGCCTTCCACGGCGATCGCGCTGCACGGCGACGTGCGCGCCGCGATCGATCGCTTCTGGCAGGACACCGACTCGCGCTATCGCCTCCTGCGCGGCGACAAGGGGCGTCCGCTCCTGCCACCCACCGAGCTCTTCCTGCCCGCCGATGGCTTCAACGGGATGGTGAAGGCCTTCGGCCGCATCGAGCTCGCCAGTGGCGTCGATGGGCCGACCGCGCCGGTGCCCCCGGTGAGCGTGGACAGGCGCGCCGAAGATCCGCTCGGTGCGCTGAAGCGCTACCTGGCAGCGACGCCGCTGCGCGTCGCCATCATCGCGGAGAGCGCGGGCCGCCGCGAGACGATGCAGCAGTACTTCGCCGAATATGCGTTGACGCCACCGGTGACGGACGACTTCGCCGCTTTCCTCGCCGCGCGCGAGCGCGTGATGCTGCTCGCCGCGCCCGTGACGACGGGCTTCGAGTGGAAGGAAGGCGGGCTCGCCTTCGTGACCGAGGCCGAGCTCTATGCCGGCACCGTGCGGCGCACGGCACGCGAGGCGCGCAAGCGCAGCAATGTCGACGCGATGGTGCGCGACCTCTCCGAGGTGCGCATCGGCGATCCGGTGGTGCACGAGGAGCACGGCATCGGCCGCTATCTCGGCCTGCTCACGCTGGACCTCGGCGACGGGCCCAACGAGTTCCTGCAGCTCGTGTACGCCAACGACGCCAAGCTCTACGTGCCGGTGTCGAACCTGCATCTGATCAGCCGCTACAGCGGCGCCGCGCCCGAGAGCGCGCCGCTGCACGAGCTCGGCAGCGGCCAGTGGGAGAAGGCGAAGAAGAAGGCCGCGGCGCAGGCGCACGACACCGCGGCCGAGCTGCTCAATCTCTACGCGCAGCGCGCGGCGCGCAAGGGTCACGCGTTCGGCCTGAAGCCGCACGACTACGAGGCCTTTGCCGAAGGCTTCGGCTTCGACGAAACCCCCGACCAGACCGGGGCCATCGAGGCCGTGATCGCGGACATGACGTCGGGCAAGGCGATGGACCGCCTCGTGTGCGGCGACGTGGGCTTCGGCAAGACGGAAGTCGCGCTGCGCGCCGCCTTCGTGGCGCTGGCCGACGGCAAGCAGGTCGCGCTCCTCGTGCCCACCACACTGCTGGCCGAGCAGCACTTCCAGACCTTCTCCGATCGCTTCGCGGATTTTCCCGTGCGCATCGCCGAGCTGTCGCGCTTTCGCACCGGCAAGGAGACGAAGGCGGCCATCGAGGGGCTTGCCGCCGGCAGGGTCGACCTCGTGATCGGCACCCACAAGCTCCTGCAGGCCGACGTCAAGTTCAAGGACCTGGGGCTCGTGATCATCGACGAGGAGCATCGCTTCGGCGTGCGCCAGAAGGAGCTCCTGAAGCGCCTGCGCGCGGAGGTCGACGTGCTGACCCTCACCGCCACGCCGATCCCGCGCACGCTCGCGATGTCGCTCGAGGGCATCCGCGACTTCTCGGTGATCGCCACCGCACCGGAGCGGCGCCTGTCGATCAAGACGTTCGTGTCGCCCTACTCGCCCGGCATCGTGCGCGAGGCCGCGTTGCGCGAGCTGAAGCGCGGCGGCCAGATCTACTTCCTCCACAACGAGGTGGACACGATCGCCACGCGCGCCGAGTCACTCGCCAGGCTCCTGCCCGAGGCGCGCATCGCGGTGGCCCACGGGCAGATGGCCGAGCGCGAGCTCGAGCAGGTGATGCGCGACTTCTACCAGCAACGCATCAACCTGTTGCTCTGCTCCACGATCATCGAGACGGGCATCGACGTGCCCACGGCCAACACGATCATCATCGACCGCGCCGACCGCTTTGGCTTGGCCCAGCTCCACCAGTTGCGCGGACGCGTGGGGCGCTCGCACCACCAGGCCTACGCCTACCTCCTGACGCCCCCCGCCGATGCCCTCTCCGCGCAGGCGAAGAAGCGCCTCGAGGCGATCCAGATGATGGAGGACCTGGGCTCGGGCTTCTACCTCGCGATGCACGACCTGGAGATCCGTGGCGCGGGCGAGGTGCTGGGCGAGGACCAGTCCGGCGAGATGCAGGAGGTGGGCTTCCAGCTCTACAACGACATGCTGCGCGCATCGGTGTCGGCGCTGAAATCGGGGCGCGAGCCCGACTTGACCGAGCCGCTCGGCGTGACCACCGAGATCAACCTGCACACGCCTGCACTATTGCCCGAGCGCTATTGCGCCGACGTGCACGAGCGGCTCGTCCTGTACAAGCGGCTTGCCAGTGCCGAGGACCTGGCCGACGTCGCGAGCATCCAGGAAGAGCTCGTCGATCGCTTCGGGCCCACACCCGACCAGGCGCAGGCGCTGCTGGCAAGCCACCGGCTGCGGCTGCTCGCCAAGCCGCTCGGCGTGCGCAAGGTCGACGCCGGCCCCGAGCGCACGACGATCCAGTTCGTGAAGCACCCGTCTTTCGATCCGGGCAAGCTGATCCTGCTCGTGCAGAAGGACGGCCGCATCCGCTTCGCGGGTCCCGATCGCATCCGCATCGACCATGCCGCGCCGGGGCTCGTGGAGCGCATCGCGCTCGTGCGCGACTTCCTGGGCAAGCTCGCGTGAAGCGAGGTCGCAGCGAGTACGTTCGCATCCGATGAGCCCCCGCGATCGCCTTCCCCCGCAGGTCCGCATCATCGTGCGCGACTGGCTCTCCGCCAACCACGTGGTGCTGCGCGCCCCCGGGGACAACGTGGTGATCGACACCGGCTACGTCACCCACGCGCCGCTCACGCTGTCGCTGCTGCGCTCGGCCCACGGCTTTCACGACGAGCCCGTCCGCCTCATCGTCAACACCCACGGCCACTCGGACCACGTCGGCGGCAATGCGGCAGTCAAGGCCGCCTACGGCTGCCCCGTCGCCTTTCCCGCCGCCGAGGCGCCGCTCGTGGATGCGTGGGACACGAAGGCGCTGCTCTACGATTATGCCGACCAGGACATGGCGCGCTTCGCCGTGGATGAGCGCATCGGGGCCGGCAGCACGCACACCTGGGGCGGGCTCGAATGGCAGGCGCTGGCAGCACCCGGCCACGACATGGGCGCGCTCGTGTTCTTCGAGCCCGAGCATCGCATCCTCGTCTCCGGCGATGCGCTGTGGGAGAACGGCTACGGCTTCGTGATGCCGCAGGCGGTCGAGCCGCACGCGCTTCCGGCGCAGCGCGCGACGCTCGACATGATCGCCGCACTCGATGTGCGTGCCGTGATCCCGGGCCACGGCGAGGTCTTCACCGATGTGGCCGCAGCACTCGAGCGCGCGTACCGGCGCACCGAGGCCTTTGCCGCCGACGACGCCCGCATGGCGCGCTATGCGCTCAAGGTCAATCTCACCTACCGCCTCCTCACCGGACGCACGCTGGCGGTGGCGGATCTTCCTGCCTACGTCGAGCGCGTGGGGATCTATCGCGATCTCAATGCGGCCGTCCTGCAACTGTCGCCGGCAAGGCTCGCGGAGCTCCTCGTGAGCGAGCTCGAGCGGGCCGGCGCGATCCGCGTCGAGGAGGGGCGCGTGCGGGCTGCGTGAGCCCGAAGGGCCGGTCCAGAGGCGGTTCGCTACAATCGAGGCTCCATTGCGCGCGCCGGAGGGAATAAACCACCGTGCGCCGCTGTTGACCTCGCTGCCGGCGGCTTCCCGCGCCCGTCGGCTCGATAACGCCACCGACCTCACCCGAAAGGCCGTCCCTTGAGCGCACTCCTCGACCATCCCGCGGTACAGGGCGGTGTCGCGCCGTTCGTCGTGGCCCTGCTCGTGGCCCTGGCGCTCGGACACACGCGCCATGCCTGGCTCGCGATCCTCGCGGGGTATCTCACGATGATCATGCTGTCGACGGGCATCTCGTTCTCGCCGCTCACCGCCTCGCGCAAGATCGTGCTGATCGCGATCGTGGCGGCGGTCGTGGGCCTCGTCTCCGACAGGATCGAGTCGAAGTCGAAGATCCTGTGGTGGATCCTGGCGGCCGTGGCGGGCCTGGCGACGGTGTGGGTGTTCATCACCGTGCTCCAGCAGCGCGACGCCGGCGCGGGCTGGATGCAGGGGCTCGGCCTGTTCGCCTTCACCGGGGCGATGGTGTGGGCGATGCTGGGCCTGCGCAACGATCCCTTGCGCGCGGGTGCTGCCAGCGTCGGCCTCGGCGTGGCCACCGGCATTGCCGCCATACTTTCCGCCTACATCGGCGCGCTCCTCGCCGGCATCTCGATCGCCGCGTCGGCGGGCGCCCTCCTTCTCGTGTGGGCGATCTCCTCGAAGCCGGCGGCGCCAGGCATCCTCGGCACGCTGATGGTGGGCGTGATGGTCGCGCTCTTCGCCGAAGGCGCACTCATGCTCGCGCAGTTGCCGTGGTACTCGCTCGTGCTGCTGCTGCTCGTGCCGCTCGCCGTGCGGCTTCCGGTGCGCGAAACGGCGCCGACCATCGTCCGCGCATTCGTCCTCACCGTGTATGCGCTCGCCGCCGCCTGTGTTCCCATTGCCGCCGCGTGGATGTCCGCGCGGTCCGGTGTGTCCTGACGCTGCCAGAACGATCGCAGCGTTCCCCTTCCAAACGGAGATCCCCATCGTGCGCAAGCATCTCGTCGTTGCCGCCCTTCTCGCCCTGCCCGTCGCCGCCCTCGCGGCGCCGGAGTCGTACACCCTCGACCCGTATCACACCTATCCCAATTTCACCGTCGACCACCTCGGTGTGTCCACGATGTACGGCCGCTTCGACAAGACGACGGGCAAGGTCACGCTCGATCGCGCCGCCAAGTCGGGCTCGATCGACCTCACGATCGACACGGCCTCGATCACCACCGGCGACGTCGACAAGGGCAGCCGTCCCCGCACGCGCGACGAGCACCTGCGCTCACCCGACTTCTTCAATGTCGCGGAATTCCCCAGGGCCACGTTCAAGTCGTCGAAGTTCACGTTCAGCGGCGACAATCCCTCCGCCATCGACGGCGACCTGACGCTCCTCGGCGTGACCAAGCCGTTGCGCCTCACGGTGGACCGCTTCAAGTGCAATCCCGCGTCGGGCAACAGCAAGGAGCGCTGCGGCGGCAATGCCACCGGCAAGTTCAAGCGCTCCGACTTCGGCATGAAGTACGGCGTTCCCAACATCGGCGACGAGATCACGCTGCTCGTGAGCTTCGAGGCGACCAAGGACTGAAGAACGCCGGTCGCTTCCGCGACTGGAAGGGCCGGGCCGCGACGCCCGGCCTTTTTTCTGCAGCCGGCGCGGCTATCCCGCGTGTGCCGGCCGCCGCCTCGTGCCCGCGATCACTTGCCGAGCGACGCCACGAACGTCTGCACGCCGTTCAGCAGCATCTGCACCGCCACGGCGGTGAGCACGAGTCCCATCAGGCGCTCGAATGCCGCGATCGCGCGATCGCCCAGGATCGCCTGCAGGCGCGAGGCACCGAGCAGCACAACAGTCGTCACGAACATTGCGATCGTCACGGCCAGCACCCAGGTGCCGAGATGCGCCGGTTCGCGCGACGCCATCAGCATCGCGGTGGCGAGCGCCGACGGCCCCGCGATGGACGGCACCGCCAGCGGCACGAGGAACGGCTCGCCGTCACTGGTGTCGCCGAATACGCCGTCCGGATGCGGAAACACCATCCGCAGGGCAATGAGGAACAGGATGATGCCGCCCGCGATCGAGAGCGACACGTCGGACAGTTGCAGCAACTGCATGAACGTGCGGCCGCCCGCCATGAACGCCAGCATGATCGCGTAGGCGAAGAAGCACTCGCGCAGGATCACGCGCGCATGGCGCTCCTGCGGAACGCGCGCGAGCGCCGCGATCACCAGCGGGATGTTGCCGAAGGGATCGAGCACGAGCACGAGCAGGATCGCGGCGGAGAAGAGATCCATGCCCATCGCCCAGGCTCCGTCAGTGCAGCTTGACGCGCGGCTCGAGGCGCTCGCGCAGGAAGCGCCCGATCGTGTCGAACATCACGCGGAAGAAACCGTGGATCGACACCTGGTGCATCTTGTACAGCGACGTGTACATGAGCCGCGCGATGAGACCCTGGATCAGGAGGTTGCCGCCGATGAGGCGGCCCATGAGATTGCCCACCGCGGAAAGCTCGCCGAGCGACACCAGCGAGCCGAAGTCGCGGAACCTGAACTCGGGCAACGGCCCGCCCGCCAGGCGCGCCCGGATCGACTTCTCGAGCAGTGTTGCCTGCTGGTGCGCCACCTGCGCCCGCGGTGGCAGTATCGCGCCCACCTTTTGCCCGAGCCAAGGGGCGGCGGCGCCGTCGCCCAGCGCGAAGATGTCGGGATCGCGCGTCGTTTGCAGCGTAGGTCCGACCACGATCTGGTTGGCGCGATTCACCTCGAGCCCGTCGAGATCGCGCTGCACGGCAGGCGCCATGATGCCGGCGGCCCACACCGTGAGGTCGGCGGGAAAGCTCCCGCCACCTTCCGTCTCCACCTTGTCGGCATCGATCCTCGTCACGCGGGCACCCGTCCGCACGTCGATGTCGAGGCGCCGCAGCAACTCGCTCGCGGCCGCCGCCACGCTATCGGACAACGGCGGCAGGATGCGCGAGAACGCCTCGAGGATGGTGATGCGGATGTCGCGCACCGGATCGAGATGATCCAGGCCATACGCGGCATGCGCGCGCGTCGTCTGGCGAATCTCGGCCGCCAGTTCCACACCGGTAGCGCCCGCGCCGATGATCACGATGTTCACTTTCGCGGACGCGCCGACCGCAGCGCGTCCATCGGCGCGTACGCACACGGCGAGCAGGCGCCGGTGGAAGCGCTCGGCATCGGCAAGCGTATCGAGCGAGATCGGGTGCGTCGCGGCGCCGGGCACGCCGAAGTCGTTGCTGACGCTGCCGAGGCACAGCACGAGCGTGTCGTAGGGCAGCGTGCGCCGCGGAAGGATCTCCTCGCCCTCGGGGCCGATGACCGCGTCGAGCGCGATCTCCTTCCTCGCGCGATCGAGCCCGCGCAGCGCGCCTTGCCGGAAGCGGAAGCGATGCCAGTAGGCGATGGCGAGATAGTCGAGCGCATGCGCGTCCGCATCCATGCGGCCGGCCGCAACCTCGTGCAGCAGCGGCTTCCACACGTGCGTGGCATTGCGGTCCACGAGCGTCACCTGCACCTGCCCACCGCGGCGGTAGCGATTGCCGAGCGCGGTGGCGAGCGGAAGGCCGCCCGCACCGCCGCCGACGATGACGACGCGGTGCGGCGCGTGGGAGGTCACACCGCCCCTGTCCACGCCACTCCGATCCGCCGCCAGGCCTCGACGTTGCTCTTCAGCGCGTAGTCGTACAGCGCGAGACGATCGGCAAGCATCTCGCTCGTGACCGACATCGGTGTCGCAGGATCGAGGGCGACGTGCGCATCCGCCTCGCCCGCCTCCACGATCACATCCATGCCGGCGCGACGCGCGATGCGGATCATCGTCGCGTTCTCGGCGAGGCAATGCATGTACAGGCGCTGCACGAGGCGGTTGCGCACGTGCTCCGCCGCCCGCGCTACCAGGGCGCTGCCGATGCCGCTGCGGCGCGCGTTCGCCGACACCGACACACCGATCTCCGCGAAGTCGCCCGCGAACGCCACGTGCGCCGCGCCGGCCAGGTCCAGATCCTCCCGGTAGACCGCGAAGATCGTGTCGGCATCGAAGTCGATGCGCGACACGTAGGCCTCGATGGCACCGGCGGTGAGCCCGGAGCCGAAGCGCAGCCGCACGTCATCGCCCCTAAGCGAGAGAAGGTGCCCGAGGTACGCCTTGCGCGCGTCGGCGCGCAGGCGCCTGACCGGCAATGTGCTCATGCCCTCACCCTAGCGCCCCATCACGACGCCTTCGCGACGCGGGTCGGCGCCGCCGATCCAGCCGTCGCGCGTGCGTACGATCGCCTGCGCCCCGCTCGTCTGCTCGTGGACGATCACGTCCGCGCCCAGCGCGCGCAGCTTCGGCGCGAGCTCGACGAGGGACGTTCCCTGCTCGAGCTCCGTGGGTCCGTTGCGGCTGCCGAAATTCGGCAGCGCAACCGCGGCCTGCGGATCGAGCTTCCAGTCGATGATCGCGATCAAGGTCTTGGCCACGTAATTGATGATCGCGCTCCCACCGGGCGAACCGGTGACGATGGCTACGCGTCCCGCCGCGTCGTAGGCGATGGTCGGCGCCATCGACGAGCGCGGACGCTTCCCGCCCTCCACGCGATTGGCCACCGGCTTGCCATTGTCCTCCGGCACGAGCGAGAAGTCGGTCAGCTCGTTGTTGAGGAGAAAACCGCCCGCGGTCATCAGGCGGCTGCCGAACTGGTTCTCGATGGTCGTGGTCATCGCCACCGCATTCCCGTAGCGATCGACGATGGAGATGTGCGAGGTCGAGGGCAGGTCCGCCGCGGCATCCTGTCCCCACGCGGCCTTGTCGAGCACGAGGGGCGCCGGCGGCTCGCCCGGTGCGGCGCGGCCCAGGCTCGAATCGGAGCGGATGAGCAGCGATCGCGCCCGCAGGTACGCATCGTCGAGAAGCCACGTGGGCGCCGCGTAGAACGCAGGATCCGCCTCGTACACGCCACGATCGGCAAAGGCGAGGCGCCCGGCCTCGCTCATGAAGTGCACGCTCCAGAACGATGCCGGTCCCATCGATGCGATGTCGTAGGGCTCCAGCATCTTGAGCATCTGCAGGATCGTGAGCGTGCCCGACGACGGCAACGGCACGCCGCAGATGCGATACGCGCGATAACCGTCGCAAACCGGCGTGCGCTCGATCACCCTGTAACCCGCGAGATCGGCGAGCGTCATGTCGCCCGGATTGTCGCGATGCCCGGCCACGGTATCGACGATGTCCTGCGCGATCTCGCCCGTATAGAACGCGTCGGCGCCGCTCTTCGCCACGGCCCGCAGCGTGCGCGCGTAGGCGGGATTGCGCAGCACGGTGCCCACGGGCAGCGGCACGCCGTCCTGGCCGAAGAAGTACGCGCGGATGCGCGGCTGCGACATGTGCCGCTCGACACGCAGGAGCTGGTGCAGGCGTGGCGATACTGCGAAGCCGTTCTCCGCCAGCGCGATGGCATCGTCGAACAGGCGCGCCCACGGCAGGCGCCCATGCTTGCGGTGCGCGGCCTCGAGCATGCGCAACGTGCCGGGCACGCCGACGGATTTGCCACCGACGACCGCCTCGAAGAACGGAACGGGCTTGCCGTCGCGCAGGAAGCGATCCGGTTTCGCCGCGGCGGGGGCCGTCTCGCGGCCGTCCCATGCGACGAGCTTGCCGCGCTTCGCATCATGCACGAGAAGGAACGCACCTCCGCCGATGCCCGAGGACTGCGGCTCGACGAGTCCCAGCACCATCTGCACGGCGACGGCCGCATCCACGGCATTGCCGCCGCTCGCAAGGATGCGGTGACCGGCCTTCACGGCGTGGGGGTTGGCGGCGGCCACCATCCAGTGATGCGCAGTGACGGCTTTCTTGTCGATCCAGCCGGAGCTGCTTTCCGGGGCTGGCTGCGCCCACACCACGGGGATCGCGACAATCCACGCGACCAGCCATGCGGCGAGGAGATCAGCACATCGGCGCCGAAATCGTGGGGAAAGCATCAACAGCGACATGCGCCCGATTGTATGCGAGGGGCACGTGCCGCATGAGACCGCGCTGCATCAACCCGAGAGCTTCTCCTCGAGCCAGACCTTGATGAGCGACTGATACGGCACGTCGCGTGCATTCGCGGCTACCTTGATCCGCTCGAGCATGTGCAACGGCAGGCGCAGGGAGATTCTCTGCGTCGACGGCTCGAGGTTCGGCAGCCGCACGCGCTCGCCCTTGGACCAGTCGATCTCACCGGCGCTGTCGTGCGACTCCCGGTGGGAAATCAGTACTTCGCATTGCCCGGCGTGCGCGGAAACGGAATCACGTCGCGGACGTTCGTAAGCCCGGTCGCATACGCCACCGTGCGCTCGAAGCCCAGGCCAAAGCCCGCGTGCGGCACGCTGCCATAGCGGCGCAGGTCGCGATACCAGCCGTAGTGCGCGGGATCGAGGCCCGTCTCCACCATGCGGGCATCGAGGATGGGCAGCCGCTCCTCGCGCTGGCTGCCGCCGATGATCTCGCCGATGCCGGGCGCCAGCA
>CAZUGY010000064.1:0-4381 GCA_964620265.1 uncultured Alcaligenaceae bacterium
GCCGTCCATTGCACCCGGCCATCGGCCGTGTCGCCGCTCTCGCTGCCTTCCCGCAGCGGCTGCGCCACCGCGGCGGCCTCGAGACGCGACTCCGCGACCGTGAGCGCACGGCTCCACTCCTCTGCCGCCGCCACGTTGTTGAGCGACACGGAGAAGAGGCTGAACAGCGCCGTGGCCACGAGTGCCAGGATCACGAACGCGGCGAGCACCTCGATGAGGGAAAAGCCGCGCTGGCGACGGGACGTCGTGATCGTGCGCATCGCGCGTCAATCGAGGATCGCCACGCGACCGGTGAGCCAGTCGACGTCGACCTCGTACTTGCGGTCGCCGGAGGCGAGCGTGATGCGGCCGCCGTTGCTGCCGCCGTCGGGATAGAAGCGGATCGAGCCGACCCTGTCGTCGACGATGTCCTTCTGCGCGGTGAAGAGCTTGAGCTCGACGTTGCGCGGAAGCGGATACTCCTTGGCTTCCTGGTCGACCTTGAAGCGCCGGCCCGCGAGGTCGATCACGAGGAACGTCTCGCGCCGCTGCGTGAGCGCGGTGCTGCGGGCGAGGCGCAGGCCCGATGCCAGCTGTCGCGCGGCGCCGCGCATCTCGGCATTGGAGGTGCCGGTGAAGATGGGGATCGCGATCGCCGACACGAGCCCCATGATCACGAGCACGATCAAAAGCTCGATGAGCGTGACGCCGCGGGCGCGGACGACTGCACGCGCGCGCCCGTGCCGCCACGCAACGGGCGCGTGCGGTCCGGCCTTCACTGCCGCCTCGCCCGCGCGCGGCGCGTCAGTTGCTGGTGATGTCCTTGTTCGGACCATCGCCGCCTTCCTTGCCGTCGGCGCCGAGCGACACGATGTCGTAGGGCATCTTCGCGCCGGGGGCCATGTACTTGTATTCGTTGCCCCACGGATCCTTGGGCAGCGTGGATTTCTTCCAGTACGGGCCATTCCAGTTGTTCACACCCGACGGAGCCGTGATGAGCGCCTGCAACCCCTCCTGGCTCGTGGGATAGCGGCCCACCTCGAGCTTGAAAAGATCCAGCGTATTGGCGATCTGGCTGATCTCGATCGCGGCGGCCTTGCGCTTGGCTTCCTCGCCCTGGCCGATGAAGTTGCCGGCGACGATGCCCATCACGATCCCGATCAGCACCAGCACGACCAGGATCTCGATGAGCGTCATGCCGTGCGCGGCACGGCGGTTCGAAGTACGGGATTTCATCGTTGCAATGTCCTCGTTGGTGGCCCGCCGGCGGCGGCACGAGGGCCGGTGGCAGGGTTGGGGGTCAAGTGCTAAGACTGGCGATCAGATCACGAGTTCGCTCATGCCCATCACGCCCATGAGGATCGAGAACACGATGCCGCCGATCACCACGGCCAGGGACAGGATGAGGGCGGGCTCGAGCACCGCGAGGAAGCGCTTGATGGCCGCCTGGACCTCGCGGTCGTAGATGTCCGCCACACGGGCCAGCATCTCCTCGAGCCGTCCGGATTCCTCGCCCACCATCACCATCTGGGTAGCCAGGCGCGGGTAGAGGCCGGTCTCGGCGAGCGGACGCCCGAAGCCCTTGCCCTCGCGCAGCTTGGCGATCACGCCGTCGAGCGCGCCGGCCAGCACGGTGTTGGTCATCGTCTCCTTCACGATCGCGATGCCCGACAGCAGCGTGACGCCGTTGGCGAGCAGGGTCGCGAGCGTGCGCGAGAAGCGCGCCATCTCCACCTTGCGGATGAGATCGCCGAGCAGCGGCAGCCGGAGCCAGCGCTCGTCGCGCGCGCGGCGCACGGCCGGGTTGTTGCTGCGGCGGCGCAGCCACATCACGAGCAGGAACACGCCGCCCGCCACCGCCCACCACCAGTTGCGCATGAACTTGCCGAGCATCACGACGACCAGCGTGGGGATGGGCAGCGCCTTGCCCGCCTGGGCGAAGGTGGCCTCGAACTGCGGCACGACCCACACGAGCAGCACGGCCACGGACACGACCGCCACGAGCACCAGCAGCGACGGATAGATCAACGCCGACTTGACCGTCTCGCGCAGCTCCTTGTTGCGCTCCATCGTGTCGGACAGGCGCTGCAGCACCACGCCGAGCGCCCCGCCTGCCTCGCCCGCGCGCACGATGTTGATGTAGAAGCGCGAGAAGATCTCGCGCCGCGCATCGAGCGCCTGCGACAGCGCCTTGCCGCCGCGCACGTCGTCGCGGATGCCCTGCAGGAGTGAAGCGACGGGCGGCGTGGGGGCGAGGCCGATGAGGATCTCGAGCGCGCGATCGAGCGGGAGGCCCGCCTGCAGGAGCGTCGCGAGCTCGCGCGTCAACGCCAGCAGCTGGTCGCGGGTGACGGTCCTCGATTCGAAGAGGCGCCGGCGCGGCTTGCCCGACTTGTCCGCCGCGGCCGTGGTGGCCGCCGCCGCGCCCGTGGCATGCGCGATCTGCATGGGCATCAGGCCCTGGTCGCGCAGGCGCTCGACGATCTCGCCCTCGTTGGCCGCCGCGAGCTCGCCCACGGCGACTTCGCCGGCGGCGCTCACGGCGCGGTAGCGGTAGATCGGCACGGTGCGGTCCGAGCCTTCTTATGCTTCGCGCGTGACGCGCAGCACTTCTTCGAACGTGGTGAGGCCGGCCAGCGCCTTGCGCATGCCGTCCTCGTACATCGACACCATGCCGTCGCGCTGCGCCTGCACCTTGAGGTCGCCCGAGTTGGCATGCTTCATCACGAGCGCGCGCAACGGATCGGACATCGGCAGCATCTCGAGGATGCACAGGCGCCCCATGTAGCCCGTGTTGCCGCAGTGGCTGCAGCCCCTGGCGTGATAGAGCGTGACCTCGTCGCTGCCAGCCATGCGCGAGAGCCCGAGCTGCTCCACGACCTCCGGCAGCGCCCGGTACGACTCCTTGCATTGGGGGCACAGCTTGCGCACGAGGCGCTGCGCGAGGATGCCGATCACGGTGGACGTGAGGAGGTAATCGTCCACGCCCATATCGAGCAGGCGGTTCACCGTCGACGCGGCGTCGTTGGTGTGCACGGTGGACAGCACGAGGTGGCCGGTGAGCGCCGACTGCACCGCGATCTGCGCGGTCTCCAGGTCGCGGATCTCGCCGATCATGATCACGTCGGGGTCCTGGCGCACGATCGAGCGCAGCGCATTGGCAAACGTCAGGTCGATCTGCGGCTTCACCTGGATCTGGTTGATGCCCACCATCTGGTACTCGACCGGATCCTCGACCGTGAGGATCTTGACGTCGGGCTGGTTCAGGCGATCGAGCGCGGTGTAGAGCGTGGTGGTCTTGCCCGAGCCCGTGGGGCCGGTCACGAGGAGGATGCCGTGCGGCTGCATGAGCACGTCGATGAAGGCCCTCAACGTGTCCTCCATGAAGCCCAGCTTGTTGAAGTCGAGCGCGACCCCGCCCTTGTCGAGGATCCGCATCACGACCGACTCGCCGTGCATGGTGGGCACGGTGGATACGCGCAGGTCGATCTCCTTGCCCTGGACACGCAGGCGGATGCGGCCGTCCTGCGGCAGGCGGCGCTCGGCGATGTCGAGGTTGGCCATGATCTTGATGCGCGAGATCACGGCGGCGGCCAGGCGCTTGGGCGGCGAATCGACATCGTGCAGCACGCCGTCGATGCGATAGCGCACGCCGAGGCGATTCTCGAACGGCTCGACGTGGATGTCGGAGGCGCGTGTGTCGAGCGCATTGGTGATGATGAGGCTCACGAGGCGGATCACCGGTGCCTCGGAGGCGAGGTCCTTCAGCTGCTGGACGTCGGCATCGAAATCGAGATCCTCGACGCGCGTCTCGATGCCCACTTCGCCCTGGGACTTGCCGGTGCCGTAGAGCCGCTCGAGCGCTGCCTCGAGGTCGGAAGGAATGGCCACCATCGGCCGCACCGCGCGGCCGGTGACCATGCGGACGGCGCCGATCGCATATTCGTCGGTGGGATCGGCCATCGCCAGCGCCACCTCGTTGTCGTCCTCCGACAGCGGCAGCACGCGCGTCTCGCGCAGGAAGCGGGTGGACACCTGCTCCTCGAGGATCGGAAACTCGGGATAGGCGGCGACATCGACCAGCGGCAGCGCGAGCTGGGTGGCGAGCGCGTCGGAGACGTCCCGCTGGGCCACCACGCCGAGGGTCACCAGCAGCGCACCCACCTTTTCACCGGACTCCTGCTGGAGGCGCAGGGCGCGCTCCAGGGTGGCCGGATCGAGCTTGCCGCGCTCGATCAAAAGCTCGCCCAGCCGCTTGCGCACAGGGGTATCCACGTCGGAGGTGATTGAATTTTCAGGAAAAACAGCGTTCATTCTACCACCGGGGACGTGTCTCGCGACGAGGGAAAGCGTTGTAGGACAGTGGGGCAGGCCGATTTGTTGCACGTTTTGCGCCAGCCCC
>CAZUGY010000064.1:4481-9492 GCA_964620265.1 uncultured Alcaligenaceae bacterium
GCCACGACGCCGTCAATCGTCGAGCGTGCGCTTGAATCCCTTGTGCAGCACCCGCGACAGCGCGCGATCGGCGAGCACGACGCCGCCCGTCTGGCAGCGCGCGCAATAGTTCGCCTCGTTCTCCGCGTACACGATGCGCTGCACCGGCGCGCCGCACACTGGGCACGGCTCCCTGTAGCGGCCGTGCACGGCCATCCCGGGCCGGAAGGCGGTGACCCTGGCGGGAAACGCGTCGCCCGCCTCGTCGCGCAGGCGCGCGGTCCACTCGGTGAGCACTTCCTGCGTGGCCGTGTAGAGCTGCGCGATCTCGCTCTCGTCGAGCTTGCGGGTGAGTGCCAGCGGCGAGAGCTTCGCACGGTGCAGGATTTCGAAGGCGAGCACGATGCGCTTGCCGAGCCGCTCGATGCCGGTGACCTTGCGTTCGAAGAGCGAAGCGAGCGGCGGCTGCGCCGTACGCAACAGGAATGGATTGCGCAGCTCGACCTCGCGCAGCGTCGCGCCTTCCACCCGCGCCGCGAGCGCCTCGCGATAGATCTCGACGTCGGGGAGCTCGGGCACGGGCGGCGCCTGTCGGGCGGCGTCAGGCGTCGAAGAGCGCGGTGAAGGCTGTCGCGGCCGTGCGGATCCGCGCGGGATCGCCGCTGCCGAAGACCGCCGAGATCACCGCCACGGCATCGATGCCTGCTGCCACGAGCCGCGGCGCGTTGGCGAGCGTGATGCCGCCGATGCCCACGATCGGCAGGCCGAGCGGACGCGCCGCCGCGATGAGGGCGGGATCGGCGCGGCGTGCGGCCGGCTTGACGGTGGAGGCGAAGAAGCTGCCGAAGGCGACGTAGTCGGCACCGGCCGCGGCCGCGCGCTGCGCGAGCTTCACGTCGTCGTAGCAGGACACGCCCACGATCGCCTCGCCCATGATCCCGCGGACGGCGGCGAGGTCGCCGTCGTCCTCGCCCACGTGCACGCCGTCTGCCTGCACGTCGCGGGCAAGCTGCGCGTCGTCATTGACGATGAAAAGCGCACCGTGGCGACGGCACACGCCGGCGAGTGCTGCCGCCTGCGCGGCGCGCAACGACGGCGGCGCCCACTTGTTGCGGTACTGCACGGTGCGCGCACCGCCGGTCACGGCCGCCGCCACCTGCGTCACCAGGCGTGCGGTGTCGGCGTCGTCGGGGGTGACCGCGTACAGGCCGCGCAGGCGCGAGCGCAGGTCAGTGGCTGTCACGGGACTCGGCAGCCGGCGCGTCGTCGGCCTCTTCGCCGCGCGCCTGCGCTTCCTCGCGCGCCCAGAACATGCGATCGGGAATGAACTGGCCCATCCCCGGGCGGTAGGCCTTGCGCAGCGTTTGCCACGTGTATTCCTGCGCCTCGCGCACGGCATCGGCGAGATCGAGACCGTTGGCGAGCATCGCGGCGAGCGCCGAGGCGAGCGTGCAGCCGGCGCCGTGATACGACCCGGGCAGCCGCGGCCAGCTGTCGGTGCGCAGCGCGCCGCTCTTGCCGTAGAGCGTGTTGACGACCTCGCGCGTGTTCGCGTGCGTGCCCGTCACGAGCACGTATTCGCAGCCCGTGTCCACGAGCGCGACCGCGCATTGCTCGAGCGTGCGGTCGTCGTCGTCCTCGCCCTCGGCCAGCAGGCGCACCTCGATGCTGTTGGGTGTGAGGATCGTCGTCTGCGGCAGCAGCAGCTCGCGCAGCGCCTGCGTCATGTCCTCGCTCGCGAGCTCGTCGCCGCGGCCGGAGGCGAGCACGGGATCGAAGATCAGCGGCACGTCCGGATAGTCGGACACCACTTCCGCGATCGCGGCGATGTTCTCCACGCTGCCCAGCACGCCGATCTTGAACGCATCGACCGGCATGTCCTCGAGGATGCGGCGCGCCTGGTCGGCCACCCAGTCGGAATCGATGGCGAGGATCCCCTCGACGCCGAGCGAGTCCTGCACCGTGATCGCGGTGATCACCGACAGCGGATGGCAGCCCATGCTCGCGAGCGTGAGGAGGTCCGCCTGCACGCCGGCGCCTCCCGACGGATCGGAAGCGGCGAAGGTGAGGACGAGCGGTGGAGATCCGTTTTCGTGGTCGGTCATGGAAGTGGGGTGCGCGCCACCCGAAGGCTCTTGCCGATGCCTGCGCGACGTTGCGCGGCCTTGACAATGGACAGGATGCAGGTGCCGGACGCGAAAGGCGCGGTGCGCCGAAACGCTACAATGGACGAGTCTACCCCAAGGTTTCCGTCTCGCATCCCAATGAAAAAATACATGTGCCTCATCTGCGGCTGGATCTACGATGAGGAAACCGGCTCGCCCGAGGAAGGCATCGCGCCGGGCACGCGCTGGGAGGATGTTCCGCCGAACTGGACGTGCCCCGAATGCGGCGCGCGCAAGGAAGACTTCGAGATGATCGAGCTGTGAGCGCGCGCAAGGTGCGTCACCCGCGCGCAGCCGCGTCCTCCAGCAGCCGCTCGAAGGCGCGGGTGAATCCCTCGGTGTCGTAGAGCGGCAGGCGGCCGCGGCCGCGCTCGAGGTGAGCGCGGTAGTGCGCGAGGCGGCCGCGATCGCCGGCCAGGTTCGCGAGCCGGGCCGTGTAGCCGACCATCGAATCGAGCGCGAGCTCCGGCAAGCCCACGGCATGGAGGAGGCTCGTGCCCACGCGGCCCGCGAACGTGCTGCCGCCCAGCGAGAGCAGCGGCACGCCACAGAAGAGCGCATCGCTGCCGGTGGTGTGCGAACCGTAGGGCAGCACGTCGAGGGCGAGATCGGCGCATTGCAGGCGCGCGAGATGCGCGCGCTGATCGACGAGCGGCGCGAACACGATCCGCTCGGGCGCGACGCTCTCACGGGCCGCGAGCGCGCGCAGGTTGCGCTGCGTGAGCGCATGCGGCGCCGTGAGCCACAGCAGCGTCTGCGGCAACTCGCGCAGCACCGCGAGCCAGGCGGTGACGAACGGCTCCGCGAGCTTGTAGGTCTGGTTGAAGCAGGCGAGCACGACCGCATCGTCGGGCAGGCCCGCGACGGCCCGTGACACGCGCGCAGGCAGCACGCGACGGTGATCGTTGGCCTGGTAGCAGAAGGGGTGCGGCAGACGCAGGAGCGGCTCGGCGAACTCGTGGTCGCTCCCGGGCGGCGCGACGATCACGTCGGCCACGAAGGCATCGATGGCGCCGCGATAGCCGAGGGTCCCGGGAAAGCCCAGGTAGTGGATCTGCGCAGAGGCGGGCCGGCGAGCGAGGATGCCGAGGCGCGCGCCGTGCGTGTGGCCCTTGAGGTCCACCAGCACGTCGAGGCCATCGCGCGCGATGACGGCCGCGGCGGTGGCGTCGTCGACCTCGCGCAGGTCGCGCCAATGCTCGAAGGCCTGGCGCAGGCGCGCGCGCATCGGGCTGCCGTCGTCGCGATCGGTCGCGTAGGCGAAGACTTCGATTCGGCGCCTGTCGTGCAGCTCGAACATGCCGGCGGCAAGGTGTGCCGTCGCATGATCGTGCAGGTCGGAGGACAGGTAGCCCACGCGCAGCCGCGCGCCGCGCCGGGCCACGATCGCGGGTGTGGCCACGGCAGGCGGCAGCGTCGTCCGCACGTGGCCTTCGATGCCGGCGCGCTGCAGGGCCGGATCGGCGAGGAGGGCCACGGCGCTCATCGGCGCACACGCGAATCCCGGGCTCGCCGCGAGGCCTTCGAGCGCGGACACCGCGGCGCGCGCATCGTCGAAGGCGCAGGCATGGCGCGCCGCCATCGCGCGCGCGGCCGCGATCGCGGCATCGCCGGGTGCCAGCGCCGCGGCGCGGGCGAAGGCGGCGAGCGCCGCGGCGAGCGGATCGTAGGTCGTGGCGGACGCCTGGCCGGCGTGCGCGCGATCCAGCTGCGCCTGCGCCGCTTCCATACAGGCATTGCCCAGGGCGAGCCACGCCTGCGCGCTACCGGGGACGAGGCGTACCGCCTGGTCGAAGGCCAGCACCGCCGCATCGCGGGCGCCGCGCGCGCGCAAGGCATGCGCGAGGGTGCCAAACGCCTGCGCCACCGGCGCGCGCAGCACCGGATCGGGCGACGCCGCCAGCGACGTCAGATGGATGGCCGCCGCCTGCAGATCGCCTTGCGCGAGGCACACCTGCGCGAGACCGAAGGTCGCCGCGGGATGGCCGGGACTGTCCGCCAGCGCCCGCGCATAGCTGGCATGCGCACGCGCGAGATCGCCGGCATGGGCCGCCGTGGCCGCCTGCGCGAGCAGCGGCGCCAGGTCAGCCATGGAGGAGCCGGGAGACCACGCGATTCGCGCGCTAAGCGCGCGTCAGCCCGCCGCGGCGCGCAGGAGCTCGCGCAGGTCGTGCGCGAAGACGTCCGGCCCCTGGCCGTGGCTCGCGTACAGGCGGATGCGGCCCTGCGGATCGAAGATGAACACGCCGGCCGAATGGTCCATCGAGTAGCTGCCGGGTGTGGCACCCGGCTGCTTCTGGTAGATGACCTTGAAGTCCCTGGCGACGCGCTCGGTGGCTGCGGCGTCGCCGCGCAAGCCCAGGAAGCGCTTGTCGAAGGCCGGGACGTAGTGCGACAGCAGCTCCTGCGTATCGCGCTCGGGATCGACCGTCACGAAGAGCACCTGCACGCGATCGGCGTCGGCGCCCAGTTGCTTCATCGACTCGGACAGGGTCGCCAGCGTGGTGGGACACACGTCGGGGCATTGCGTGTAGCCGAAGAACACGACCACCGCCTTGCCGCGGAAGTCGGCCAGCGTGCGCGCCTTGCCGGTGTGATCGGTGAGCGCGAGGCTGCCGGCGCCGATGGACGAGCCGGTCACGTCGGAGGTCTTGAAGCTCGGCCCCTCGCGGGAGCAGGCGGAGAGCGCGACGAGGAGGACGGCGGCGAGGGCGAGGAGAAAATGCCGCGGATGCCCGGCGATGCGATCCCGGCTGTTCACCGCCAGTAATGATCGACGTGCAGCCTCAGTCTCGACGAGGCGACCCCGGCCGTTCACCGCCAGTAATGATCGACGTGCAGCCTCAGTCTCGACGAGGCGACCCCGG
>CAZUGY010000064.1:9592-22133 GCA_964620265.1 uncultured Alcaligenaceae bacterium
GTTCACCGCCAGTAATGATCGACGTGCAGCCTCAGTCTCGACGAGGCGACCCCGGCCGTTCACCGCCAGTAATGATCCACGAGCAGCGCGGAGAACAGCGCCGACAGGTACACGATCGAGTAGCGGAACGTGGCGCGGGCGAGGTCGTCGCTGTAGCGGAAGTACAGCCGCAGCGCATACGCGAGGAACACGCCGCCCAGCACCAGCGCAGCCGCGAGGTACAGGAAGCCGCTCATGCGGATCGCGAACGGCAGCAGCGACACGCCCACCAGCACGAGCGTGTAGAGCACGATCATGAGGCGCGTGTAGCGGCTGCCATGCGTGACGGGCAGCATCGGCAAGCCGGCCTTGGCGTAGTCCTGCGTGCGATAGAGCGCGAGCGCCCAGAAGTGCGGCGGCGTCCACGCGAAGATGATGAGGAAGAGCAGCAGCGACTCGGGTGCGATGTCGTTGGCCACCGCCGCCCAGCCGAGCACCGGCGGCATGGCCCCCGATGCCCCGCCGATCACGATGTTCTGCGGCGTGGCGGGCTTCAGCAGCACCGTGTAGATCACGGCGTAGCCCACGAAGGTGGCGAGCGTGAGCCACATCGTGAGCGGATTGACGAAGCGATGGAGCACCCACAGGCCCGTCCCGCCCACGATGGCGGCGAACACGAGGGTCGACGCGGACGTGACCTCGCCGCGCGGCAGGGGACGCGCGCGCGTGCGCTGCATGACGGCGTCGATCTTCTGCTCCACGAGGCAATTCACGGCCGCCGCCGCGCCGGCGACGAGGGCGATGCCCACCGTGGCGGCGAAGACCACGCCCGCGGGCGGTAGCCCGGGCACCGCGAGGAACATGCCGATGACCGCACAGAAGACGATGAGCGACACCACGCGCGGCTTGGTCAGCGCGAGGAATTGCCGGAAGCGGCTTTCGGCGAGGGCGAAGGCGGTCATGGAAGGAGGCGACGGATCCCGCGGCGTGCCGCGAGTCCAACCCATGATTTTACACCGGCTGGCCGGCGCCCGCCGCGAGACCGGCCGTCCTACCCGATGCGCGATGCCCGCAGCAGGCGCGTGAGGTCGCGCGCCATGGCCTTGATGTCCGGATCGCGCGGATAGGCGAGCACGAGGTTGCCCAACGGATCGACCACGTAGATCCGGTCGGCGCCAGCGGGGAAACCGGCCAGTCCCCCCGCGCTCGCCACCGCGACCAGGTCCGGGTGCTCGGCCATGACCGCCGGTGCCGGCGCGCCATCGGTGACGAGCCATACGCGCTCGACGCGCTCCATCTCGCGGCCCTGGATCGTGCGCGCCTGGCGGGTGGCGTAGAGCGCGCTGGCGCAGGCGGTATCGCAGGCGCCGTCGGCCGCGGTGAGGAGCACCCACCTGCCGCGAAGATCGGCCAGCGCGAATGGCTTGCCGTCGCGCAGGCCGCGCAAAGCGGGCGCGGGCTGCGTCACGAGGAGCTCGCCGTAGTTGGCGTGCTTGTCCCGCGGCAGCAGGTAGTAGGCGGTATACGACGCGATCACGGGCGCGACCGTCACGAGCACCAGCAGGACCAGCGTGCGCCGGCTGCGGCGGGTCATTCCTGCCACGGCGGGCGCCGCCGGCGCGGGCTCGCCGGCAGACGCCGGCCCATCCGTCGACCTGCGCTCCGGGCCGCTCATCGCGTGCGCCGGAACGTGAACCACGCCCACAGCCCCGCCGCCATCGTCGCGAAAATGAACCACTGCACCATGTACATGCGATGCGTGTCCACGCCGAAGTCCGGTGCCGGGCGCGTGCGCACGAGGTCGTCCCCCGGCCGCAGCGGGGCCGTCTGCTCCACGAGCACGGGGAGCACCGGCCTGCCGAGCATCGCCTCCACGCGCTTCAGGTCGAGGTTCTGCCACAGTGGCCCGCCGGCCGTGTCGGGGGCGAGCTCGAGGTAGGTCCCGGGCGGCAGGTTGAGCCGGCCGGAGACGGTGACTTCCTCCGCGGGCGGAGGCACCTGCGGCAACTGCGCGCGCGACGGTCCGGCGGCGATCCAGCCGCGATCCACGAGCACGGTGCGCCGGTCGGCCAGGACCAGCGGGGTGATCACGTCGTAGCCAGCGCGGCCGTCGTGGACCCGGTTGTCGAGCAGGATCTGGTGCGCGGCATCGAAGATCCCGGTGACGGTCACGGGCCGGAACCGCCACGCGTCCCACTGCGTCATCACCGGGAGGGGGACGGGCGCCTGCGCCGCGGCAGCGTCGAGCGTGGCACGCAACGCGAGCTTCTGGTGCATGCGATCGCGCTGCCACAGTCCCGCCGTGACGCAGAGCGCGACGACGACGATCGCGGCAAGGGTTGGTACCAGGGCCGGACGGCGCGGCAGCGGTGATGCGGGAGCGGATGCGGCGGGAGTGGTCATGCGGGGCCGCGTCGCGAAGCAATTTGACTACACTGGCGACGTCATGAAGATATTCGTCGTCGCCGTCCTCATCGCGATCATTGTCGCGCTGTTCGCAGCCCTCGTGTTCCTGTACCGCGACCGCGGGCGCGGGAAGCGCGTCGTGTGGCTGCTCACGATCCGCGTGGGGCTGTCCGTCAGCCTCGTGGCATTCCTGGTGCTCGCGCACTACATGGGCTGGATCGGCCCGCGCGGTCTCGGCTGACCTCTTCGCCGGGCGGGCGCGCGTTGCGCGTCCCGCCGGCCTTGCGTGCGGCTACACCATCCAGTACACGAGGATGAAGAGCAGGAGCCACACCACGTCCACGAAGTGCCAGTACCACGCGGCAGCCTCGAAGGCGAAGTGGTGGTCGGGCGTGAAGTGGCCCTTCAGCACGCGGAAGAACATCACCGTGAGCATGGTCGCGCCCACGAACACGTGCATGCCGTGGAAGCCCGTCAGCATGTAGAACGTGGAGCCGTACACGCCGGTGGAGAGCTTGAGGTTGTATTCGTGGTGGAGGTGGATGTACTCGTAGGCCTGGAAGCCCAGGAACGTCACGCCCAGCACGATGGTGAGGAAGAGCCACAGCTTGAGCGGGCCGCGATGGCCCGCCTTGAGCGCATGGTGGGCGATCGTGAGCGTGACGCCCGAGGCCAGCAGCAGCAGTGTATTGAGGAGCGGAATCCCCATCGCGCCCATCGGCGTGAACTGCGTGGTGAAGTACGGGCCGACGGTGGGCCATTGCGCGGCATAGTCGGGCCAGATGAGCTTGGAGCCGATGCTGCCGAGATCGGGCACCGAGATGTTGCGCACGTAGAACAGCGCGCCGAAGAACGCGGCGAAGAACATCACCTCGGAGAAGATGAACCAGCTCATGCTCCAGCGGAACGACAGGTCGACCCGCTTGCTGTAGAGATTGCCTTCCGATTCCCCGATCACCGTGCCGAACCAGCCGAAGAGCATGTAGAGCAGGCAGGCGAAGCCGACCGCGACCATCCACGGGCCCGCCGGGTAGCCGTTGAACCAGAAGGCCGCGCCCGATCCCATGAGCAGCAGCGCGATCGAGCCGGTGATGGGCCAGTGCGAAGGCTGCGGGATGTAATAGGCCGGCGTGGTGCCGGGGGCGGCGGCTGCGCTCATGAATCACTCCTGATGGTGGTGCCTGGCTCGCGCGGCCTGGCCGCGCCCTGGATATCGGTGGTCGATCCTTCCACCTCGAAGAAGGTGTAGGACAGCGTGATGGTGCCGAGGTCGGCGGGCGCCCTGGGATCGATCACGAACACGACGGGCATCTCGCGCGTCTCGCCCGGCTGGAGCGTCTGCTTGGCGAAGCAGAAGCACTCGAGCTTCTTGAAATACGGCGCGGCATGCTGCGGCCCGTAGCTCGGGATCGCCTGGCCCGTGATCGCGCGCTTGCTGTTGTTCGTCACTTCGTATGTCACCTGCCGCAACTCGCCGGGGTGGACGTCCACGAAGGGCTCGCGCGACTTGAACGACCAGTCGAGGTGACGGACGTTGGAGTCGAGCTCGAGGCGGATCGTGCGGCTCGTGACCACCTGCGTGTTCTCGACCTCGTCGGCTCGCGCGATGTTGCGCAGGCCCGTGACCTCGCAGATCTGCTCGTAGAACGGCACGAGGAGGAAGCCGAAGCCGAACATCGCCACGGCCACGACCGACAGGCGCTTCAGCATGCGGCGGTTGGCCACGCGCGCTTCCTCGCGGCGGTCGGGCGCCGGCGCGTCCTCGCGCCCATGGCGTTGCGGCGAGTCGCTCACGACTTGCGGCCCTTCCACAGGTTGCGGCCGATGGCAAGCGAGAGGAACAGCAGCACCGCCAGTCCCAGCACCGTCATGCCGCTGTCGCCGTCGCCCATGTAGCGCGCGAACATGATGCCGAAGAAGAAGACGATCGCGATCGAGGCCAACACGAGCGCGGTCCGCCGGTTGGCGGCGCGCAGGCGCGCCTGCGACGTGTCCGGCGTGGAGTGCGTGTTCACGGTCGGCTTCCGGCGGGCGGCGTTACTTCACCACCGGGGGCGTTTCGAAGCTGTGGTACGGCGCCGGCGACGGCAGCGTCCACTCGAGCGTGTCGGCGCCTTCCCACGGCTTGGCCGGGGCCTTGGCGCCGTCGCCGCGGATGCACTTGACGAGCGCCCACACGAAGATGAGCTGCGACAGGCCGAAGCCGAAGGCCCCGATCGTGGCCACCATGTTCCAGTCCGCGAACTGCTGCGCGTAGTCGGGGATGCGCCGCGGCATGCCGGCCAGCCCCAGGAAGTGCATCGGGAAGAACGTGATGTTGAACGTGATCATCGCGGCCCAGAAGTGCCACTTGCCGAGCTTCTCGTCGTACATCGTGCCGGTCCACTTCGGCAGCCAGTAGTACGCGCCGGCGAAGAAGGCGAACAGCGACCCGGCCACGAGCACGTAGTGGAAGTGGGCCACGACGTAATAGGTGTCCTGGAGCTGGACGTCCACCGGCACGATCGCGAGCACGAGGCCGGTGAAGCCGCCCATCGTGAACAGGAACAGGAAGCCCACGGCGAAGAGCATGGGCGTCTCGAAGGTCATCGACCCTCGCCACATGGTGGCCGTCCAGTTGAAGACCTTCACGCCCGTGGGCACGGCGATGAGCATCGTCGCGTACATGAAGAACAGCAGGCCCGCGGCGGGCATGCCGACCGTGAACATGTGGTGCGCCCACACGATGAACGACAGGATGGCGATGGACGCCACCGCGTACACCATCGACGCGTAGCCGAAGAGCGGCTTGCGGGCGAAGGTGGGGATGATCTCCGACACGATCCCGAACGACGGCAGGATCATGATGTAGACCTCGGGATGCCCGAAGAACCAGAACACGTGCTGGAAGAGCACCGGGTCGCCGCCACCGGCCGCATTGAAGAACGACGTGCCGAAGTGACGGTCGGTGAGGAGCATCGTGACCGCGCCCGCGAGCACGGGCATGACGGCGATGAGGAGGTACGCCGTGATGAGCCAGGTCCACACGAACATCGGCATCTTCATGAGCGTCATGCCCGGCGCGCGCATGTTGAGGACGGTCGTGATGATGTTGATCGAGCCCATGATCGACGACGCGCCCATGATGTGGATGGCGAAGATCGTGAGGTCGGTGCCCATGCCGGCCTGCACCGACAGCGGCGGGTAGAGCGTCCAGCCGCCAGCCGCCGCGCCGCCGGGCACGAAGAACGAGCCGATCAGCATGATCGCGGCGGGCGGAAGCAGCCAGAAGCTCCAGTTGTTCATCCGCGCGAACGCCATGTCCGGCGCGCCGATCATCATCGGGATCTGCCAGTTCGCGAAGCCCACGGCGGCCGGCATGATCGCGCCGAAGATCATGATGAGGCCGTGCAGCGTGGTCAGCGAGTTGAAGAACTCGGGGTGCACCACCTGCATGCCCGGGTGGAAGAGCTCGGTACGGATCGTGAGCGCCAGGACGCCGCCCACGAAGAACATCATGAGCGAGAACAGCAGGTACAGCGTCCCGATGTCCTTGTGGTTGGTCGTGGTGATCCAGCGCATGATCCCGGTGGGATGGTGCGCGTGGTCGTCGTGGCCGTGGCCGTCGTGGGCGTGATCGTGCGGAATGCTGCTCATGCTTGACTCCTGAGTGGAAGACGCGTGCGGGCTGCCCGCTGCGTCACTTCCTTGCCGCCTTGACGGCCGCCGGCAGGACCACGCCGGCCTTGTTGCCCCAGCTGTTGCGGGTGTACGTGATCACCGAGGCGAGCTCGGAGTCGGACAGGTGCTTCCACGGCGGCATGGCGGTGCCCGGTTTGCCGTTGAGCACCACGTCGATCTGCGCTTCGGGCGGGCCCTGCACGACCTTGTCGCCGTCCAGCGGCGGGAACGCGGGTGGCGTGCCCTTGCCGTTGGCCTGGTGGCAGGCCACGCAGTTGGCGGCGTACACCGTGGCGCCCTTGGCCATGAGCTCGGCTTCGGTCCATTCCTTGTTGGGATCGTCGGCGAGTGCCGCCAGCTTCTGCTTCTGCTCGGCGACCCACGCGGCGTAGTCCTCCTTCGACTTCACCTCGACCACGATGGGCATGAAGCCGTGCTCCTTGCCGCAAAGCTCCGCGCACTGGCCGCGGTAGACGCCCACCTTCTCCACCTTGAACCACGAATCGCGTACGAAGCCGGGGATCGCGTCCTGCTTCACGCCGAAGGCCGGCACCCACCAGGCGTGGATCACGTCGTCGGCGGTGATCACGAGGCGCACGCGCTGGTCCACCGGCACCACGAGCGGCTGGTCGACCTCGAGCAGATAGTTGGGACCCTTGGGCTCGCGTCCTTCGATCTGCGCGAGCGGGGTGGACAGGTTGGAGTAGAAGCCGAAGCCTTCCTGCAGGTAGTTGTAGCCCCACTTCCACTGGTAGCCGGTGACCTTGATCGTGACGTCGGGCGCGGACGTGTCCTTCATCGCGAGGATCGTCTTCGTGGCGGGCCAGGCCATGAACATGAGGATCAGGAACGGGACGACCGTCCACACCACTTCCACGGTCGTGTTCTCGTGGAACTGCGCCGCGGTGTGGCCCACCGATTTGCGGTGCTTGTAGATGGAGTAGAACATCACTCCGAACACGAGGACGAAGATGACGACGCAGATCCAGAAGATGTACGAATGCAGGTCGTGCATCTGCTGCGCGATCGGCGTGACGGGCGTCTGCAGGTTCCAGACGAGCTCCGCGCTCGCGAGTCCCGGGACGAGAAGCGCCGCGGCGGATGCTGCCGCGGCCATCGAGCGGCCGCCTCCGCGCGTCGCGCGCTTCACCTGTGCATTCGCTGCACTTACGTTACGAGTCATGCTATCCCCATCGAACATGCCACTGTCGGCGCCTCGAGGCCTTCGGGTCAGCGCATGCCGGTGCGCCGTCGCAGCTCCCGCGCAACCGCGAGACGCTCCGGCCCCGGCAGCGCGTGGCCGAATTCCCACGACGCACCGCCTCCCCGCAAAAACACGCGCGGCGCCTGCCCTCGTGCCGCAGGCTCCACCTCGACGCGCAACCAGTACCGGTTGAATTCGCGCCGCTCCCGCTTCCGGCCCGAGGCCTCGTCGACGACCACCCGGTCGCCTGCGATCACCACGCGCTGGCAATCGCCGGCGCGCCGCTCGAACCAGGCGAACGCACCAGCCACCACCCCCATCTCCAGCGCCGAATACGGCAACACCATCCACGCACCCGCGGCCGCGAATGCCAGCGCGAGCGCGAGGCTCGTTGCCGCCAGCATGCCGAAGACGAGCCAGCGGTTGCGCCTGCCCAACGAATCGTTGGCGCGCGCCACCACGCAATACTCGTGATCGGCGGGAAGCGGCGGAAGGGCAACACTGGACACGGTCATGGCGCGTCGCCGTCGAGGCGCCCGGAGGACCCTCCGGGTTGCCGCACGCGGCGTCACTGCTTAGGTGCCAAGCGGAAAATTTTAGCACGCTTCGCATGGCAAAACCCGCCGAATCCCCGCCATGGCAGCTATCCCGACCATTTTGGTCGCGTTTTCGCGCGTTTTCGCGCCTGTGAGAGGCATGGGCGTATCGCAAATGACACGCTTGCGCTGCGCGCACGCGGGCCTGTCAGGGCCCTTCGCTTGACACGCAGGCGAGCTTCATGATCTGCAGCGCCGACATCTCGAATCGCGGCACCGCACCATGGGGGACGTCGGCCACGCAGGGGGCGGACAGGCGCGCGACGAGGTCCGCCACGTTGGCGTCGGCGCGCTCCATCCCGGGGTCGATGCGGTTCGCCACCCACCCCGCGAGTGCCAGGCCCCGTGCGGCGATGGCTTCGGCGGTCAGCAAGGCATGATTGAGGCATCCGAGCCGGATCCCCACCACCAGCAGCACCGGCAGGCGCAGACAGTGCGGGATGGCGAGCATGCCGATGTCCCCGGCCAGCGGCACGAGCGCCCCACCCGCCCCCTCGACGACGACGACCTCGGCGTGGGTGCCCACGCGCGCGTACGCGGCAGCGATCGTCGCGAGGTCGATCGGAAGGCCCGCCTCCCTCGCCGCGAGGTGGGGCGCGATGGCCGGCACATACGAGAACGGATTGCGATCGCGCAGCGCGAGCGGCAGGCCGTCGGCGGCGGCGAGCGCGGTGACGTCGGCGTTCGCCTCCTCTTCCGGGCCGACGCCCGCCGCCACCGGCTTCATCCCGGCGGCGCACACGCCTGCCGCGCGCAGCGCGCGCACCAGCGCCACCGCGACGTGCGTCTTGCCCACGCCGGTGTCGGTGCCGGTGACGAAGATCCCGCGGACCTGCCGCAGCATCCCGGCGCCGTCCGGGGCGCCCGGGATCGAGCCGGGGCTTCCGCCCGGGGTTGCCCGGGCGTGTGCCAGGTCAGCTCGCAAGTCAGCCCCCATGTCAACCGCGAGGCCGCCGCGTGACCTTCACGATCGGGTGTCCCTCGGCGGTGTGCCTGGGCTCGCCCTTCCATGCGTGGCCGTAGACGACCTCGAACGTCGCCGGGATGCGTCCCTCGCTGCGCAAACGCTCGAGCGCGCCGAGCATGCGCTGCCAGCGCGCGCGGCCCATGAGCCCGTGCGGACGGCCGCGCGTGGCATTGGTCGCCCCGAGGTGCTTCAACTCGTGCAGCAGCGCCGCCGGATCGGGATAGGTCATCGTGATGGTTTCCATGTCCATCACGGGATCGGCGAAGCCCGCCCCCACCAGCATGTCGCCCAGGTCGTGCATGTCCACGAAGCGGTTGGTGTGGGTGTGGCCGTCCACGCGCAGGAAGGCCTTGCGGATCTCGCGCAGCGTGTCCGGCCCGAAGGTCGTGAACGACACGAGGCCTCCGACCTTGAGCACGCGGCGCCATTCGGCGAATACGCGCGGCACGTCGTTGATCCACTGCAAGGCGAGGTTGCTCCACACGAGGTCGAAGGCCACGCCGCGCAGCGGAAGCGCATTCAAGTCGGCGCACAGGCACCACGGGAGCGTATTGCCAGCGAGCCCGGCGGGCAGCAGACGCTGCAGGAGCGAGCGCCCCTGGCGCGCACGCTCGCGCGCGGCCTGCACCATCGGCAACGCGAGGTCGAGCGCGACGATGCGCGCATCCGGATAGCGGACGCCCAATTCCACCGTGGCCTCGCCGGTGCCGCAGCCGCCGTCGAGCACGAGCGTGGGGGCGAGCTTCACGACATCGAGGCGCTGCGCCATGCGCGCGCTCACCTCGCGCTGGAGGACCGCGGCCGCATCGTAGGTCGCGGCCGCGCGCGAGAAGGCACGGCGCACGGCGCGCGCATCGACGTCGCGCGGATCAGGCGCGGCGAAGGGTGGGGGTGTCGACATCGCTGGCGAAGTCCTGCAGGGCAGCGAGGAACGCGGCCGGATGAGACAGGAAAGGCGCGTGCGCGGCGCCCGAGATGGAAACGTAACGCGCGTCCGGCAGATGCTGCGCGAGCCACTCGCCCGCGGCGGCGGGCGTGAGGGCGTCGCGCGGGCCGGTGACCACGAGCGTGCGCTGCGCGATGCGTGCCGCATCGGCGCGCAGGTCGGTATCCGCGAGGATCGCGAGCGCAGCGGCAAGCGTTGCCGCCGACGGCACCGAGCGCGCGAACAGCGAGTCGCGCAGCGTGGCGAGCACGTCGCGGCCCACGACCCCGCCCTCGCCTCGTCCCTGCACCTGCAGCGTGAGGAAGCGCTGGAGCGTCGCGCGATAGCTCACGCGGAGCTCGTCGCCGAAGCGCGCCAGCGTTTGCGGCGCCATCGCCGGTGGCCAATCGGGACCCGTGACGAAGCGCGGCGTGGTGCAGACGAGCACGAGGCGCTGCACGAGCTCCGGATGAGCGAGCGCGAGACGCTGCGCGACCATGCCGCCCAGCGACCAGCCCAGGACCGTCGCGGGCGCACGCAACGGCGTGACGACCGCGGCCACCTGCTCCACCATGTCCGCGAGCGTGGCGGCGTGCGTCGCCGAATGGCCATGCCCGGGAAGGTCGACGGCATGCACGCGATGCGTGCGCGCGAGCGCGGGGACGACGGGCGCGAAGAGGCCCCCGTGCAGCGCGAACCCGTGCAGGAGGACGAGCGGCGGGCCCTCGCCTGCGACGTCGACGTGGAGGCCACGTGCGCTCACGACGCGAGCTCCGCGAGAGCAGCGAGCAACGCATCCACGTCGCCGGCCGCATGCGCGGCGGACAGCGACACGCGCAGCCGCGCCGTCCCTCGCGGAACCGTGGGCGGGCGTATCGCCGGCACGAGAAAGCCCCGCTGCGCGAGAGCGTCGGACAGCGCGACGGCGCGCTCGCTCTCGCCGCACACGAGCGGCTGGATGGCGGTATCCGACGGCAGGAGCTGCCACGGCAACACCGCCGCACCCGCGCGGAAGCGCGCGATCATCGCGAACAGATGTGCTCGCCGCGCAGCGTCGTCGCGGATCAATGCGAGCGAGGCCCGCAACGCTTCCGCGAGCAGCGGTGGTGCCGCCGTCGTATAGATGTACGGACGCGCGGTCTGCAGGATCGTCTCGATCACGGTGGGATGCGCCACCACGAAGGCGCCGGCCACACCCGCGGCCTTGCCGAGCGTTCCCATGTACACGATGCGCGGTGACGCGATCCCGAAATGCGCGAGGCTTCCGCGCCCTTCGCCCAGCACGCCGAAACCATGCGCGTCGTCGACCACGAGCCACGCATCGTGCCGCTCGGCCAGCGCGAGGAGCTCGGGCAGGGGCGCGAGGTCGCCGTCCATGCTGAACACCGCATCGGTGGCCACGATCGCGTGCCCGGTCCGGGTCGCCGCCAGCCGGTCCGCGGCGGCCTGCGCATCCGCGTGCGCATAGCGCACGAGCGAGGCACGCGCGAGGAGCGCTCCATCGTTGAGGCAGGCGTGATCGAGACGATCGGCAACGATCACATCGTCGCGTGCCGCGAGCGAGGACAGGATCGCGAGATTGGCGAGGTAGCCCGAGGAGAACGACAGCGCGCGCGCATCCGCGCACGGCGTCACGAAGGCCGCGAGCTCGCGCTCGAGCGCCTCGTGCGCGGCGGTGTGGCCGCTCACGAGGTGCGAGGCGCCAGCGCCCACACCCCAGCGGCCGATCGCAGCGCGCGCGGCCGCGGCGAGCGCGGGATGTCCGGCGAGCCCGAGATAGTCGTTGCTGGCGAACGAGACGAGCGCGCGGCCATCCACTTGCACGCGCACGCCGTCGACAACCTCCACGATCCGGCGCCGGCGCGCGATCCCGCTCGCGCGACGCTGCGTGAGCGCGGTGTCGAGCCGCGCCAGGGCGGCGAAGCTCACTGGACCACCCTTCGCGCTGGCGCGCTTCGGGGCTTGTTCGCCCTCGGGGCGGCCCTTCGGGCCATTGGACCACCCTTCGCGCTGGCGCGCTTCGGGGCTTGTTCGCCCTCGGGGCGGCCCTTCGGGCTCACGCTTGCGCGGACAGGCCCAGTCGCGCGAGGAGCTCGCGATCGGCGGCGACGTCCGGATTGCCGGTGGTGAGCAGGCGATCGCCGTAGAAGATGGAGTTCGCGCCCGCGAGGAAACACAGCGCCTGGATGGCCTCGCCGAGCTCGCGCCGGCCCGCGGACAGGCGCACCTTGGCCATGGGCATGGTGATGCGCGCCACGGCCACCGTGCGCACGAATTCGAAGGGATCGAGCGCCGACTCGCCCGCGAGCTTGCCGTGCAGCGGCGTGCCCTCGACCTGCACGAGGTGATTGATGGGCACCGACTCGGGATAAGGATCGAGGTTGGCGAGCTGCGCCACGAGTGCGGCGCGCTGCGCGCGCGATTCGCCCATGCCCACGATGCCGCCGCAGCACACGGAAAGCCCCGCGTCGCGCACGCGATCGATCGTGTCGAGGCGGTCTTCGTAGTCGCGCGTGCCGACGATCTCGCCGTAGAAATCGGGCGCGGTATCGAGGTTGTGGTTGTAGAAGTCGAGGCCGGCGTCGCGCAACTGCTCGGCCTGGCCGTCCTTCAGCATGCCGAGGGTCGCGCAGGCCTCGAGGCCCAGCGCCTTGACCTCGCGCACCATCTCGAGCACGGGTGCCAGATCCCGTGCCTTGGGTCCGCGCCACGCCGCGCCCATGCAGAAGCGCGTGGCGCCGGCTTCCTTGGCCGCGCGCCATCACACGGGCGTGGAGAGCCAGGACATCCTCGACGTGGCCGAC
>CAZUGY010000065.1:0-1417 GCA_964620265.1 uncultured Alcaligenaceae bacterium
GCCGTCGGCGCGTCGCTCCGGACACGCGGCGATCCGGACCCCGCGTTGCGACCCCAGGCGGGAAGCGTTGCCGAAACGCCACGTCGACACCGCCGCTCGGCGATCGGGCGGGACCACTTGCTCCATCATCGGCGCTGTCGTGATAGCGTCGCGTTTGGTTCCTGCTTGCCATCGCGCCCGCGCGAGCCCTCGCGGCTGCAGGACAGTTCTGGGGGAGTGATATGTCCATGAAGTCCCATGGCGGCGGCGGCGTCCGTCTGCTCGGCCTCGTCTGCATTGCATTCGCGGTGGCGGTATCCGCGGGCGTGGCTTCGGCCCAGTCGCAGGACTCCAAGGCATCGCTCGCGTCGGCGCGCATGCTCGATGCGCGCGTCAATCACACGAGCGCGCTCCGGAGCGCGCTCGCCGCCCGGCCGGGAGCGGATGTCGCTGGCAGGCAGGCATTGCGCAGCAAGAGTCTTGGCGTCGCCTCGGCGCTGGCGTCGCGCGAGGCGTCGATGCCGGGGGTCGAGATCAGGATGTCGTCGCTGACCGGCGGCCCGGTGTCGATCGTCAACAAGGCCGGGCCGTTGTCCGCCCCGGCCGCCGCCGGCCAGTCCGGCGAATCGATCGTCCGCGCTTATCTTGCGCAGAATGCCGACCTCTTCGGACTTTCCGAGGCCGACCTGAACGACCTGGTCGTCCTCGGCGACAGTCCCGGCGGCACCAGCGGCTTGCGCATGGTCCGCGTCGAGCAGCGGATCGACGGCTTCCCCATCTTCCAGAGCGAGACCCGCTTCCTCCTCGATCGGCAGGGCCGCGTCGTCAAGGTGGTGGGCAAGCTCGTGGCGTCTCCGCGTCAACATCTGCAGCGCGGCGACTCCAGGGCGGCGCTGATCGGCGCCGGCCAGGCGATCTCGCGTACCCTCGCGAGCGCCGGAATCAACGTCGATGCGGCCGCCTTCGGCGTCACCGCCGACAACGCGGGCCTGCTCGAGCTCGTCACCGACGATCCTGCGATCAAGGGTCCGGCGGCCGCCCGCCAGGTCCTGTTCCCGCTGGCGCCCGGCGTGCTCGTCGCGGGCTGGTCGGCGGTCGTGTTCACGACCGGAAGCGAGGACTGGTATTCGATCGTCGACGCCGTCACCGGCGACGTGCTGTGGCGCAAGAACATCCGCGCCAATGCATCGACGCATGAAGCCCGCTTCCGCGTCTACGTCCAGGCCGACGGTGTCACGCCGGCGGACAGCCCCTCGCCGCTGTCGCCGACCACCGCCACACCCGGCTCCGGTACCCAGCCGCCCGAAATCGCGCCGACGATCGTCAACATGCTGACGGTGCAGAACATCGCGGCCAGTCCCAATGGCTGGATCGACGACTGCCCCGGCGGCGTGTGCACGGCCAACCAGACGCAGACGCTCGGCAACAACGTGCTGGC
>CAZUGY010000065.1:1517-6390 GCA_964620265.1 uncultured Alcaligenaceae bacterium
TTCCTCGGCACCGCGCCGCGCGACTTCCAGACCAACTTCCTGCCGCCCCCCCAGGCCGGCGACCCCGAGGCGGGCCAGACGTCGACCGGCACCGGCGCGGCGCTGGACAGCTTCCGTCGCGGCGCCGTCACCCACCTGTTCTACCTCTCGAACTGGTACCACGACCGCCTCTTCACGCTCGGCTTCGACGAGGCGTCCGGCAATTTCCAGCAGACCAACTTCTCGGGCATGGGCCTGGGCAATGACCGCGTGCTCGCCGACGTCCAGGACTCCAGTTCCACCAACAACGCCAACTTCGCGACGCCTCCCGACGGCATCTCCGGACGGATGCAGATGTTCCGCTTCACGGGTCCGACGATCGACCGCGACTCCTCGCTCGATGCCGAAGTCGCCATGCACGAATTGACGCACGGCACCAGCAACCGCCTGGTCGGCAACGGTGCGGGCCTCAACTGGGATCCGGCCGCCGGGATGGGGGAGGGCTGGAGCGACTTCGTCGCGCTGTCGCTGCTCAACAATACCAATGCCGACGATCCCGATGGCCAGTATGCCTCGGGGGGCTACGCGACCTACAAGCTCGGAGGGCCGGCGTACACCGACAACTACGTCTACGGCATTCGCCGCTTCCCGTATTCGACCGACAACAGCATCAATCCGCTGACCTGGGCCGACGTGGACGACACCACCAACGACCTGTCCGGCGGCATCGCGCCCACCCCCATCACCTTCAACCTGAACGGCGGCCACGAGGTGCACAACTCGGGTGAGGTATGGGCACTGTCCCTATGGGAAGTACGCTCGCGCGTGATCGCCGACCCGGCGGGGGCGAACGGCAGCGTTCCCACCGGCAACCAGACGATGCTGCAGCTCGTGATCGACGCCTTGAAGATGACGCCGATCGACCCGTCGTTCATCGACGGCCGCGATGCGCTGTTCGACGCCGACTGCGCGACCAACGCCTGCGCCAACGAGAGCCACATCTGGGCCGGCTTCGCCGACCGCGGACTCGGCTATGGCGCCAAGGCGCCGATCACCCACAGCTTCGGCTATACCGCCAGCCATGTGGGCATCAAGGAATCGTTCGTGGTGCCCCGTCTCGACGTCGTCGATGCCGCCACCGACGTGACGATCGATGACGCCGCTGCGAACAACAATGGCGCGATCGATCCGGGCGAGCCGATCCGCCTCACCGTGAAGCTCACCAATCCCTGGCGCGCGGCGAGCAGGAACGTCGCCTCGGCGACCGCCACGCTCACGACGTCCACACCCGGCGTGACCATCCACACCGGCAGCGCGTCGTATGGCGCGATCGCCGCCCAGGGCAGCGCCACCAACGCCGCGCCGTTCCTGATCACCGTCGCCCCGTCGGTGCTGTGCGGCAGCGCCATCGACTTCACCCTGACGACGGTGTCGAGCCTCGGCACGACGTCGACGACGTTCCAGTTGCGCGTGGGCAATGCTGCCGGCACGGCCGCGCCCGTGACCTATTCGATGGCCACTGCGCTGCCGATTCCGGACAACCGCGCGCGGGGTGCATTCCAGTCGCTGACCGTCACCGACGACTTCGTCATCGCCGACCTCGACTTCCGGCTCGACAGCGTCACGCACACGTACATCGGCGACCTGACCGCGATGTTGCGCTCGCCGGCCGGCACCGGCACCGACCTCGTGTCGCTGATCGGCGGACTGGTCAATGGGAACGGCGACAACATCACCAACATGGTGATCGACGACGACATTCCGAATACTGCGGCGAATGACATGGTGCAGGTGAACGCCGCGAGCGCGGCGCCGATGACCAAGTCGTGGACACCGGTGTTCAACGCGCCGTGGACCGTTGTTGCGTCGTTTGGTCCCGCCGACACGGTCCCCAACCTGTCGCGCTTCGACGGGCAAAGCACCAAGGGCGCGTGGTCGGTGCTGGTCTCCGACCAGGAAGCCGGAGACACCGGCACCCTCAACGGCTGGTCGATGATCGTCACGCCGGTGGCCTTCACCTGCTCGCCCTTCGCGGCGGCCGTGCTTCCCGCGGCGACCAAGACGGTCAGCGGCTCGTTCGTGGTCGGCGGCACGGTGACCTACACGGTGACGATCACCAACAACGGCACCGCCAACCAGGCCGACAATCCGGGCGCCGAGTTCACCGATACGCTGCCTGCCGGCCTCACGCTGGTGTCCGCCACCGCGACCAGTGGCACCGCGGCCACCGCGGCCAACACGGTCACCTGGAACGGCTCGCTGGCGCCCCTCGGCGGCAGCGTGACGATCACGATCACGGCGACGATCAATGCCGGCACGCAGGGCACGACGATCAGCAGCCAGGGTACGGTCAGCTACGACAGCAACAACGACGGCACCAACGACGCATCGTCGCTCACCGACGATCCGGCCGTCGGCGGTGCGAGCGATCCAACGTCGTTCGTCGTCGGCGCAGCCTCGGTGGCCGGCACCAAGACGGTCAGCGGCACCTTCTCCATCGGCGGCACGGTGACCTACACGGTCGTCCTGTCCAACTCGGGCGGCAGCGCATCGGCCGACAACCCGGGTGACGAGTTCACCGACGTGTTGCCGCCCACGCTCACGCTGGTCTCCGCGACCGCGACGAGCGGCACGGCGGTGGCCACGGTCGGCACCAACACCGTCACCTGGAACGGCGCCTTCCCGGCCGGCGGCAGCGTCACCCTCACCATCACGGCGACGGTGAACGCGGGGACGGGCGGGCAGACGATCTCGAATCAGGGAACGTTCCACTTCGACGCCGATGTGAACGGCAGCAACGAGGCGACGGGCACGACCGACGATCCGGGCGTGGGCGGTGCGAACGATCCGACGTCGTTCGTCGTCGTCGGCAGCCGCGCGATCGCCTCGGCCTCGGCCACGAAGACGGTGAGCGGTACGTTCGTCCAGGGCGGTGCGATCACCTATGCGATCGTGCTGACCAACACCGGCGCATCGGTGATCCCCGACAATGCCGGTACCGAGTTCACCGACGTGCTCCCGGCAAGCCTCACGCTGGTCTCCGCAACGGCGACCAGCGGCACGGCAGTGGCCACCATCCCCACCAGGACGGTGACCTGGAGCGGCGCCATCCCGGTGGCGGGCAGCGTGACGATCACGATCAACGCCACGATCAATGCGGGTGCGATCGGCACGATCAGCAACCAAGGCGCCTATTCGTTCGACGCCGACCTCAACGGCAGCAACGAGACGACGCTCCAGACCGACGATCCGGCGGTGGCCGGCGCGAGCGATCCCACGTCGTTCGCCGTCGTGGCAGCGCCACCGCCGGGGCCGGTCGCACCGATCCCGACGCTGTCGCAGATGGGACTGCTGCTGCTGATGCTCGCGATGCTCATGCTGGCGGGCGGGTACCTGCGTCGCCGCTAGCCGCGTCGACGGGATGCCCGGGAGCGGCGTGCGAGGTTTGCACGCCGCTTCTCTTCCCACTGCCGCCCGTGCTCGCCGCCTTCGCGGCCCCGGTGCGCGAGGGCATCGCGGCGCGCCCGACCCGCGTGCCGCGATGCGGCGCTTGACCAAACGCGGGCGCGCCGAAATACTCGACCGCTGATGCCGCCCCCCACCGTCATGGCCGACCTCCTCGTCACTCACGCCACGCTGCCTGACGGCCGTACGGGCATCGACGTCCTCGTGGCCGACGGTCGCATCGTCGACGTCGCGCCGCGCATCGACGCCGCGGCGGCCCGCACGATCGATGCGCAGGGCCAGCTCCTCGCGCCGCCGTTCGTGGATCCGCACTTCCACATGGATGCCACGCTCTCCTGTGGCCTGCCGCGCGTGAATCGCAGCGGCACGTTGCTCGAGGGCATCGCGCTGTGGGGCGAGTTGAAGCCGCAGCTCACGCAGGAGGCGCTCGTCGAGCGCGCGCTCGCCTACTGCGACTGGGCCGTGGCCAAGGGCCTGCTCGCGATCCGCACGCACGTCGACGTGTGCGATCCGCGCCTGCTCGCGGTGGAGGCGCTGCTGCACGTGAAGGCGAAGGTCGCGCCCTACCTCGACCTCCAGCTCGTGGCCTTTCCGCAGGACGGCGTGCTGCGCAGCCCCGGCGCGCTCGACCTCCTGAAGAAGTCACTCGACATGGGCGTGGATGTCGTCGGCGGCATCCCGCATTTCGAGCGCACGATGGCCGACGGCGCCGAGAGCGTGCGCCTCCTGTGCGAGATCGCCGCCGAGCGCGGCAAGCTCGTCGACATGCACTGCGACGAGTCCGACGATCCGCACTCGCGCCACATCGAGTCGCTCGCCGCGCAAAGCGTGCGCCTGGGCCTGCAGGATCGCGTGAACGGCTCGCATCTCACGTCCATGCATTCGATGGACAACTACTACGTGAGCAAGCTCATCCCGCTGATGGCCGAGGCCGGCGTGAGCGCGATCGCCAATCCGCTCATCAACATCACGCTGCAGGGACGCCACGACACCTATCCCAAGCGCCGCGGCATGACGCGCGTGCCGGAGCTGATGGCCGCGGGCATCACCGTCGCCTTCGGGCACGATTGCGTCATGGACCCGTGGTATTCGCTGGGCTGCGCCGACATGCTCGAGGTGGCGTCGATGGGCCTGCATGTGGCGCAGATGACGGGGCAGGACGCGATGCGCGCATGCTTCGACGCCGTGACCGTCAATGCCGCCAGGATTCTCCACCTCGATGGCTATGGCATCGCTCCGGGAAACCGCGCCGACTTCGTGCTCCTGCAGGCACGTGATTCGATCGAGGCGATCCGCCTGCGCGCCACGCGCCTGCACGTGTTCCGCGGCGGCCGCGAGATCGCCCGCACGCCGCCCGCCACGGCGCAGATCGACCTGCCGGGGCGTCCGCGCGAGGTGGACTGGCTCCTGGCGGCGCGACAGTGAGCGC
>CAZUGY010000065.1:6490-21708 GCA_964620265.1 uncultured Alcaligenaceae bacterium
ACGACGCCCGTGTGGGCGCAAGCGCCTGCGCCCGCCGCGCTTCCCCCCGCGGCCCCTGCGGCAATGCCTGCGCCTGCAACGCCTGCCACCGCACCGGCCGCGCACGAGGTCGCCGTGCGCGTGTCGAAGAACGGCTCGGCCTACGTCGTCGACGCGTCGTTCTCGGTTGCCGTGAGCCAGGACATCGCCTGGGACGTGCTGAGCGACTTCGACGGCATGGCGCAGATCCTGTCGAGCGTGGATGTGAGTCGCATCGTGAATCGCAAGGGCAATGGCTTCGACGTCGAGCAGCAAAGCCACGCCGCCGCGGGCCCGCTGCGCATCACGCTCGACAGCGTGCGGCACGTGGAGCTCACGCCCAAGCGCGAGATCACGTCGGTCCTCGTGCGCGGCGACAGCGTGGAATCGTCCGACTTCACGACGCTGGTGACGCCGCAGGGGGCCCTGACGCGTGTGGACATCCACGGCACGTTCGTGCCCGGCTGGCTCGCCGCCGCGATGGTCGACATGCCCAAGATCGAGATGCGCGTGCGGCGGCAGTACACCGAGTTCCGCGCGGAGATGCTGCGGCGGAAGAATGGCGAGCCGCGCCCGGCCTGCCTCGCCAGCAAGACCTGCCCCTGACAGGACGCAACGAGCGCACGGCCGGGCCTGGGCAAGCGATCTCCCCAGCGGGTTTCCCCCGGTCTCGAGCGTTTCGTTGTTGCTGCGCGACACGGCCCAGGAATCGGGGGCATTCCTGTATTGCCAATGAGAATGATTTGCAATTAGAATGGGCGCTTGCGGTCGGATGCCAGTCGCCGCCGTTGCGTTCCACCCCCACGCAACGGCAACGGAACGGCCGCAAACCACAAGAGTCAGTGCGACCGCTCGCGATCGTCACGGAACGGCCTGCCGCGCCGTTCCGCGATCGCGCGACACGCCAGCCAGCGAAGGGCAAAGCTTCAGGAAGTAGGCCCGCGTAGCAAGCCGACGGTCAACCCCCACGCCCACAGGGAGAGATACGTCCGTGTTCACCCAGCGCCCGCTTACGCACGCCCTCGTTCTGGCCGGCCTGGTCTGTGCCGCGCCATTCGCGCAGGCCCAGACGCCGCCCGCCGGCGCGGCCTCGTCCACGCTGCCCGAAGTGGCCGTCACCGCCACCCGCCTCTCCGAGGAAACGCAGGACATCCCCGCCACGATCACCGTGATCGATTCGCAGCAAATCGATCGCAACCTCGTGCAGAGCCTGCAGAACCTGTTCCGCTACGAGCCCGGCATCGCGGTCAACAGCGATCCCAACCGCTTCGGCGCGACGAGCATCAACATCCGCGGCCTCGAAGGCAATCGCGTGCTGATCCAGGTGGACGGCGTGCGCGCCCCCAATCTCTTCACCTTCGGCATAGGCCCGTTCAACACGTCCACGCGCAACATGGTGGATCTCGACCAGATGAAGCGCGTCGAGGTGCTGCGCGGCCCCGCGTCCACGCTCTACGGCTCCGATGCGCTCGGCGGCGTGGTGTCGTACATCACCAAGGACCCGCTCGACTACCTGAACCTCTCGGCAGGCCCGGCCTTCGGCTCGCTGAAGACGCTCTACTCGAGCGCCAACGAGGGCTGGCAGACGACCGCCACGGTGGCGGGCGGCTCGAAGGAAGTGCAGGGCATGCTGACCTACACGTACTTCAGCGGCCACGAGACGGAGAACTTCGGCACCAACGACGTGATCGGACCATCGCGCACGTCGCCCAATCCGCTCGACACCAAGCAGAACAACTGGCTCGGCAAGCTCGTGTTCACGCCCAACGCGAACAACACCTTCAAGCTCGCGTTCGAGCAGTACAAGGACAACAACGACATCGACATCCTGTCGCTCAATGCGTCCACGCCCAAGACGAGCGCCCTCTACGGCCAGGACGAGATGAAGCGCACGCGCGGCTCGGTCAGCTACGACTACGTCGATCCGGCCGGCACCTGGCTCCACGCGTTCTCCGCGCAGATCTACCAGCAGCGCTCCGAGACGGACTCGGCCTCGCAGGAAACGCGCTCGGCCACGTCGGCGACGTGTTCCGGTACCGCCAATGGTGTCAACACCTGCTACATCCCGCGCCAGTTCGATTTCCAGCAGAACCTGACCGGCGGCACGGCACAGGTCGAGAGCCTCGTCACCTGGGGCGCGCCGCAGCGCATCCTGTGGGGCGCCGAGCTCTACGAGACGGAGACGTCCGCCTTCCGCGATGCCACGATCAACAACCTTACCACGGGCACGTCGACCAAGACGCTCGCCGGCGACACGTTCCCGGTGCGCGACTTCCCGAACACGACCTCTTTGCAGTTCGGCGCCTACGTGCAGGACCAGATCTCGTTCCTCGACGATCGGCTCGTGGTCACGCCCGGCCTGCGCTGGGACTACTACCGTCTCACGGTCCATCCCGACGACCTGTACACGAACAATGCGCCGCCGGGCGTGTTGCCGTCCGACTTCAGCGACAACGCCTGGTCGCCCAAGCTCGCCGTGATGTATCGCCTGAACCAGGACTGGAACGTCTACGGCAACTACGCCTTCGGCTTCCGCGCACCGCCGTTCGATGACGTGAATGCCGCTTTCCGCAATCCGGTCCAGTCGTACGTGCTCATTCCCAATCCGGACCTCAAGTCGGAGACGAGCCAGGGCATCGAGCTCGGCGTGAAGGGGCAGGCGAACTGGGGCAAGCTCGCGGTGGCGACGTTCTACAACCGCTACAAGGATTTCATCGATTCGCGCGTGGCACTCGACTGTCCGTCGGACCCGCAGTGCATCCCGGACTACTTCTTCACGTTCCAGTCGGTCAACCGCGCCCGCGTGACCATCTACGGCGCCGAGGCCAAGGGCGAGTACATCCTGTCGCCGAACTGGACGCTGGCCGGCAGCATCGCCTATGCCCACGGCGAGGACACGGACCTCGACGTGCCCCTGAACTCGATCAGCCCGCTCACCGGCGTGGCCGGCGTGCGCTACGACCAGGTCTCGGCGAGCTGGGGCCAGTTCGGCGGCGCGCTCAACGTGACCGCGGTGGCGCGCAAGTCGCAGTCCGACATCGCGCCGTCCACGGTCCCGACGTTCGCCACCCCGGGGTTTGCCACGGTCGACCTCACCGCGTACTGGGTCTTCAACAAGTACGCCAGGATCGCCGCCGGCGTATTCAACATCTTCGACAAGAAATACTGGAACTGGAGCGACGTGAACACGGGCGTGGTGCCGGGCACCGGCGCCTACCTCGACAGGTATACTCAACCGGGAACGAATGCGAGCGTGAGCCTTGCGCTTTCCTTCCCCTGAAAGCCGGCTCGACCATCAAGAAATGAGGAGATCGACATGAGTGTGGAATCGGTGGAGCGCGTGCAGTCACCAGGTGACCTCTACGACGCTTTCGTGCGCATCCGCGACGAGCGCAAGCTGCGCCAGCGTGATGCCGCGCAGGCGCTCGGCGTGCCCGAGGGCGCGATCATCGCGGCGAGCGTGGGCCGGCGCGAGGGCCTGCGCGCCACGCGTCTCACGGGGCCGTGGCCGGAGCTCTTCGAGGAGATCCCGTTCCTCGGCAACGTGATGGCGCTCACGCGCAACGAGTCGACCGTCCACGAAAAGACCGGCAAGTACGAGCAGATGTCGCACGAGGGCCCGGTGGGCCTGGCCCTCGGGCCCGACATCGACCTGCGCATCTTCTACATGCACTGGGCGCACGGCTATGCGGTGACCGAGGACTCGCCCAAGGGCACGTCGCGCAGCCTGCAGATCTACGACAAGTACGGCGATGCCGTGCACAAGATCTTCCTGCGCGGCACCGAAGACGACCTGATGACGTGGTCCGATTTCATCGAGCGTCATGCCGATGCCAACCAGGCGCCCGGCGACACGTTCGCGACGGATCGTCCCGTGCCCACGGTCACACCTGATGCCGAGATCGACGCCGAAGGCTTCCGGGCCGGCTGGCTCGGCATGAAGGACACGCACGAGTTCTTTCCGCTGCTGCGCAAGTTCAAGGTCGCGCGCACGCAGGCGCTGCGCCTGGCGCCCGAGAGCCTCGCCTATCGCGTTCCGAACGAGGCCGCGCGCCAGCTCCTGCAGGACGCCGCGCGCGACGGCAACTCGATCATGTGCTTCGTGGGCAATCCCGGCATGATCCAGATCCACTCGGGGCCGGTGAAGCGCGTGGAGATCATGGGCAACTGGCTCAACGTGCTCGATGCCAGCTTCAACCTGCACATGCGCGAGGACATGATCGCGGAAGCATGGGTGGTGAAGAAGCCGACCACCGACGGCGTGGTCACCTCGGTCGAGTTCTTCGACAGGACGGGTGACACCATGGCGATGTTCTTCGGCGAGCGCAAGCCGGGCAAGCCGGAGCTTGCCGACTGGCGCGCGCTCGTGGATCGCATCCCCAAGCTCGCGGCATGACATCGGATCCGGCGGCGCCTGCGCGCAGCATACGCATGGCCGCCGGACGCCGGCGGTTGCTGGTGCTCGCGGCGGCACTGCCGGTCGCGGGGCTGGCCGGCCGCGCGATTGCACAGGCGACGCCGCGCGTGGTGTCGATCGGCGGCGCGGTCACCGAGATCGTCTATCGCATCGGCGGCGAGCGCTATCTCATCGCCACCGACACCACGAGCACGTATCCCGCGGCGGCGCTCGCCCTCCCCAAGGTGGGATACCAGCGCACGCTGGCGGCCGAAGGGATCCTCGCGCTCAATCCCACGATGATGCTCGCGGCACCCGAGGCGGGTCCGCCGCCGGCGCTGGCGCAACTCGAGACCGCCGGCGTGAAGATCGTGCGCGCGAGCGGCGACTTCACCTTCGACTCGCTCGTGAACAACGTCGACGTCGTGGCGAAGAGCCTCGGCCTCGTCCCCGCCGGCAAGGCGCTCGACGACACGCTGCGCGCCGAATGGAAGGCCACGCGTGCGGCGATCCGCACCCCCGGCACGCCATCACGCGTGCTCTTCGTGTTCTCGCACGCCGCCAACAACGTGCAGGTCTCGGGCGACGGCACGGCAGCGGCGGCGATGATCGCGCTCGCCGGCGGCGTCAATGCGATGACCGGCTTCAAGGGCTATCGTCCCTTGTCCGCCGAAGGCGTGATCGCCGCCGCACCCGACGTCATCCTGTGTACGCGCGAAGGGGTCGAGGCGCTGGGCGGCATCGACACGCTGCTCTCCCGGCCGGGTATCGCGCTCACGCCCGCGGGCAAGGCGAAGAAAGTGATCTATCCCGATGCCCTGTACCTCCTGGGCTTCGGCCCGCGCCTTCCGCAAGCGGTGCGCGACCTCGCGCAGGGCTTCGGCACGCTCGCGTGAGCCCGCTTCGCGTGTGCGCCGTAGCCGCATGCGCGCGCCGGCACCGTAAGCCATGACCATCACGGATGGCCCGCGCCGCCTGCCCGGCAGGCTCGTGCTCGCCGGGCTCGTGCTCCTGCTCGTGCTGCTCACGATCTTCGCGATCGGCTACGGCGCCTTCCGCATCCCTGCCGCCGACGTGCTGCGCATCCTCGCGGCCAACGTGGGCCTCGACGTGGGCGCCGTCGACTCGCGGCAGGTGGCGGTGCTGAACTCCATCCGCCTGCCGCGCGTGATCCTCGCCATCGTCACGGGCGCGGGGCTCGCGGTGGCCGGCGCGCTGATGCAGGGACTCTTCCGCAATCCACTCGCCGATCCCACGCTCATCGGCGTGTCCTCCGGCGGCGCGCTCGCCGCCGCCTTCGTGATCGTGCTCGGGGCCACGCTGCTCCCCGGCGTGTCGAAGTCGCTCGGCACGTGGACGCTGCCGCTCGCGGCCTTCATGGGCGCGCTCGTGGTGACCGTGCTCGTGTATCGCATCGGCGCGGCCGGTGGATTCCTCTCGCTGCCGTCGGTGCTGCTCGCGGGCATCGCGCTCAATGCGCTCGCGATGGCCGGCGTGGGCTTCCTCTCCTACCTCGCCAACGACGAGCAGCTGCGCAACCTCACGTTCTGGAACTTCGGCTCGCTCGGCGGCGCCACGTGGGGGATGCTCACGGCAGTCGTGCCGCTCGCGCTCACCGCCACGCTCGCGGGCATCTTCCTCGCGCGACCGCTCAATGCGCTGGCGCTGGGCGAATCGCAGGCTGCGCACATCGGCGTCAACGTGGTGGTGATCAAGCGCACGGCGATCGTGCTCACCGCGCTTGCCGTGGGATCGCTGGTGGCGGCCACCGGCGTGATCGGCTTCATCGGGCTCGTGGCGCCGCATGCGATACGTCTCGCCTGCGGTCCCGACCACCGCATCGTGCTGCCGGGCGCGGCGCTGCTGGGTGCGGTGCTGATGGTGATCGCCGACGCCCTGTCGCGCACGATCGTGTCGCCGGCGGAGCTTCCGATCGGCATCCTCACGGCGACGCTCGGCGCGCCGTTCTTCCTCGTGCTGCTGCTGCGGCGGCGCGGGCAGATCGGGTTGTAACGAGGCGACGCGATGCTCGAGGCCCGCAACGTCGGCGTGCGCATCGGCACGCGCAAGCTACTGGACGACGTCTCGCTCCAGGTGAAGGCGGGCGAGACGGTCGCCATCGTCGGCGAGAACGGCGCCGGCAAGTCGACACTCCTGAAGTGCCTCGCGGGCGATCGCCTGCCGGCGCACGCGCACGTGCAAGGCGAGGTCCACGTCGCGGGACGGGCGCTCTCCGCGTGGTCGCTCGCCGAGCGCGCGCGCCTGCGTGCCGTGCTGCCACAGCGTCCGGAGCTCGCCTTCGCCTTCACCTCGCGCGAGGTCGCGACCTTCGGCCGCTATCCCGTGTCCACCCGCTGGCGCGATCCGCGCGACCGCGAGATCGTCGATGCGGCCCTGACGCTCGCCGATGCGATCCACCTGGCCGAGCGCGAGGTCACCACACTCTCCGGCGGCGAGCAGGCGCGCGTGCATCTCGCCGCATCGTTCGCCCAGCTCTGGGAGACGGATTACCCGCATCCGCGCTTCCTGCTGCTCGACGAGCCGACCGCGGCGCTCGACCTCGCGCACCAGCACGCGTTGCTCGCCACCTCGCGCGCCTTTGCCGCCGAGCGCAACCTCGGCGTGCTCGCGATCCTGCACGACCTGAATCTCGCCGCGACCTATGCCGATCGCGTGGTCGTGCTCCACGCCGGGCGCGTGCTCGCGCAAGGCGCGCCCGTCGACGTGCTGCAGCCTGCGATCATCGCCGCAGGCTTCGGCGTGGCGGCGCACGTGCTGCAGCATCCCCTCACCCACGGACTCCTCATCGCCACCGCCGCCACGGGGACGACGGCCAGGAGCCCGCTGACCGGATCATCGCCCTCATGAAACGACCCACGACGCTCGCGGCATCCCTCCTTCTCCTGTGCATCGCGCTCTCCGCCACGGCGGCGCCCGTGCGCCTGGACGCCACGCCCGAGGCGCTCGCCGCCGCGATGCTGGGATCGCGCGTGGTGATCCTGGGCGAGGTGCACGACAACGGCATCCAGCACGCGTTGCGCGCGGCGGCATTGCGCAAGCTGGTGGAAGGCGGTGCGCGCCCCGCGATCGCCTTCGAACAATTCGACCGCCCGATGCAGGGCGCGATCGACGCAGCACGCAAGGAGCGCCCGCGCGATGTCGACTACCTCGTGGCGCAGGCCAAGGGCGCGCCGAGCTGGAAGTGGGAGTACTACAAGCCGTTCGTGGCGCTCGCGCTCGAATACGACCTGCCCATCGTGGCCGCCAACCTCTCGCGTGCCGATGCCATGAAGGTCGCCACCGGCGAGGCGGGCAAGGACATCGTCGTGCCCGAGGCCTTCATGCGCGCGCACGAGTCCGCGGTGGAGAAAGGTCACTGCAACCTGCTGCCCGCGCAGGCGCTGCCCGGGATGGCACGCGCCCAGATCGCGCGCGACCGCTCGCTCGCGGAAGCGATCGCGCCCTACGCGACGCGTGGCGGCGTGGTGCTGCTCACGGGCAACGGGCACGGACGCACCGACATCGGTGCGCCGCACTGGCTCCCCTCGGTCGCGCGCGTGTCGACGAAGAGCATCGCACTGCTCGAGAAGGAAGGCGAGGCCGACGGCGGCGACGCCAGCGCGTTCGATGCCTACGTGCTGACCGCGGCGGTCGAGCGGCCGGATCCCTGCGTGGATCTCGCGAAGCGGATGAAGCCGAAGAGCTGACGTCGCGTCAAGCCGCCGCACGCGCGGTGCGGCGACGCATCACCTGTCGCCCGGGAGGCCGGCCGAACCCGTAGCGGAGGGGGACCGATGCGCGGGTGGGAGGGCGCCGACGCCGCCTCTCCTTGTAGGACAGGGAGGCTCTCTTCCCAGTGGAGAGCTGTAGGATCCGTCCGACACCGCTTTCCGCAGGCCGCCGATGCGGTGCCTTCCTCCCCCCGCCTACGATCGGCCCACTACACAACCATAAGCGAGGCGAGGCAGCATGCAGAACGATTCCCGGAGCAACATCGTGAGCCTGCCGTTCGTGACGGCGGCGCGCGCTGCCTCGGCGCCGGCGCGCGGCCGCTTCGGCGGCCTCTACGGCGGCTCGGCAGCGATGCAGAACATCTATCTGCGCATCCAGAAGGTGGCCCCGACCGTCGCCACGGTCCTCATCGCGGGTGAGTCCGGCAGCGGCAAGGAAGTGGTCGCGCGCACCATCCACGACTGCTCCGAGCGCGCCCGGCAGCCCTTCGTGGCCGTCAATTGCGGTGCGATCCCCGCCAACCTCATCGAGGCCGAGCTCTTCGGTTACGAGAAGGGATCCTTCACCGGCGCCACGCGGCAGCATCGCGGCTGCTTCGAGCGCGCCGAAGGCGGCACGCTGTTCCTCGACGAGATCACCGAGATGGCGCCCGAGATGCAGGTGCGGCTGCTGCGCGTGCTCGAAACCGGCCGCTTCGCGCGCGTCGGCGGTGAGGAAGAGCTGCGCTCCCGCGTGCGCATCGTAGCCGCGACCAACCGCGATCCGCGGCAGGCCGTGGCCGACGGCCACCTGCGCGAGGACCTCATGTATCGCCTCGCCGTGTTTCCCATCACACTCCCGCCGCTACGCGAGCGCGACGGCGATGCGGAGCTCATTGCCGAGCACTTCCTCGCCGGGATGAACGAAGCCGAGGGCACTGACAAGCGTTTCTCCCGCCAGTCGATCGCCACGATCCGTGCGCACCACTGGCCGGGCAACGTGCGCGAGCTCAGGAACGCCGTCCACCGTGCCTTCATCCTCGCCGACGACGAGGTCGATCTCGACTTCGCCGCGCTCGAGTGCGTGGCGACGTCCGGAGACTGCCTGCAGATTCCGGTGGGCACCGCGCTCGCCGAGATCGAGCGCCGCGCGATCCACGCCACGCTCGACCTGTGCGAAGGCAACAAGCGACGCTGCGCCGAGATGCTGGGCGTGAGCCTCAAGACCCTCTACAACCGGCTCGCCGAATACCAGTCCGGCGTCGCCGGGATCGCGACGGTGTGACCATGGAATCTGCCACGCTTTCCCCTCCGACCCACTCGCGCTATCTCCCCACGAACATGATCCGAATCCTCATCGCCGACGACCACGCCATCGTACGTGCGGGCTTGACGCAGTTCATCGCCGACCAGGCGGACATGCAGGTCGCCGGCGAAGCCGCCACGGGAAGCGAGTGCATCCAGCTCGTGCGTGCCGGCGAGTTCGACGTCGTGCTGCTCGACATCTCGATGCCGGACAAGAACGGCATCGACACGCTCAAGACGCTGAAGCAGATCCGTCCGGAGCTGCCGGTCCTGATGCTCTCCGGCTACGCCGAGGACCAGTACGCCGTCAATCTCCTGCGGGCAGGGGCCGCCGGCTACCTCAACAAGGAGGCAGCGTCCACGCAGCTCGTGGGTGCCATCCGCACGGTGGTGCGCGGACGCAAGTTCGTGAGCCCGGCGCTGGCGCAGATCCTCGCCGATGGCGTGACGGGCGATGCCGACAAGCCGCTCCACGGTGAGCTGTCGCAGCGCGAGTTCCAGATCTTCTGCAAGATCGCCGCGGGTGCCGCGGTGTCGAAGATCGCCGACGAGCTGCACCTGTCGGTCAAGACCGTCAGCACCTATCGCACGCGCGTGCTCGAGAAGATGGGCATGAAGTCCAACGCCGATCTGACCTACTACGCGATCAAGAACGGGCTGATCGACTGATGGACGCGCCGGTCATGACCGTTGCAATGTCGGACAAACGCCGACAGATGGGCCCGTGCGCGCCTGCTATGGTCGCACGGCGTGTCCGGGGGAGAGGCGCCGGGAGCACCGGCGCCGGACCGCGATGGACCTGACCAAACTACAGATCAAAAGGGCGAGCGCACCCATGCAGGAGGCGGAGGAGTCGTTCGACGGCACGAGCCTTCGCGTGGTCATCGTGGAAGATTCGCCGATCATCCGCGCACGGCTCGCGGAGAGCCTGTCGGAGATCCCCAACCTCACCATCGTCGACCAGGTCGAGAACGAGGTGGCTGCGGTCGAAGTCCTGCGCGACAAGGCATGGGACGCCGTGGTGCTCGACCTGCAGCTGAAGCAGGGCACGGGGCTCGGCGTGCTCAAGGCGCTCGCGCAAGGCGTGCGCCCGCAGCACGCGAAGGTGATCGTTTTCACCAACTATGCATTTCCGCAGTACCGCGACCGCAGCCTGGCGCTCGGCGCCGATTACTTCTTCGACAAGGCGCGCGAGTTCCACCGCGTGCGCGAAGTCCTGAGCTCGCTTGCCGGCGGCACGGCCGCTGCGCCGCACTGACGGACGTGGCCTCACATGGGCGCGGCGGCAACCACGGCGAAGGCCCACGGCAAGGTCAGGGCTCCGGCGCGCGAGCGCGCAGCCCAGGGGTCGGCGTCCACGCCCGTCGCGGGTGCCGCGATGCCCCGGGTGGCGGGCAAGCTCGGGGTGATCGAGATGTCGGCGCTCGCGATCGCCATCGTGGTCGGCATCGCTGCGGCGAAGGCGGCGCAGTCCTTCCTGGTGCCCGTCGTCGCCGGCATCCTCCTGAGCTATGCACTGCGGCCGGTGGTGACGGCGCTGGAGCGCTGGCGCGTGCCGCGCATGGCGGCGTCGATGACGGTGATCGCCGCGCTGATCGCGCTGCTCGCGGGGGTGGGCTACACCATCCGCGACGACGTGAGCTCGGCCGTGGCGGAATTGCCGGGCGCGGCGCGCAAGCTGCGCCTCGCGCTGGTGGAGTCGGCGCGCGAGGCGCCGGGACCGATGACGCACGTGAAGGAGGCTGCGGCAGAGCTCGACCGTGCGGCTGCCGAGGCATCGGGCAAGTCGGCCGCCACGAGCGCTCCCTCGCGCACGGGGATGGCGGCGCAATTCCAGGGATACGTGGAGGCGCAATCGGGCAAGGCGCTGGAGGTCATGAGCGAAGTGACTTTCGCGATCCTCCTCGCGTTCTTCCTGCTTGCCGCGGGCGATACCTTCCGGCGCAAGGTGGCGCGGATCGCCGGCGAATCGCTGGCGCGGCGACGCGTGACCGTCGAGGTGCTGAACGAGATCGACACGCAGGTGCAACGTTATCTCGTCACACTGCTGGTGGCCAACATCCTGATCGGGCTCGCGACGTGGGGGGCGCTCGCGCTGATGGGGCTTCCCAACGCGGGCATGTGGGGCGCCGCCACCGGCGTCCTGCACGTGATTCCCTATGCCGGTGCGGCGGTGGCCATGGCCGGCATCGGCGTGGCGATGTTCCTGCATGCGGGCAGCATCGGCTTTGCGATCGTGGCGATGCTGGCGGTCGGCGCCATCGCCACCGCGATCGGCATCGGCCTCACCACCTACCTGCAGGGACGCGCATCGCGCATGAATGCGGTGGCGGTGTTCGTGAGCGTGCTCTTCTTCGGGTGGCTGTGGGGTGCCTGGGGATTGCTGCTCGGCTTTCCCCTCCTCGCCGTGCTGAAGAGCGTGAGCGACCGGGTGGAGTCGATGCAGCCCGTCGCGGAGCTCCTGGGCGGATGAGCGCACGGTATCCATCCCGCAGGCGAGGCGCGCTGTCGGCCGCGTCCTACGGGGCGCGCAAAAACGCCGCAGGCGGCGTGGAGGCGATGCTCGCCCCACGCGTCGCGTGGTCGCAAGCCATTGATTCACCGATGTCGCGCGCTGGCACGGCGCGTGCGAATGAAAGACTGCGGAACTCGCCGGAGGCGGCTTCCGCAGGCCGGCGTGCCGGCGCGCATTTCACGGAACCTTCGATCGCTTCCGCACTTCAAACACAACGAAAGGAAACACCATGAAAGAAGCTCTCGCCATCGTCCTGCTCGGCATGTCCGTCATCACGTTGTCCGCCTGCAATACCGTCGAAGGCGCGGGCAAGGACGTCAAGGCCACCGGCCAGGCCGTGGAGAACGCGGCCAAGGATTCCAAGCCCAAGTAAGCACCGTCGCACGCTCGTTTTCGCATCCGCACTCGCCGCACTCGGCTCCCGTCATCACACCACGGTCCCGACCATGACACTCGTCGACGAAATCAAGCTCCTCCTCGAAGCCCCGACCATGAATGCACGCGACGTCCGCACCATCGTACGCAACGACCACGACGAGCTCCTGATCCTCGCCCGCGACATGTACGAATCGGAGAGCGGGGAGGAGCGCCGGGCCTTGCTGCGGCAGTTGAAGCCCGCGCTCGTGCTGCATGCGCGGGCATCGGAAAAGGAGGTCTACGACGCGCTCCTCAAGGTGAGCGACGAGGACCTCCAGGCCCTCGCCTACGAGGGTTACGTCAAGCACGGCATGGTCGACGATCTCCTCGAGCGGCTCCTCAAGAGCCGCAAGACTGAGACGGAGGAATGGAAGGCGCATGCCAAGGTCCTCCTCGATTTCCTCGAGCGGCATGTCGAGGAGGAGCAGTCGCTGGTGCTGCCGGCGATCGAGGAGCACTACAACGACGACGAGCGCGAGGCCATGGGCCGCCGGTTCAATGCGGCCAAGGCCCGCCTGTCGATGAAGCTGAAGGCGGCCTGACCGTGGCCCGCATCCTTCTTGCACAGTTCGACGATTTCGCCTCGGCCGAAGCGGCCGCGGCGGAATTGAAGTCGCTCCCGGTGGGCGAGCGCGACGTCGAGATCTTCGCGCTCAATGCGCCCGGGCAGCACGATCGCTTCCCGATCGGCGGCGACCAGGACGAGGATCGCGGCGCCCGCAAGGGCGACGACGGCGCCGTCTCGGGCGCGGCCATCGGCAGTGCCGCGGGCGTGGCGCTGGGGGCGGCGGTCACGCCCCTGGTCGGGCCGCTCGGTGTCGCGGCGGGGGCGGCGATCGGCGCGTATACCGGCTCGCTGGCGGGCGCCGTCAATCGCATGGGCGAGGATGCGCCCGCGGTGGAGATCCCGCCGCGGCCCGCGGGCGTGCGCCTGGCGGTCCATGTCTGGCCGGCGGCGGCCGAGTCCGCCATCGTCGCGGCCTTTCGCCGCCACGACGTGCGCTCGATCGAAGAGGCCGAGGGCACCTGGCGCGATGGCTGGAGCGACTTCGATCCGGTGAGCGTTCCGCACTGGATCGAGGCGCCCACGCAGCACCTGGCACCCTGATCTCGCGGCCCTCGCGGTCTGCGTATTTTCCAGACGCGAAGGCACCGAGGCGCATTGGAGATCGCCATGACAAAGCCGGGCACGCAGCCCGGCTTTGTCATGGTGTGCTGCCGTGCGTGGCAGCTCGCGCCGGCGCCGCCGGCGCGATCCGGTCAGCGCGCGATGCGACCCACGAGGTAACCGAGCGCCAGCGCCCCGGCCACGGCCACCAGCGGACGTGCGCGCACGTACTCCGCGCAGGCGTCGGTCATCTGCGTGGAACGGGTTGCGAGCGCCTTGCCGTTTTCCGTGGCCCACTCCGCGCCGCACGCCGCGCCGTCGACGACCTTGTCGATCGTCTGGTGCGCGCCTGCACGCGTGCGCTCGAGCGCCGGAGCGGCCTTGTCCGCCAGCTTGTCGGCGACGCGATCCACCGTCTGGTGCGCGCGCTCGGTCATGTTGGAAACGGTTCCATTGGTGAGGGTGCCGGAAGCGGTCATGGGGTGGTTCTCCTTGGAAGATGGGTAGGGACCCGGCCGCAGTGCGGCGCGGGGACGGTACATTGTCGCCGTGCGCCCGGGCACGACGCGAGGCCCGTCCCCCGCGTCGTGCTGTCGGACACCCGCGCGGTGTGATGTAGGACAAAGCCGGACCTCACGCCGCTTCAGCGGCGCATGCCCTCATCGTTGAGGCGGGCAATGAGCCTCGCCACCCGCAGGAACTCGTTCTCGACGTAGGCGCGCGTGCCGGCGCCGGACAAGCCCATGAACGTGAGCCCCGCCGCGCGCAGGCTCTCGACGTAGCGGGGCTCGCTCACCAGCACGCTCACCGCGGAAGCGAAGCGCACGTACACGGCCGGCGCCACGCCCTTGGGCAGCACGAGCCCGATCCACACCACGAAGGATTCGCCGAAGAGCTCACCGAACGCGGGGCTGTCGGGCAGGGTGGGCAAGCGGTCCGCGGAGGTCACCGCGACGATGCGATGCCCCGCGCGCGGCACCTTCACGATCGCATTGGGGGTGCCATCGAAGAGCACGTCGATGCGGCCGTCGCCCAGCATCGCATAGCCGTCATCGGTGGAGGCGAGCGTCACGTGCGCAAGCTTCGCACCCTGCTCGAAGCGCAGGTAGGCGCCCGCGAGGTGGCCGGCCGTGCCGGAGCCGAAGGTGGCGAACGTCAGGGGCGCGGGCGCGCGGCGCGCGAAGGCCAGCCAGTCGCGCAGCGACGTGAAGTTCGACCGCGATGGCAGCACCATCGCGTTGGGGTAGCTGCCGAGGATGGTGAGCCACTGGAAGTCCTGGCTCGGGTTGTACTGCGCGCTGCGTGACAGGAGCCGCCCGCCGATGAGGGCCGAGCTCGTGGCGAGTCCCAGCACCGTGCCGTCGGTGGGTGCCGCGGCCATCGCATTCACGCCCGCCACGCCCCCGTTGCCGCCGATGTTCTCGACGCGGACGCGCGTTTCCAGGAGATCGGACAGGCTGTCCGCCACGAGCCGGCCGAGGGCATCTCCGGACCCGCCCACCGGCGCGGGGACGATCAGCGTGACCGATGGCGGTGGCCCTTGCGCGCATGCCACGCGACCGAGGACGAGCGCACCCAGCGCTGCCGCGAGCTGGCGGCGCGCTGGCGAATGGCCGGCGCCGGCTGGCGCAAGGCGGACGTTCGCGCTGGACGCGGATCGATCGGGCACCGCAACTCCCGTCTTGCGGGGCAAATGCAGGACCAGACATTCTACGGCGCGGGGTCGCCGGTACCAAATGCGCGTTGGCG
>CAZUGY010000066.1:0-4829 GCA_964620265.1 uncultured Alcaligenaceae bacterium
ACCGACATGAAGCAGGCGCCCAACGCGCTCAACTGGTGCGTGGGCGAGATGGAGCGGCGCTACAAGCTGATGTCGCAGCTCGCGGTGCGCAATCTCGCCGGCTTCAATGCGAAGATCGCCGAGGGCAAGAAGGCCGGCAAGCCGCTCACCAATCCTCTCTCGCTGACGCCGGAAGCGCCCGAGCCGCTCGACGAGCTGCCCCTCATCGTGGTGGTCGTCGACGAGCTCGCCGACCTCATGATGGTCACCGGCAAGAAGATCGAGGAGCTCATCGCGCGCATCGCGCAGAAGGCGCGCGCGGCGGGCATCCACCTGATCCTCGCCACGCAGCGGCCGTCGGTGGACGTGATCACCGGCCTCATCAAGGCCAACATTCCGTCGCGCATCGCCTTCCAGGTGGCGAGCAAGGTCGATTCGCGCACGATCCTCGACCAGATGGGCGCCGAGGCGCTGCTGGGGCAGGGCGACATGCTCTTCCTCCCGCCGGGCACGGGCTATCCGCAGCGCGTGCATGGCGCCTTCGTGTCCGACAACGAGGTGCATCGCGTCGTGGAGTACCTGAAGTCGCAGGGCGAGCCGCAGTACGTGGAGGGGCTCCTCGAAGGCGCCGCCGCGGGCGACGGCGAGGAGGCGGGTGCGGTCGAGGGCGGCGATGGCGAAGCCGATCCCCTCTACGACCAGGCAGTGGCGGTGGTGCTCAAGACCCGTCGGCCATCGATCTCCCTCGTGCAGCGGCACCTGCGCATCGGCTACAACCGCTCGGCGCGGCTCATCGAGCAGATGGAGCGCTCGGGGCTCGTGTCGCCGATGCAGACCAACGGCAATCGCGACGTCCTCGTCCCGGCGAGCAAGAGCGACGCGTGATGGGAGGGCGCCTGGCAGCCGCGGCGCTGGCCGCGGCCATCGCTTTGCCCGTGGCCGCGGGCCCGGTCGACCTCTATCTCACGGGACCCAAGTATTGCCCCGGCGGCATCGCCGCCACTGCGCCACGGATCACCGAGGCGCAGTCGATCGAGCGTACGAAGACGATGCTGCCGCCCGACTTCTGCGGTCCCACTGCCTTCGTGTCCGGCTGCACCTACGACGTCGAGAACGAATACGACTCCTGGCGTGTCTACGTCCACCAGTACAAGGACGTGGGCGGCCGCCGGGACAAGGGCGGGCTGCTCCATACCTACCTCATACTCGATGCGGTGGGCAACTGCCTGGCGCACATCCCGGGGACGGAGTTCGGAGCCAACAACTGATGGTGTCGCGTGTCGTTGCAGCACTTTGCCTTGCCGCGTTTGCGTTGGCTGCGGACGCGGCCACGCTCGACCGCCTGCGCGCGTTCGTCAAGGACACGCAAACGGCGCGCACGCAGTTCACGCAGACGGTGATCGATCGCAATGGCCGGCCGGGGGCGCAGGCGTCCGGCGAGTTCCTGCTCGAGCGTCCCGGCAAGTTCCGCTGGACCGTGACCAGGCCCTACAAGCAGTTGCTCGTGGGCGACGGCGAGCGGGTATGGATCTTCGACGAGGACCTGAACCAGGTCATCGTGCGTCGCATCGGTGATGCGTTGGGTGCCACACCCGCGGCGCTCCTTTCCGGCAACCAGGACGTCGAGCGCGCATTCACGTGGCAGGATCTGCCGCCGGCCGACGGCCTCGACTGGCTCTCGGCCAAGCCCGTGAACACCGAGAGCACGTTCAGCGAGATCCGGCTGGGCTTCGATGCGAAGGGCCTCGCCGCGCTCGAGCTCGTGGATGCCTTCGGCCAGCGCAGCGTCGTGCGCTTCACGGGGTTCGAGCGCAATCCGAAGCTGCCGGCAGGATCGTTCACGTTCGTGCCGCCCAGGGGCGCGGACGTGATCGGCGACAAGTAGCGCCGTCACGCCTTGCCGCTCGAAGGGGCGCAGACGTGATCGCGCACGGCATCGCTACTCCGGCGTGATTCCCTTCGCGGCAAGCACTTCGCGCAGGCGGTCGGGGTAGTCGGTGATGATGCCGTCGACCCTCATGTCGACGAGCTTTCCCATCTCCGCCGGATCGTTGACCGTCCACGGCACGACCTTCATGCCGGCCGCATGTGCCTCCGCGATTGCCTCGGGCGTCACGTTGCGCCAGAACGGCGACCAGGTGCTGCAGCCGGCGGCCTTGGCGAGCTTCGGCACCGAGCCGTTGTGCGTCGCGAGTGCCAGGCCCGCGTGCCAGGGCGATGGCGCAGCGGAGTTGCGCTGCACCGTATCGTTGCTGGCCGTCTCCATGGTGAGGCACGCGGTCGGGATCCCCGGCGCGATTGTCTTCAGTGCCACGAGCGTGCGCCAGTCGAAGGACTGCACGGTCACGCGCGAGGTCATCCCAGCCGTGCGCACCGCGTCCGCGACGAGCTTCGCGAAGGTCGCGGGATCGACCGTGTCGTTGCCGCTCGTGGGCGTGATCTTGGTCTCGAGGTTGAAGCGAACGGGCGTGGTTGCGCCGAGCGCGAACACCTGGTCCAGCGTGGGGAAGCGCTGGCCATCCGCGGCCTTCTGCCCGGGAAAGCTCTTTGCATACTGCGAGGCCGGATTCGTACGGCCGATGTCGTAGCGAGCGAGCTCCGCCCGCGTGAGCGAGTGGATGGCCGCACCGGGGCCGCGGATCCACGCGCCGTCGGGACCGCGCACGAGGTCGGGATCGAGGTGCGGATCGTGCGAGACCACGAGCACGCCGTCCTTCGTGACCGCGAGGTCGGTCTCGAGCGTGGTCACGCCGATGGCGAGCGCCGTGCGGAACGCCGCGAGCGTGTTCTCGGGCGCGAGCCCGCGGGCGCCACGGTGACCCTGGAGGTCGAAGGCGAGGGCGCCGGTCGCGAAGGCGTACAGGCCGGCGAGCGCGAGGGCGCCGGTCGCGCACCGGCGTCGGCATGGGATGGCCCCCGTCGCAAGGGTGCCCGGGCGGGCGAATGCGGACGCGCGCGCGGCGCCGGCGCCTCGCTTGTCCGTCAACCCTCCCGCCACGCCTTCACGCGCGGATGCTCCAGCACCGCCCGATCGACCACGAATTCCGGCACGCGTCCGGAAAGCGCGTCCACGATGCTGCGCAAGCCGGTGCTCGCCATGTTGTGGAAGCACTCGTCGGTCCAGCACAGCGAATGCGGCGTGACGATCACGTTGTCCATCGCGAGGAGCGCATTGGCGGGGTCCACGGGCTCCTGCTCGAACACGTCGAGCGCGGCACCGGCGATGTGGCGTTCGCGCAGCGCCGCGATGAGCGCCACCTCGTCGACCACGGGACCGCGCGACACGTTGATGAAGTACGCAGTGGGCTTCATCTGTGCGAACTCGCGCGTGCTCACGAGGTGGCGCGTCTCCTCGTTGAGCAGCGGGATCGTGACCACGAAGTCGGACTCGCGCAGGAGCGTGGCCATGTCGACCTTGCGCGCGCCCACGTAGGCGAGCTCCACCTCGTTCACGTACGGATCGCAGGCGAGGAGCTTCAAATCGAAGGTGCGCGCCATGCGCAGGAGCTCCTTGCCGATGCGTCCGGCGCCGATCACGCCGAGCGTGCGGCCGGTGAGGCCCATGCCCATGTTGTCCATGCGCTCGTCCCAGCGCCGCGTGCGCGTGAGGCGATCCTTCAGCATGAGCTTGCCGGCGAGCGCCAGGATGAAGGTGAGCGCGATGGTGGCCACCGGGCGGGGCATGGGCATCGGCGTGTTGGTCACCAGCACGCCAGCCTTCGTCATCGCGGGCACGTCCACCGAGTCGTAGCCCACGCCGTGCCGGGCGACGATGCGCAGCTTGCTGTCGGCGCGCGCCACCGCCGCGGCAGGGGTGCGCGCCATGTTGACGTAGATCGCATCGTAGCGCGCGGCGTGGTCGGGCGTGATCTCGCGCACGACCTCGGGGAGATATTCCCACTCGATACCGGGGGCGCCGTCGAGGATCTCGAGCGCCTTCTTGCCGAAGGCGGGCTCGCCGCGGGAATCGAGGATGTCGCGGGTGATGCCCACGCGGTGCTGTGCGGTCATATCGAGGCTTTCAGGAGGTCGAGGCCGTGCTTCAGCGCGTTCTGCAGCAGGGCCTGGTCGATACCGTAGGCCATGAGCCGGAATCCACGCGCGTGGTATTCACGGGCCCAGCTGTCGTCGGTGGCGAGGAAGGCGGGGGCCTTGCCGTGCCGCTCGCAGGCGGCCACGATGTCGCGCACGCCCGCGATGTACTCGGGGTGCTGGAACTGCCCCGGGATGCCCATGAAGTTGGTGAGATCGAAGTGGCCGAGCCACAGCGCGTCCACGCCCTCCACGGCGGCGATGGCGTCGACGTTGGCGAGCCCCTCCGCGGTCTCGATCTGCGGAATCACGAGCGTGCGCTCGTGGATGGCGGCGATCTTCGCGGCGACATCGCCTCCCTGGTAATCGTCGTGGGCGAAGCCGAAGGCGGCACCGCGCTGGCCCCACGGCGGATAACGGGTGCATGACACGATGTACGCTGCCTCCTCGGGCGTGCCCACCATCGGCACCATGACGCCCAGCGCCCCGATGTCGAGCGCCCGCGCGATGAAGTGGTACTCGCCACGCGGCACGCGCACCATCGGGACGAGGTCGGCCGCCCGGGTGAGCGCGAACTGGACCTTGAGCGTCTCGAAGTCGAGTCCCGTGTGCTCCATGTCGAAGAGCACGAACTGCGCGCCGGCATTGCGGCAGATCTGCGCGATGCCGGGAGAGAAGAATTCGAAGACCATCGCGCCGAAGACGCGATCGCCGGCCTGGAGGCGGGCTTTGACGGGATTGGTGCGCATGGGCCGGTGGTTGCCGGTAGCGGAAGGGAGCCGCGACTCTACCTTGCATAATGGGCGTCGGCAACGCGC
>CAZUGY010000066.1:4929-21682 GCA_964620265.1 uncultured Alcaligenaceae bacterium
CGTCGTGGGGCAGCGCCACCTCCTGGCGCCCGGCAAGCCGCTCGCCGTGGCGTTCGCCTCGGGCAAGCTGCACTCGATGATCCTCTGGGGTCCGCCCGGCGTGGGCAAGACCACGCTCGCGCGCCTCATGGCCGATGCCTTCGACGCCGACTTCATCGCGCTGTCCGCGGTGCTGTCCGGCGTGAAGGACATCCGCGATGCCGTCGCGCGCGCCCAGGCCACGCTGGCGCAGTCGGGGCGGCAGACGATCCTCTTCGTCGACGAGGTGCATCGCTTCAACAAGTCGCAGCAGGATGCGTTCCTGCCCTACGTCGAAGGCGGCACGGTCACCTTCATCGGCGCCACCACCGAGAATCCATCGTTCGAGGTCAATGGCGCCCTGCTGTCGCGTGCGGCGGTGTACGTGCTGGAGCCGCTCTCGCCCGACGACCTCGGCACGCTGCTCGATCGCGCGCTTGTCCTCGCCGCGTCCGGCATCGCCGTGGAGGCGCCGGCGCGCGACGCGCTCGTGGCCTACGCCGACGGCGACGGCCGCCGCCTCGTGAACCTCGCCGAGCAGCTCGCGGTGGCGGCGGTCACGGCCAAGCGCGACCGCGTGGACCTCGATTTCGTCGAAGCCACCATCGCCCGCAGCCTGCGCCGCTTCGACAAGGGCGGCGACGCGTTCTACGACCAGATCTCCGCCATGCACAAATCGGTGCGCGGCTCCAATCCCGATGCGGCGCTGTACTGGATGTGCCGCATGCTCGACGGCGGGGCCGATCCGCTCTACGTCGCGCGACGCATGGTGCGCATGGCGGTCGAGGACATCGGCCTCGCGGATCCGCGCGCGCTGCGCATGGCACTGGATGCGGCCGAAACCTACGAGCGCCTGGGCTCGCCCGAAGGCGAGCTGGCGCTCGGCGAATGCGTGCTCTACCTCGCCGTGGCGCCGAAGTCGAATGCCGCCTACACGGCCTTCAACGAGGTGCGTGCGTTCATCGCGGAGGATGGATCGCGTCCCGTGCCGATGCACCTGCGCAACGCACCCACGAAACTCATGCAGAACCTCGGCCACGGCAAGGGCTACCGCTACGCGCACGACGAGACCGGCGGCTATGCTGCGGGCGAGTCGTACCTGCCCGAGGGCATGCGGATGCGTCACTTCTACGCGCCCACCGATCGCGGACTCGAGGGACGCATCCGCGAGAAGCTCGACGACTTGCGCGAACGCGATCGCGCCGCACGTGCTCGCCCGGGCGATCCCCCCGAGGATACGAGCCAGGGCTAGAAGCCTCGTTGCATCGTCGCGCGTGTGCCGTGCCCACGGCGCGCCGTGGAATGCAGGAACACCGCCTTGCCAGACGCAACCCTCTGATAGAATTGACGAATGCTCGACGTCAATCTCTTTCGCAACGATCTTCCCGCCGTCGCCGCGGGCCTCGCCAGGCGCGGCCTCGTGCTCGACACCGCGCGCTTCGAGGCGCTCGAGTCGGCACGCAAGGACATCCAGGTCCACACGCAGGACCTGCAGTCGAAGCGCAATGCGGCGTCGAAACAGATCGGCGCCGCCAAGGCCAAGGGCCAGGATGCCTCGGCGATCCTCGCGGAGGTCGCGGGCCTGGGTGACGAGGTCAAGCGCCTCGAAGGCGAGCTCGAAAGCGTGCAGGCGCAGCTGCGCGATTTCCTGCTCGGCCTGCCCAACCTCGCGCACGCGAGCACGCCCGAAGGCACGTCCGCCGCCGACAACATCGAGGTGCGCCGCTGGGGCACGCCGCCCGAGTTCCATTTCAAGCCGAAGGACCATACCGATATCGGCGAGGGTCTCGGTCTTCTCGACTTCGCCACCGCCGCCAAGCTCTCCGGCGCGCGCTTCTCCTTCCTGCGCGGCGACCTCGCGCGGCTGCACCGCGCGCTCGCGCAGTTCATGCTCGACACGCACACGCGCGAGCACGGCTACACCGAGTGCTACACGCCCTACATCGTGAACGCCGATGCGCTCGTGGGCACCACGCAATTGCCCAAGTTCGAGGCCGACATGTTCTCGGTGCGCAAGGGCGGAGCGGAGAGCGACGTCGAGCCGATGTATCTCATCTCCACCTCCGAGATCACGCTCACCAACACCGTGCGCGACGAGATCCTCGATGCCGCCGCGTTGCCGATCAAGCTCACGGCGCACACGCCGTGCTTCCGCTCGGAGGCGGGGAGCTACGGCAAGGACACGCGCGGCATGATCCGCCAGCACCAGTTCGACAAGGTCGAGCTCGTGCACGTGGTGCATCCGGACCAGTCCTACGCCGCGCTCGAGGAGCTGACGGGCCACGCGGAAGTCATCCTGCAGCGCCTGGGCCTGCCGTATCGCGTGATGGCGCTCTGCACCGGCGACATCGGCTTCGCCGCCGCCAAGACCTACGACCTCGAGGTGTGGCTGCCGGGGCAAAGCGCGTATCGTGAGATCAGCTCGTGCAGCAACTGCGAGAGCTTCCAGGCGCGACGCATGCAGGCGCGCTTCCGCAATGCGCAGGGCAAGCCCGAGCTCGTGCACACCTTGAACGGCTCGGGGCTCGCCGTGGGTCGCACGCTCGTGGCGGTGCTCGAGAACTACCAGCAGGGCGACGGGTCGGTGCTGGTGCCGGAGGCGCTGCGGCCGTACATGGGCGGGCAGGCGCACATCATCGCGGCGCCCGCACGGCGGGGCGTGTAGCGCTGGATGTGGGGCGATCTCGGCGCCACGAGCGCCGGGCTATCGCAGGTGCGCCGGGTTACCGCAGGTTCCCCGTATGCCCCAGCGAATACCGTCCCGGCTGCGGCCACACGGTGAGCCCGTGCGGCTCCTTGCCCACGGGGATGATCCTCACCTCGCCGCTCGCGGTGTCGAACACGTACACCATGTTGTCGTAGCGTCCTGAAAGCCACAGCCACTTGCCATCGGCCGACACGTTGCCCATGTCGGGGCTGCCGCCGCCGGGAATCAACCAGTCAGCCACCACCTTCTGCGTGGCGAAGTCGATCACCGATACGCCGCCCTTGCCTTTGGCGGCGCCGTGGATCTTGTGCGAACCGCGGTTGGCCACGTACAGCTTCGTCCCGTCGCGGCTCGGATACAGGCCGTGCGTGCCCTTGCCGGTGGGAATGAAGCCCGTCTGGCGGAAGGTGGCGAAGTCCACCACGTGCACGCCGTCGGCCATCATGTCGGCGACGTAGAACGTCTTGCCGTCGGGGGAGGCGCGGATGTCCTGCGGCATGCCCTTCCACGTCGTGCAGATGGCCTCGTCGCGGCCGTCGGGACCCTTGACGACCGTGATGGCGCGCCCGGGCTGGATCACCTGCGTGTAGCCCAGGACCTTGCGCTCGACCATGTCGACCTTGGCCACGGTGCCCGCGAACTCGCAGGTGAAGATCGCGTAGCGGCCGTCGATCGAGAAATCGGCGTGATTGATACCGGCGCACTTCGGCACGTCGATGCTGTACTGCAACTGCATCGTCTTCGGATCGCGGAAGTCGAGCCGCTTCAGCGCCTCGGCGACGATGATCGCCGATTTGCCGTCGGGGGTGAAATACATGTTGTAGGGATCCTCGACCGGGATCGCCTTGCCGGCCTTGCCGGTGCGCGGATCCAGTGGCGTGACGCTCCCCTTGGTCGTGTTCTCCGCATTGTTCGCCACCCACAGCGTGCGCAGGTCCCACGACGGAACCACATGCTGCGGATTCAATCCGACGTTGAACTTGCCGATCACCGTGAAGGTCGCGGGATCGATCACGTACACGTTGCTCGATTGCACGTGCGGCACGTACACGCGCGCCGGGTCGGCGGCGACGTCGGAGCGCAGCTTGCCCGCCGCAGTCTCCGAGTAGAGGTTCTTCGGATCGGGCACGGGCGGCATGCCGGGGACGGTCGCGATCGCAGCGGCCGGGGCCCTGGGCGCCTGCGCGAGCACGACCAGCGGGAAGGCCAGTGCGGCGGCAATGGCGATGGGGGGAAGGTACTTCACGAGCACTCCTGGAAAGTCGAAACGGGCGAGGCACCTGTTCAGCGGACGGTGGCGGCGCGGATGGCGGCCACGCTCCGCGCCACGATCGCATCGGCGGCCGGCTGGCCCAGCGCGGCCGTGGCCCTGGCCGGGTTGCCGGTGACCCCGGGCAGCGCCTTCGACTGCAACTGGTCCACGCGTACCTGCGCGGGGTCCACCGCCAGCATGAGCGACGTGTCGGCCAGCCCCGCATGCGGGCCGATCTCGTTCTGCGCATAGCCCTGCTTGCGCAAGGCCTGGGCGAACTCCGTCGTGGCGGCGCGATAGTACTCGACGACGGCATGTGCGCGAACGGGCGTTGCGGCCCACTCGCGATTCAGCGCGGCGGCCACGGCCTGGTTGTCCTTCTGGTAGTCGCCGGAGTCGCCGAGGAACACGATGTCGCGGAATCCCGCGAGCTGGAAGCTGCGTGCCGCCGACGCGAGCGTATTGCGATAGGCGTCGGGCGGGATCGTGATCGATCCGGGATAGCGCATGTGACCGGAGGGAGGCGCGAGCGAGCCTTCGGGCACGTAGGCGATCACCGGTGCCACGAGGGCATTGCCGAGCGCGCGGGCGATCCGTTCCGCGAGCTTCTGCGCGCGGACGTTGTGCTTGCCGAGCGTCATGTGCGGGCCGTTCTGCTCGGTGCCGCCGATGGGCACGAGGATCGTGGTGCTGCCGCCGCGGATGCGCTCCGCGAGCTCCGGCGAGGTGAGATCGGCAAGGAATACCGAAGGGGATTCGGCGTGGACGAAGGCGGCGGCCGCGAGGAGAGCGATGCACGCGCACGTGCGCCACGAAGCCGAAGGCATGATGCGGCACATTCTACGCGAGGCGCGGTGGAAAACGACGCGCCGCCGGACGCGGTCCCTGGCCGCCGTCAAGCTATAATGCCGTTCGGCGTCGCGAGCCCTGCATCCAGGCCGCGCGAGCGCCCACGATCAATGGCGGGTCGCCCCGCATTGCAGTCCTGTGAACCTGGTCAGGTCCGGAAGGAAGCAGCCACAGCGGGATCCTGCAAGTGCCGGGATCACGGCTCGCCACCCATTTCCATCTGCCCGGGTGGCGCAATGAGTTATCAGGTCCTCGCCCGCAAGTGGCGTCCCGCCAACTTCGCGGAGCTGTCCGGGCAGGAGCATGTGGTCACGGCGCTCACCAACTCGCTCGAGCGCGGACGCCTGCATCATGCCTATCTCCTCACGGGCACGCGCGGCGTGGGCAAGACCACCATCGCGCGCATCCTCGCCAAGAGCCTCAACTGTGTCACCGGCGTGACCGCCACGCCCTGCGGCGTGTGCGAGGCCTGCCGCGAGATCGATGCCGGCCGCTTCGTGGATCTTCTCGAGCTCGATGCCGCGTCCAACACCGGCATCGACGACATGCGCGCGATCCTCGACAACGCGCGCTACGCACCCACGGCTGGACGCTACAAGGTCTACCTCATCGACGAGGTGCACCAGCTCTCCAAGCCCGCCTTCAACTCGATGCTGAAGACGCTCGAGGAGCCGCCGGAGCACGTGCGCTTCGTGCTCGCCACCACCGATCCGCAGAAGATCCCGGTCACGGTGCTGTCGCGCTGCCTGCAGTTCAACCTGAAGCCCCTGTCGCCGCCGGTGATCGGCGCGCGCATCGCCTTCATCCTGGGCGAGGAGGGCATCGCCAGCGATGCCGCGGGCGTGGCGCTCATCGCACGCGCTGCGCAGGGATCGCTGCGCGACGGCCTCTCGCTGCTCGACCAGGCCATCGCCTTCGGCGGCGGCGAGGTGAAGGAGAGTGTCGTGCGCACCATGCTCGGCACCGTCGATCGCGAATACGTCTACCGCATCGCCGACGCGCTCGCGGCCGGTGACGGTACCGCGTTGCTCGCCGAAAGCGATGCGCTCGCGGCCCGCGGCCTGGCCTCGGGGCTCGCATTGGACGAGATCGCCTCGCTCTTCCATCGCATCGCGGTGGCGCAGGTGGTGCCGGCCGCCGCGAGCGCCTTCGACGACGCCGGGCGCGTGAGCGGCTTCGCCACACGCTTTTCCCCCGAAGCGGCGCAACTGGGCTACCAGATCGCCACCCAGGGCCGCGCCGACCTCGCGTTGGCTCCCGATGAGGCCACCGGCGTCGCGATGGCGCTGCTGCGCATGCTCGCCTTCGCCCCCGCGGACGCCGCGGCGGCGAGTGCCTCGCCCGCGGCGCCCCGGGGAGAGCGGCCCGCCCCGCCGGCGCGTGCGGGTGCCGCGCCGCCAGGCGGCGCCGCGTCCGCATCCACGGCGGGCGCTGCGCCCGTGACGCCGGCGACCGCTGCCCGCGGCGCCGCAGCCTCCGCAGCCGCGTCCAATGTGGCGTCGATCGTCCCCGCCACGCGCAGCGGCCCCGCCGCCGCGCTGGACGCCGCGCGCAGCCCGGCCGCCGCGCCGTCTCCGATGGGACCACCTGCAAGCGGCACCGAGGCCACAGCGGTTGCGCCACGCGAGGTGCTGCCGCTCCCGGTGGAGCCGTCCGACTGGGCCGCCTTCGTCGCCGCGCTCAAGCTCACCGGGATGGCCGCCCAGCTCGCCGCCCAGACCGAGCTCGTGGCGATCGCCGGCAATGTGCTCACGCTGGCCTTGCCGGTGTCCGCCAAGCATCTCGCCGACAAGGCCTTCTCCGACCGCCTGAAGGTCGCGCTCGACCAGGCCACCGGCCGCAAGCTCCTGCTCGCCTTCGAGGTCGGTGCGCCCACCGACGCCTCGCTCGCCGCCACCGAGCGCCGCCAGCGCGCGCAGGCGCAGGCCGAGCGCGAGGCCGCGTTCCGCGAGGAGCCGTTCGTGCGTGACCTCGTCGCCCGCTTCGACGGCGAGGTCAAGGCCCACACCATCGCGCCGCTCGCGAGCACCGCGAGCCCGCCGCCATCTTCCGCACCGAAAGGCGATCGACCATGATGAAGAACCAGCTCGCGGGCCTCATGAAGCAGGCCCAGCAGATGCAGGACAACATGAAGAAGGCGCAGGAGGAGCTCGCCAATACGGAGGTGGTGGGGCAGGCGGGCGCCGGCCTCGTCAAGGTCACGATGACCTGCCGCCACGACGTGAAGCGCGTGGCGATCGATCCCTCGCTGCTGGCCGACGACCGCGACATGCTCGAGGACCTCGTCGCCGCGGCGTTCAACGATGCCGTGCGGCGCGTGGAGTCGACCACGCAGGAGAAGATGTCCGGCCTCACCGCCGGTTTGCCGCTGCCGCCGGGCTTCAAGCTCCCGTTCTGACATCGCCGCCGCCACGCTCGCGACCCTTCATGAGACGCGTCCGCAGCGCGGACGCCACCATCCGTGGCAGATCCCCTTCCGCATGAACCGCTGTCGAGCCTCGAGGGGCTCGCCAAGGCGCTGCGCTGCCTGCCCGGCGTGGGTCCCAAGGCCGCGCAGCGGATGGCGCTGCATCTCATGCAGCACGACCGCGACGGCGCGCGCACGCTCGGCCGTGCGCTCGCCACCGCCGCCGACGTCATCCGCAATTGCGAGCGCTGCAACACCTTCACCGAGGACACGGTCTGCGGCCTGTGCCGCTCGAGCCGGCGCGACGCGACGCTCCTGTGCGTCGTGGAAACGCCCGCCGACCTCCTCATGGTCGAGCACGCGCAGGCGTACCAGGGTCTATACTTCGTGCTGATGGGCCGGCTCTCGCCGCTCGACGGCGTGGGTCCGCGCGAGATCGGGCTCGATCGCCTGATCCGCCGTGCCACCGACGGCGTGGTGCGCGAGGTGATCCTCGCCACGAACTTCACCAACGAGGGCGAAGCCACGGCGCATTACATCGGCGAGCTCCTCGCCGCGCGCGGTCTCGCGGTGTCGCGGCTCGCGCGCGGCGTGCCGGTGGGCGGCGAGCTCGAATACGTCGATGCCGGCACACTGGCGCAGGCCGTGCGTGACCGCCGTCCGATCGTGCGCTGAAACAGTGCGTACGCTGCGGTGCGATCACCGCACGAATTGCGCGCTGCACAATGCGCATTCGGGTTTCACCGTATACGATGTCGACCGCAGCACCGCATCCATCGCCCAACGAGCGCCGAGCAAGAGCGCATCCCAACGAGCAAGATCACGCGCGGTCGCACCGACCGGCGCATTCTGGAGGACACCATGTCACATGAACCGCACTCGCCCGCCGCCCCCGCGGACCAGGCACCCACCCGCCGCAAGTTTCTGACCGCTGCCACCGGCGCCGCCGCCGGCGCCGCCACGCTCGGCTTCCCGATGATCGCCAAGGGGCAGACCGGGCCGATCTCGATGCGCTGGCAGTCCACGTGGCCGGCCAAGGACATCTTCCACGAATACGCCCTCGACTACGCCAAGAAGGTCAACGACATGACCGGCGGCGATCTCAAGATCGAGGTGCTGCCGGCCGGTGCCGTCGTGCCGGCGTTCGGCCTGCTCGACGCGGTGTCCAAGGGCACCCTCGACGGCGGCCACGGCGTGCTCGTCTACCACTACGGCAAGCAGACCGCGCTGGCACTGTGGGGCTCCGGTCCCGCGTTCGGCATGGATGCGAACATGCTGCTCGCCTGGCATCGCTACGGCGGCGGCAAGGAGCTCCTGGACAAGCTCTACGCGTCGGTAGGCGCCAACGTGGTGTCGTTCCCGTATGGGCCGATGGCCACGCAGCCGCTCGGCTGGTTCAAGAAGCCGGTCACCAAGGTGGGCGACCTCGCCGGCCTCAAGTTCCGCACGGTGGGCATCTCCATCGACGTGTTCAGCGGCATGGGTGCCGCGGTCAACGCGCTCCCGGGCGGCGAGATCGTCCCGGCGATGGACCGCGGCCTGCTGGATGCCGCCGAGTTCAACAACATGAGCTCCGACCGTATCCTGGGCTTCCCGGACGTGTCCAAGGTCTGCATGCTGCAAAGCTTCCACCAGAATGCCGAGCAGTTCGAGATCATGTTCAACAAGGACAAGTACAACGCCCTGCCGGCCAAGATGCAGGCGATCATCGCCAATGCGGTGGACGCCGCGTCGGCCGACCTCGCGTGGAAGGCGATCGACCGCTATTCCAACGACTACATCGAGATGCAGACGAAGCAGAACGTCAAGTTCTACAAGACGCCCGACGCGATCCTGCAGAAGCAGCTTGACATCTACGACACGGTCGCCGCCAAGAAGTCCGGCGAGAACGCGCTCTTCAAGGAGATCGCGGACTCGCAGAAGGCCTTTGCCGCGCGCGCCGTCCGCTGGGACATGGACAACAACGTGAATCGGCGCATGGCGTTCAACCACTACTTCGGCCAGAAGGCGGCGCCGCCCAAGAAGGGCTGATCGACCCATCCCTTCGAAGACACCATCCGGCGCTCCCGGGTGGTGTCTTTTTTGTAGTCAGGATCCGCGCGGAGCGCATCGATGCAGAAATTGCTGTTGACGGTCGACAAGTTGAGCACGTTCGTCGGCCAGTTGTTCGCGTGGCTCATCATCGCGCTCACGCTGCTCATCTCGTGGGAAGTGTTCTCGCGCTACGTCATGCAGCGTCCGCACGCCTGGGCGTTCGACGTGATGATCATGCTGTACGGCACGCTGTTCATGATGGCGGGCGCCTACACGCTGTCCAAGAACGGCCACGTGCGTGGCGACGTCCTCTACGGCTTCTTCCCGGCGCGGCTGCAGGCGGCGCTCGACCTCATCCTCTACATCGTCTTCTTCATCCCGGGCGTGGTCGCCCTGGTGTGGGCGGGCTACACCTATGCGGGCGAATCGTGGGCGATCAACGAGCACTCCAACATCACGGCCGACGGCCCGCCGATCTACCCGTTCAAGACCGTGATCCCGATCGCGGGCGCGGTGCTCCTGCTGCAGGGGATCGTCGAGATCATCCGCTGCGCGATCTGCCTGCGCGAAGGCGTGTGGCCATCGCGCGAGGAGGACGTCGAGGAAGTCGACGTCGACAAGCTGAAGGCGATGGTGCACGTCAAGGACGAGGACATCGCCAAGCTCGACCGCTACGTGACCGGCCAGGAGGGCGCGCGATGACGATGCCCCGGGGTTGCAATGGCGGAGCAGGGCGATGAGGCGCGAGGTCTGGTTCGGCCTGTCGATCATGGCGGCGGTCGTGATCGGCGTGATCTGGCTGATGCCGCCGGCCGCCGATATCAACAACGGCCACCTGGGCCTGCTCATGCTGGCGCTCATCGTGATCGCGATCATGCTGGGCTTTCCCACGGCGTTCACGCTGATGGGCATGGGCGTGATCTTCGCGTGGCTCGCCTACCGCGACCAGAGCCCGGAGCAGGCCGTGCAGCAGACGCTCGACCTCATGGTCCAGCGCGCCTATTCGGTGATGGCCAATGACGTCCTGATCTCGATCCCGCTGTTCGTGTTCATGGGCTATCTCGTGGAGCGCTCGAACCTCATCGAGAAGCTCTTCAAGAGCCTGCACCTCGCCCTCGCGCGGCTGCCGGGATCGCTCGCGGTGGCCACCCTCGTGACCTGCGCGGTGTTCGCCACCGCCACCGGCATCGTGGGTGCCGTGGTCACGCTGATGGGCCTGCTGGCACTCCCGGCGATGCTGCGCGCGGGCTACAACATCAAGATCTCGGCGGGCGTGATCACGGCGGGCGGGTGCCTGGGCATCCTCATCCCGCCGTCGGTGATGCTCATCGTCTACGGCGCCACCGCCGGCGTGTCGGTGGTGAAGCTGTATGCGGGTGCCTTCTTCCCCGGGCTCATGCTCGCGTTCCTGTACATCCTGTACGTGGTGATCGTGGCCAAGCTGAAGCCGGCCTGGATGCCGCCGCTGCCGGACGCGGAGCGGCGGGTGCCGCTGCCGACCTACGTGTCGGCGATCGCCGCCAAGGCATCGACCCACGTCCTGCCCGCGCTGCTCCGCGCATTGAAGGGCCAGGCGAATGCCGCCGTTCCGATGTCGCGCCTGCTGCGCGAGCTCACCATCACGCTGCTGCCGACCATCGCGTTCCTGGTGCTCATGGGGTTGACCTGGCACGCGCTCACCAAGCCCAACGTGGTCACCGACACCACGGGGCTCGAGCTCTCCTCGCAGACCTATTCGTCGGCGGACGGGGGCGGTGTCGGGGAGCCTCCGGGCGCAGACCCGGCCGCGGACGCGGGCGGTCTGCAGGAGCCACCCGGGGACGAGCCTGCCGCCGAATCGTTGGGTGGCGGCGCCGCGGAGCCCACCGCGCCCGCGCCGGCGGAAAGCCCCGCAGCGCCGGAGGCTCCAGCCAGTTCCGCCGCAATGCCGGACGCGGCCGCGTCGGCGGCGGACACGGCCGCCGCCACGGAGTGGCATCGCGAGCCGGCGCCCATGTCGTTCTGGGTGGTGCTGGGGATCGGCCTCGCGGGCCTCGCGGTCTTCTACGCGATCTTCACGTTCACGCGGCTCGAGATATTCAAGATGCTGCTGGCGTCGTTCTTTCCGCTGGCGGTCCTGATCCTCGCGGTGCTCGGCACCATCGTGTTCGGGCTCGCCACACCCACCGAGGCGGCGGCCGTGGGCTCGCTCGGCGGATTCGTGCTGGCGGCGATCTACACGCTCTTCGCCCTGCCGCAGGAGCGGCGCGGGAGGCTGCTGCGCAGGTACGTGCCACTGTGGCTCCTCGCTGCGGTCTCGGTCGTGTGGTACCTCCTGTTGCAGTTCGAAGTGCTGGAGAGCGGGCCACCGACGTGGATCGGGTGGGTGACGATCGCCGCGGTCGGGTTGTGGTGCGTCGTCGCCACCTTCGAGCTGAAGCTCGGCAATACGGTCAAGGAGTCCACCTTCCTCACCGCCAAGACCTCGGCGATGGTGTGCTGGCTCTTCGTGGGGTCGTCGATCTTCTCGGCGGCCTTCGCGCTCCTGGGCGGCCAGGACGTGGTGGAGCGGTGGGTGCTCTCGCTCGGGCTCACGCCCATCCAGTTCATGATCCTCGCGCAGGTGATCATCTTCCTGCTGGGCTGGCCGCTCGAGTGGACCGAGATCATCGTGATCTTCATGCCGATCTTCATCCCGCTGCTCGCCAAGTTCAACATCGATCCGCTCTTCTTCGGGCTGCTCGTGGCGCTCAACCTGCAAACGGCATTCCTCTCGCCCCCGGTGGCGATGGCGGCGTTCTATCTCAAGGGCGTGTCGCCGCCGCACGTGACCTTGAACCAGATCTTCGCCGGCATGCTGCCCTTCATGGGCATCCAGATCATCGCGATCGTGCTGCTCTACGCCTTCCCGGGGATCGGCATGTGGCTGCCCGACGTTCTGTACAAGTAGCGGCTCCGTGATCCTGGGCGGGCGCGGGTGCGCGCCCGTCCGATTGCGCCGGGCGCGCGCGCGGAGTAGGCTCGTTCGACGTCCGGGTAAACCCCCACTCCCGGCCATCGAGGAGGCGCCATGCTGGTCAGCGAGATCCTGCGCATCAAGGGCAACACCCTCTTCACCACATCCCCCGACGGCGCGCTGATCGACGCCATCCGGGCGATGGCCGACAACGACATCGGCTCGCTGGTGGTCATGGATCACGGCCACCTCGCCGGCATGCTGACCTTCCGCGAGGTGCTCGCGGCCATTGCCGACGGCGACGGCAGCGTGGGCGAGCGTCGCGTGGCGGAGGTCTGCGACCGCGACCCCCTCACGTGCCGGCCCGACCTCGATGTCATGTCGCTGCGCGGCGCGATGCTCGAGCGGCACCAGCGCTACGTCCCCGTGCTGAACGGCAATACGCTCGAAGGCGTGGTGTCGTTCCACGACGTGGCCAAGGCGGTGTACGAGGAGCAGAGCTACGAGAACCGCATGCTCAAGAGCTACATCGGGGACTCGCCGGCGGCCACAGCCTAGGACCATGCCGCGCGGGCGGTGCTACATCTGCCGGAAGAGGTGAGTGTGCGATTCACTCACCGGTAGCGTTTCCTTGCGTTCCTTCAGACGTACCACCAGGTGGCCACGGACGTCGCGGCACACGCCTGCCGCTGCTGCGACGTTCAGGAGCGTCGATCGGTTGATCTGCCAGAACATACTCGGATCCAGCTGTTCGGCGAGCTCCTTGATCGGCATCCGCATCAGCGCCTCGGCGTCGCTCAGCATGACCAGCGTGTACTTGTGGTCCGCCTTGAAATAGCACACCTCATCGACGGTGATGATCGAAAGGCTCGTGCCCTGCGACGCCTGGACCCACCGCAGGTACTCGGGCGGCTTGGCCTCGCGCTGGGCCAGCCGCTCCACGACCCCCTCTATCCGGGCCGGCCGTTGCTCGAGACGCGCCCGCAGGCGGGCAACGGTCTCTGCCAGTCGCGCCATGGCGAAGGGCTTGAGCACGTAGTCGACGGCGCCTTGCTCGAAGGCCGAGACGGCATATTGATCGTAGGCGGTCACGAAGACGACGTGACATTTGCCGCTGGCCCGTCGCGCGACATCGAGGCCCGTCATTCCCGGCATCTGGACGTCGAGGAAGAGGATGTCGGGCGCCGCCTCGTCGAGGCCGCGATTGGCCTCGATGCCGTCGGCTGCCTCATGCACCACCACGAGCTCCGGCCAGAGCGCCTGCAAGGCGCTGCGCAACTCGCCGCGTAACAGCGGCTCGTCCTCAGCGATCAGTGCGCGCGGCATGCTCGTGCGGAATCGACAAGGTCACGGTGAAACCTCCTGCGGCGTTGGCTCTCCTTTGCAGGGACGCCGTGGATCCGTAGATTCCGGCGAGCCGCGTCAGGAGGGAGGGCGGCAAGCCCCCGGGGTCGCGTACGTCGGGTGCCTCGCCGCGCAGGCAGACCGCGACTTCCACACGATCGCCGCACGTCGCCACCTGCATGTCCACTGCCGTCGCCTTCCCGCCACTCGCGCGGAGCTCTTCCTGGACGACGGGCAGCAGAAGCATCGGCGCCATCGCAATGTCATGCAGCACTGCCATGTCGAGATTTACGTCCAGCGTCACGCTGCGGCCACTGCGCGTGCCGACCAGGGACAGGTAGGCGCGCACGAGCTCGATCTCGGTGCCGAGGGTCGATGGACGATCGAGCGCCTGCGGCAGCGCCGCCCGCAGATACGTGACGAGGCGATCGAGCGTCGCGTCCGCCCGCGACGGATCGGCATCACAGTGGCGCTCGACGTCGGCGAGCGCATCGAACAGCAGGCGTGGATCCACCCGCGCCTGCAGGATCCGGAGCTTCGATTCCGCGGTCTTGCGCGCAAGCGTCGAGCGATCGAGGCGCGCACGCGCGAGCACCGCGTGTCCGGAGAGAAGCTGCAGGCGATAACAGTACGCGATGGTCAGGACCGACAGCCGCCAAAGACCGACGAAGCCGACTTGCCACCATACGACGAAGGGCTCACGGGCCGCTTTCCCGTAGGGTGATTCGAAGAGCCAGGTCTGCGTCAGCGAGTGGAGGAGCAGGGCAATGGCACTCGCGAGGAGGGTCGCGATCGCATAGCGCCACGAGCGGCGGGTCCCGAAGGCAAAGGCCTCCGCCATGGCGATGCAGCACCACCACGACCCGGCATCGATCCCCGCGCTGTAGAAGGACCTCCAGAGGGCATGGGCCCAGAGCTCGACCGGACGCGACGACCCGTATGTGACGACGAACTCGATCGTGGTGAGCGCCAGGAAACCGAGAGCGAACAGTCCTCGCGTGCGGGCAACGGTAGTATCGGTGCGACGGTCGAGCACGGCACGCAGCGGTGCCCCGGGGGCGCTCGACACGGTTGGATAGCCGGTCACAGGAGTGTTGATCCCGGCGTCATCTCGATCGCGGCGGTCACGCCTCCCGAATCGTTGGTCCGGATCCGCAGTCGTGCGCCCGCGCCATGGAGCGCTTGCAGGCGCGCTCGCGTATTGGCGATTCCCAGTCCAGCGCCCGCGTGGACCTTGATCCCGGCCCCCGTGTCGCGTACTTCCACGATCAGTCGACCGGCAATCGCCTGCGCCACGATGGTGACCGCACCGCCCTCCGGAAGGGGTGCAATTCCGTGCTTCAGCGCGTTCTCGACCAGCGTGACCAGCATCATCGGCGGAAAGGGAATGTCGGCAAGGGCCTCGGGCACGTCGACGGACACGCGCAGCCGATCTCCCATGCGCATCTCATGGACGCGCAGGTACGCCCGGGTGAGCGCAATCTCGCGGCCCAGCGTGGAGTTCGCGTTGCGCAGCGCAGGAAGCGTGGCGGCGAGGTAGGTCGAGAACTCCCGGGTCATGGCCCTGCCGGCGGCCCGGTCGAGGGCGATCAGGCGACGCAGGTTGGCGAGCGTGTTGAAAAGGAAATGTGGCTCGATCTGCGACTGCAACGTCAGCACGCGGGTTTCGGCGAGCTGGCGGTCGAGCGTCAGCCGATCGAGCTCCTCCTGGACGAGCAAAGCTCGTGCGTGATCCCCGCGCGTCAGCAGGACACAGATCAAGGCCAGCCCGCCGGCTTCCATCAGGCCCTCGATAACGAGCCAGAACGACACCATGAGCGAGCGGTTGGGGAACATCAGCAACGTCAGGCCCGCGTAGAGGATGGCACCCACCGCGAGCACGGCGGCGAGCGCGCTCCACCAGCGCACGGAGCCGGAAGGCAGGCGATTGACGATCCAGACTGCCCCGAGCGCCGTGGCGCCATAAGAGATCACGAGGCCGGCGCTGATCTTGAGCACGCCCATCATGGCGCCAAGGTACTCGGCATCCTTCATCGCGTACGCGGTCGGCCATGAGGCGAACGCCATGGCGACGCAGAGGAGAATCAGGATTCCGGTACGTCCCGCCGTGACACCCCGGAACGACGCCGACAGGCGATCGATCCCCCATGGGGACGATCGGGGAGCGAGCGCGTTCATCGAGCTGTGCGGTGGCGGAAGGTTGGAGATCGGAAGCGTAGCCGCGACGCCCCTGTGTGGGATGGGGGTTCCGATGAATCCCCGTTGACCGCCGACGAGTCCCGCGCCCTGGCCGACGAGCGCCGGCAAGGACGGCGGGTAGAGCACCGTGGACACTAGCGCGAAACGCCGGCCTGCAGGACGAATATCGCAGGCCGCTTCGCGAATCGCGCGGCATCCTCCTTGCGCCACGCCGCGGCGGTGCGGCGCTCGATCGTCTCGGTGAGGAGCGTGAGGTCGCACGCCACCGCGACCTGGGTGTCGGCGCGCAATGCCTCGCCCAACGACTGGATCATCGCCGCATTGCGATAGGGCGTCTCGATGAAGAGCTGCGCCCGCTGGTGCGCGCGGGACTCGTCCTCGAGGCGGCGCAACGCGGCGGCGCGCTCGGGCGCCGGGACCGGGAGGTAGCCATGGAACGCGAAGCTCTGCCCGTTCATCCCCGACGCCATCAGCGCCAGCAGCAGGGAGGAGGGGCCCACGAGTGGCACCACGCGAATCCCGGCGGCGTGCGCGGCGGACACGAGCGGTGCGCCCGGGTCGGCCACGCCCGGGCACCCGGCGTCGGAGAGCAAGCCCAGGGACTGGCCGTTGCGCGCCGGGGCGAGGAGCTGCGCCGCATCGAAGCGTGCGCCGGCCCCGGGCAGCGGCACGATGTGCAGCTGCGCGATCGGCACCGGCAGCGCCAGTGTCTTGAGAAACGCTCGTGCCGGCTTCTCCGTTTCCACCACCCAGTGTGCGAGCGTGCGCGCGATCTCGATCGTGCGCGCGGGAAGCACGGCCTCGGGCGGGACGTGGCCCAGGAGATTGGGCACGAGGTAGAGGACGCCCCCTTTCATGGCGCGATCGCCAAGGGCGAAAGGAGCGGGTCGAGCCCCTCGTGGCGCAGCATCCGGCACAGCGCAATCAGCGGCAGGCCGATGAGCGCAGTGGGGTCGTCGCTGGCGATTGCGTCGAAGAGCGCGATGCCGAGCGCCTCGGATTTCACCC